>NVUK01000037.1 GCA_002401865.1 Candidatus Aerophobota bacterium | reverse complement strand
GATGTTTCAATTCTTGAGATTGGTGATGGTGTTTTTGAAGTCAAATCCACAAATGGTGATACTTTTTTAGGCGGTGAAGATTTTGACTATACCATTATTTCTTACCTTGCGGATGAATTTAAAAAAGAGCAGGGTATTGATCTGCGTGAAGATCGCTTAGCACTTCAACGCCTCAAAGAAGCTGCAGAAAAAGCAAAAATTGAACTGTCTTCAACAGCATCAACAGAAGTCAATTTACCTTTCATTACCGCTGATGCCAGCGGACCAAAGCATATGAATGTAAAGCTGAGTCGTGCAAAACTTGAATCTCTTGTTGATGACTTAGTTAAACGTACTATTGATCCGTGCAAAAAAGCCCTGAAAGATGCGGGTCTTTCTGCAAGCGATATTGATGAAGTGATTTTAGTAGGTGGATCAACACGTATTCCTGCTGTTGTGGAAGCTGTTAAAGCTGAAACTGGTAAAGAGCCAAACAAATCTGTAAACCCGGATGAAGTAGTAGCTACAGGCGCAGCGATTCAAGGCGGCGTTCTTTCAGGCGATGTTAAAGATGTTCTTCTTTTAGATGTGATTCCTCTAACTTTAGGAATTGAAACTATGGGCGGCGTATGCACACCTTTAGTACAAAGAAACACCACAATACCTACTAAGAAGACACAAGTTTTCTCAACTGCGGCAGATAACCAGCCCACAGTTACTATTGTAATCTTGCAAGGTGAGAGAAAAATGGCTTCTGACAACAAAGAAGTGGGCCGTTTTGATCTAACAGACATCCCTCCAGCGCCGCGCGGTTTGCCACAAATTGAAGTATCTTTTGATATCAATGCTGATGGTATTTTAAATGTATCGGCTAAAGATAAAGGATCAGGCAAAGAGCAAAAAATCCGTGTGGAAGTGAAATCTGGTTTAGATGAGAGCGAGATTGAAAGAATGGTAAAAGATGCTGAGCTACATGCTGAAGAAGATAAGAAAAAGCATGAAGTGGCCGAAGCGCGCAACAAAGCTGACTCTTTAGTATTCCAAGCAGAAAAAGCCCTTAAAGATAATAAGGACAAAATTCCTGCAGATATTAGCTCTGAGGTTCAGTCTAAAGTAGACAAAGTCAAAGAAGCTTTAAAATCCGAGGATCCTGCTAAGATCAGTAGCGCAACAGATGCACTAAACACCCATCTTCAAAAGATTGGTGAACATATGTCTAAAGCAGCAAGTGCTGCTGGAGGTAAGAGTGCAGCAAATGGTCCTGAGCAACAACAAGCAGCTCAGCCGTCACAAGGCGAGAGCGGTCCTAACACTGCTGCTGCTGAGGATATCGAAGATGCTGAAGTAGAAGTTCTGGATGAAGAAGTGAAGTAAAACCCCCTCTCTTCTATCTCGATAACAACCAAAAGGTATTAGGGTTAAAAATCCTAATACCTTTTTTTTTAAAATTAGCTTGATGTTTTTGTTTTAACGCTATAGCATAGTCTCCCAAACCAAAAACTCTTGAGGGAGATTAGTATGTCTAGATGCACGATGACAACAGCTCACTACTTTTTTACTATTAGCGTTAAAGCAACGTCAAAGAAAAGTCCCCCCCATCCGGTTATTTCTGTCGTCAGACAACTATTGATCTGAAGCTACTAACGCTTTTATATGCGATTAGCATACACCAATAAACTTTAAAAATTAATTAGCAACAATTTGCAGTCAAACTAAACAACTGCAACATAGTTGATCTATGTTTCAAATTATTACTTATGATTACATAAAAAATGGAGATATTTTATGAGTATGCTATCCAAGGCTGTTATGCCAGCTTTAAAAAACTGTTTTTCTACAACCACAAATAGTACCGGTAACCTTGTCTGGATTCACGGAGGCTCTTCTGCCATTGGCAGAGCGCTTGCAGAAGCTGTACATGGACAAGCTAATACAGCAATTACCAGCGCGCAAAGACGCAGTGGTAATGCGTTAAGTCCAAAACACACCTTTGCTAAATTTTCTTCCGATGAAACAATCTATAACCATGGCAAGTTATTAAAGCTGTTTCGCAAACATATTCCAGAAGACTTTGAAGGGAATCTTACTTTTGTTAATTGTATTGGAGGAGCGCATGTAAACTGCCAATATGGAGAAACCACGGAACAAGCATTAACACGCTTTAATAAAGATTCGTGTAAAGCTTTAGCAATGGCAGTAGACCAATTTTTGCAAGAAAAGCGTAATATTCGATCTACCCTGGTGCATTACTCATCGATTGCAGCTCCCCTTTTAACTCGTGATCAAGGGTATGGCCAAGCAAAAGATGGAGCAGAAAAAGTTTTACAACAGATGGATCTTTCAAACATTGATTGTTTGAAAATTTTGCGCCTTGGGTACGTTGTGAATAATTTACATGACCCTCTCAACGTGGAAGTACCTCATGATTTTTCACCAGAACAATTGGCACGCTATGCATTTTTTCAACCTGTAGTGGCTGACTGTGACACAAGAATTTTCCCTGTGCATGTAGATGATGTAGTAAAAGCTACTTTAGCAAAACCTACACATCCTGTAGAGATTGTCAATGCTGTGGGTGATGAGGGATATACTCTTGATGAATTTTTGCGTTTTTACACGGCTCTATTAGGTAGAAAGTTCATTCCGCTAAAGATCGAACAAGATGAGTTTGATCAAATAGCTACAGATTTCCCCCATGGACACGTGGCAAAATATGCAGCAGACTATTTAAGATTAAACAATCCTGATTTGTGTAATCGATCTTTTAAAAAGATGATTGAAAATGAAGCAGGTGAGCAACAACTCAAAGGTTTAGCCGAAGTGGCCAAGCAATTTCACAAGGAGCAAGAAAGAAAAGAGAAACCTCTCTATATCAACAACCCTTTTTATACCTACCCCGTCGTAGTGATTAAAAACATTGCTCAATCTCCTTTGAAAAAATTAAAGGGAATACATGCTTTGCTAAAAATTGCTGCACGCGCTGCTACTAAATTTGCTAAACATCACTGGGACGTAATACGCTCTTAATTGGGTAAATTGACATTTTGTCTTTAGTAGAATAGTATTGCTTAAAAAAATTAGCAATACCTTGGAAGTATGAATGTCTTGTATTAAAAACCACCCTTTGACCACCGCTGCTGCTGCTACACTAGTGCTGCCAAGCTGGTACAAAGGGACGCGCGACTGCTCTAGAAGATGGGCCGATCTACGCTTTGCTCAAACAATGGCACACGATCTGGCCCCTCCTAAGATGTGGACTAATCGCGTAGTAATGCAACTACTAAAAGTAGCGCCTAACATGGGCTTATCGCGCTCTTTAGTATGGACCGGTACAGCCTACTTAGTAGACAGCCTCTTTCAACAAAAAAGGTGTTAGAATTAAAAAATTCTAACACCTTTTTTTTATCCCTAGTCCTCTAACTGCCAAAGCAGCGCAAGGAGCGCTTCGGGATTATCCTCATACGTTACAAGCTTAGATGCATGAATATGTTTTACACTCTCGAGCAGATAAGGAGATCCAACAAGTGCTAAGACTGCTTTTGGATATGCTTTTACAATCTCTTCAATTTGTCTCAATTGTTCTTGTGATGGACCAAAATCTGGCGCCCCTGGTGATTTGCCGCCTGATTCTATCCAAACAAAAACCCTAGGAGAACTTAAACTCTCTTCTTGTATAAACGTATCGATACCCTCTCTAACAATTTCAATAGGTGCTATTCTAGTAGTCATATCTTGTGTTGTAACTCTAGTTCCTTCAAAACTATCGAGTAACACATTGGACTTATAATCTTTTATGTCAGAAATGAACTGCTTTTCACTAAAAAACATTCCGTCTGTACCGATTAACCCAGAAACAACCAAGGCGTCATATGCCGCTTTTTTTCCCACAGTCAATAACACCAGATCTTGTGCTCTATAGCGTGAAGAAAGCTGCTCGGTGGTTGAGAGTGCTAAATCCATAATACTCTTATTAAAATCTTCCGACACAGTTTTTTCATCCGTAAAAACGGGCATTACCAACTCTGACCATTTCTCTTTATCCTCTAAAACGCGCTTCGCAGTTTCATCTATGATTTGAGAGTAAAACTGTTGCTCATCCGCCTCTTCCAAACCTGCTTCAATACTTTTCTCAATAGCTATATCATAGAGCCGTTGAGTGTAGAAAACTCCTTGATACGTAGCTGGTAAAAGCTGCTTATCTGTAGGCAAAGATTTATCTAAATCAATAAATTTGCGCTTATGCTCTAAAATCTTATTCACACTAGCATCAATTTGATCAGCTAAATCTCTATCCATTTCTGCTGCTTTTACAATTTTATCAATAGCTCTAGGAAGCATTTCTAAAATAGACTTTAACTCATAGAGGTGATGTGTACCATATAAGAGCACATCGTTACCCGCTTGCAGGGCTAAAAGAGGCAAATCCTCATCCTTTACCATCTCACCTGTGGGCAGTGTTAAATTTTTCAACGCTCCCATATTCAGCGCATCAGTAACTACAATGCCTTCATAGCCCCACTTATCTTTCAACACGCCTTGTACCCACGCTTTAGAGAGTGTCGCTGGCATCAAAGAATCCACTTCAGGCACTAAAATATGGGCTACCATGATTGAGCTAATACCCTCGTTGCAACCGCTAAAAAAGGGAACCAATTCCTCTTTTTCCATTTGCTCCAATGTTTTATCTAAAATAGGCAACCCTAAGTGAGAGTCAGTTTTTACAGATCCATGTCCTGGAAAATGTTTTCCACACGCCATCACCCCTGTTTTTTCCATACCTTTATAAAAAGAGCGCGTACACGCTGTAACTTTATCAAAAGAGTCTCCAAAAGAGCGCATATGAATTACTGGATTAACACTATCGGAATTCACATCCATGACCGGCGCAAAATTCCAGTGCAGGCCAATTAATTTGCAATGCTCGCCTATTTTTTCACCAATAGTTTCAATGACCGGACAGTCCTCGTCTTCAATCGATCCTAGCGTTAAAGCTTTTGGAAAATAAACCCCATCGCTCAAGCGCATTCCTACGCCCCACTCAGAATCTGTAGACATAAGCACAGGTGTTTTTACTTGAGATTGCACATAGTGAATAAAATCTGCAGCGCGGCGCACTGTAGCTTGTTTTACCAACACTCCACCTATATTATAATCTACCAAAGCTTTTACAAAATCTTGCTCTATTTCATCGTGATATTTAGGAGCAAAAGGCAAGGCAAATAATTGTCCCACTTTTTCTTCTAAACTCATAATGGATTCAGACTCCAATGCACCCGCTAAAAGCAGTGTGGGCATTAATACTAGTGTAAAAAAAAAGTTTTTCATAGACTCCTCAAAAATTTATGCTAAAATATTTGGCCAAGAGTAGAAAAAATTTAACTTCAAGTCAAGAGGCAAACCCCATGTCAACACTCCCCCCTATAGTACCTCGTCCAGCAACAATACTTGATACTTCTAATGATGCAGATGCCACTCTACAGCCAGGCCAAACAGCACAAAGTCCAACACCGGATCCAACGGGAATAACACCGCAACCCCGTCCTCCTGTGCCCACACCTAGAACACCAAGGCAAGTGCCACAAATTCATCTACTACATCACGCTTGCCGAGATAGCGCTTTTAAATTCACCTCTCTTGACTCAGATGGAAACCGTTTTAGAAAGCAAATGCTTGAACCTATTTTTTGTGAACAAGACCTTTATCTTGTAGAGCGTTTAGCTATTTTAGCAACCAGACTTTTTATTCACGCGTGCGTAAGAGTAAACGAGATTAGCCTATCTATCATCGCCGAATTCTCTGTACTTACAGAGCAGGGAAGATTATTTATTCGACAACAGCTCCTTGATATACCCGAAAGCGAGCAACGTTTTCACCCCGCTGTTTCTAGAACGCTTGAAAAACGGCGCTTAGGAGAGCATATCTTTATGGTAACAGCCTCTGATGAATTTCAAGTAATGCTTCAAGAGGATTATGCTTCTCTCAATACTATATTTGGCCGCCAAGATCTCTCTACAACGCTTAAAGCGGCGCATCTTGTAGAAATGGTGAATTCACATATTTGCGTACTTGCTCAAATGATTTTTATGCAAATCGCCTCCTGGCAAGCCACGGTTACTGAAGATTTAATTAAACTCGATTTGCTCTATTTAGAAAGTGACACCACAAGTGATAAATACAAAGCAGCAAAAAAAGATTATAACGCACGTACTTCTTACACGGGAAACCGTAATCCTCCTCCCCCTCCCATAACATCTTTATCTGTTGAAGAGCTACAAGTGCTTTTAACTGAAATAGATTTTGCCACATGCCCCCCTGTTAGATTTCGCAATCGCGGTAATTTATGCTTTTTCCACACCTACATTCAAACAACGCTCCATCAAATGCTCGTCCATGGCAAGCTACTAGAGCAGTGGGATAATATATCTCCCGGGATGCAATATGTTATTAATAGCTACACACAGGCTCTATCAGCAAACGCTAAAGGTGCACAGCCAGCACAGCTCACGCTTTATTGCCCTATTGAAGGACTTACTAATACTTGGCGTCAACATGACACACACGAAGTGCACAACAAATTCTTAAATACACTGCCCAGAATTTTTAGTCTCAACATCCAACGTAAAGCTGATGTGGGCCACATCATTGACATCTTAGTTCAAGAAAATACGCACCCTCTATTTGATCAGCTGCTCAGATACTGTAATGGGCTAGAGGATACAAAACAAAGAGCTCAAGAATTCACCTTAAATATAGACGGCGCACCTTATGTTATTAATAGCGCTTGTTTGACAAATAATGATGGTCAATTAGCTCAATTAAGAATTGCTTTAATAGGATCTACTGAGAATGTTACTGTTACAAATCATCCAAGAATCTCAGAGGAATTTTATATCCCTCTACCTTTAGATCGCCTTTTTACTGATGGTTTGGCAGCGGCTAGGCAGCTTTTAGAAACGCCTGAGAAAAGACAAATCTTAGCTAATTGGATGGCGACCGATACCGAGCTAACTCTGCAGTACCATGATGGCACATCTATATGCCCAATTATTCTGTCCAAAGAAAATTTAACCACTCCTACGCCTGTATCTAGAACCTTTATCGATCGTCTAATAGAAAAAAAACCGAACAGTAACGCCTATGCACATAGTCAATTTCACCTACAAATAAAGACTCTATCTCTAACAAACCCACCCGTAGGCAATTCTATTCAGCACAATAGAATACTCCCTCTGCATCAACCTGCCTATCCGTTTGGTAACAAACGGGGCCATGAATATGCTAGTTTTGCAGACTATTTCATACAAAACTCTTTTGCAACCTATGCTTATCCCGGCGCTTTACTAAAGCGAGCCCCTCTAGCTGCCAGCTACCCAGAATTTGTTTCTGTATTAGATCAGGCGCAGCAAAACACCAATCCAGAAGATTGGGAAACAGTTACGGGGTCACACGTTTTAGTTCCTCTACCCATTTTTGAGGGTAATGGACAAGAAGGTCGAAGATTTCGGGGAAGAGTTCGCCAACAAAATGATCTAGTAACACCCGTTCTAACATTTGAAGCGTTTACACACCGCTTCGATTTAGAAAGCTTTGCAGTCCACAGTGGAGGGTCTGTGAACAGCGGACATTGGATAGCCTATAGAAAAGTAGGTGCTCAATGGCATAAGCTCGATGATGGAAGATGCAATGAAACTGTAACCGAGGATCAAGTGCAAGTGATGCTGGAAAACAATGGTGCAAACTACCAAATTCAGCACTGCCTTTACAGAGTCAACGCTCAAACAGGTAACCAAAACCTACAACCTCAGACAGAACAAACTCAAGACGGTGGCAATAATCAGCTCCATGTAGATGAACAAGAAGAGATCGAAACAGACCGGGAGCAACCCGGTACTGGCTCAAATTCTGATTCTTCTTCAACGTCCGAAGATCCTGAATATGTCTTGGTAAGTAATGAACACAAAGAAACCGATCAGCAGTAGAGCAAAAGGGACCATCAACATTTTGATGGTAGATGCTTTCATCGGTTTTTTACGCACACTCTCAATCATAGTAATGGCTACATGGCCCCCATCGAGTACAGGGATAGGTAAAAGGTTTAAAAGACCCAAGTTTAAACTAATAGCGCCAAGCCAAAAAAGGGCTTCTTTGAAACTTACGCTCATACTTTGTTGAATCACGCTAATAACCAAAAGAGGTCCGCCCATATGTTTGGGGCTAGTTTTACCAGAAAACAGCGCTGTCAATGTGGTAACTATTTCACCGGTTACATTTGTAAATAGTGTAATAGGTCCTGGATTATAAATGACTTCTTTATCTTTAAACTGCGCGCCAATTACCAAACGGTTTTCTGCTTTATCTAAGCTAGCCAGTGCTTGAGCTTTTACCTCTTCATCTTTAATCTCAGAAACAACCTTTTTTCTTTGGTTTAAATTTTCTTCATAAAGTTGCTTTTGCTCTTTTTCAAAAGCAAAATCTTTAAGCTTTACAGGTTGTATAGACGCAAGCTTTACAAAAGAGCCATGCTGCATCAACATCTTTTCTTCTCCCATAGAGTGCACTAAAGGCAAAAGATCTTTCCACTGCGTTTTATGTAAAAAAGCTTCATCTTCTTTTTCCCAAGAAACAGGTTTGAGTAAATAACTAGGATTTCTCTCTACAATAATTTGCACATGTTTGCTTTGCAATTTTTCAAATAGGGCTGCAGGTGTAGAAATTTTCTCCCCATCCACAGATATAATTTTATCGCCCGCCTGCAAGGTAAGGTCTACTTCCCTATTTGCTACATAAGCCGATGGCTTGCTGAAATTGATGTCATGATCAATAAACGAAAGCTCTTTTTCAACGCGCATATCGTCGCCAATTAAATAAGGCAAACCTTTTAAATCTAGCTTTGTAGTAGAGCCATAAAGAGAATAACTCCAATCTTGCAGCTCATCCATGTAATGCACCGGTAGTTGTATATCTTCAAGATCTAACCGGGGCACGCGGCCCATTATTTTTTTTCCTGCTCTTTCAATAACAACAAAAGCAGCCTGGTCGTTTAACGCGCTTTCAAGCATGTTTTGACTAAAAATAATCTCTCCATCTACCCACACAACTCTATCAAAAAGCTCTATGCCAGAACCGGCCAAAGGGCTACTACTACCTAGCGCGCTATTGCCTGAAAAAATCAAATAAGAGGCAGGTGTTAAAATACCCACAGTTTGAAAACCTTTATTAAAAAATGGTGCCTCATAAGGTTTAACTGTATAATCTACAGGAGTCTTGTCTCCGGTGAAATAACCCACTTTATAAAGTTCTAAACTCGCCTTTTTTTCATGAATCACTGCCTGGGTAAGAAGGTCTTGGTACCCCCCATATTTTTTTTCATTATATGTGCGGATCTCATCGCCAGGAAGAATACCTTTTTGATAAAGCTCAGATTTGGGATCCATTGATCCAATGATTTTTGTATATTTAGAAAAAAGCTCAGTACGCCCTCCCATCATCCAAATGGCAGTAAAAGCAATTAGGGCAAACACCAAATTGACAAAGGGGCCTGCTAAAAGCACTTTAATACGCGCTAAGGGCGTTTTAGAATAAAACTCTCCCGAATCAAGTTTTTCTCCCTCTTTTTTATCTTTTGGCTCCATCCCTGCAATTTTTACATAGCCACCAAAAAGAAGAGGGCAAATTTGCCACTTTACTCCTTTTTGCATCCAAGAAAATAAAGGCTTGCCCAGTCCAATACTAAACACCTCAACTTTCATCTTTTGACGTCTAGCGACAAAAAAATGTCCTAACTCATGGATAAAAATAAGAAAACCTATTCCCAGTAAGGAAAGTAAAATATATACAAATGTCATCATAACAACTTTTATGTTTAATTTAATTTAAGGAAGAAGAGCAAACTCGCTAAGGTTTGTGAGCCCAAATCTTATTCAAAGAGTACCTTTTCCTCCGATTTATGACTACGGTTTTGAACCTTTTCAAACCTAAGAGCAGAGCTCCTAAACAAGCTACCACTAAAGCAACTAGAGCCGATGATGAGAGGGGTAATTGGTAATAAGAGAGAAAGTGACGCGACAGGGCAACTCCAATAATAGAGCCAACACAGCTAATAACCGTTGCAAACAGCAATAAAAATTTAAGGTTATGCGTCCACGCCCGTGCGATAAAAATAGGAATAACTAAAAAAGCTAAAAACAGAAAAACACCTATAGCTTTAAAAAAAACAGTTGCTGAAAGAGCTAACAAAATCAACGTTACAGGCACTATGATCTTATTTCTAACACCTACCAAAGAGGCAAACATAGGGTCAAAAGCATCCATCATTAACGGCCTAAAAAATAAAATAATGAAACATGCATTAACAACAGCGAGTACATATATAGGCTTTAAATCATCTCTATGCACACCGTCAATATTACCCATAATAGAGTCTAAACCTATATGAGTATTTTTTAAGTAGATAGAAACCAGCACCAAACTCAGGGCAAACAGTGTTGTGAAAACAAGCCCCACACTCGCCCCTTTCTCTACTCCTAATTTTTTATGCAAAACTTCGTTGAGAAAAAGCGTAATAACCGCGGCAATCAATCCCCCTATTAAGAGCGTAGGTAAAGAATACACCGATACAAATAGGGCTCCACTCATAGCTTTTAAAGCTAAAAAGGCAACTACAATACCGAGTAAAACTGTGTGCGAAAGAGCTCCTGCTGCCATTGTCATTTTTTTCATATACAATATGCCCCCTAAAACAGAAGCACTCAAAGCCACTCCAATAAGCGCAAGTAGCTGCACTTCATCAGACACCAATGTTACCGTATCTTGCGTAAACAGACGCGCAATTCTCGAAAACAACACAGCAAAAAATTCAAAAAAAGTTACTCCACTATAAGGATTCATCTAAAACCTCCGCGCAAGGAATAGGTTGATCATGTGGATCTTTGAGAGGATTTTTTAATATCAAAGTCAATTTTTTCTCAAGTTCTCCTATAGAAACGTGCTCCACTTGCTCTGCAATGCCGTGTACTTTATCCTCACCTACTCCAAGACATGAAAAAAGATACAGCTCCCATAATCTATGTACTCTGACAATATTAAGTGCTTGCTGTGCTCCAAGTTTGGTTAACGTAAGCCCTCCAAATAAACTAAAAGTTATTTTACGCTTTACCCTCAAAGAGATCAAAAACGCCATCAGGTGTAGCGATGAAATAGCTATTTTTTTTCTCAGCGATGAAAAAGACCAGGAATCCTGTTTTTCCGCTTTCCACACCGTTTTTAAAACGTTTTCTTCTCCACACTTCCAATTAAAAACAGCCCCGCGCCAAAGCCTTCCTACCAATCCTCGATTCGGCGCTGCAATTAAACATATACAGCTTAAAAGAGATGAAGACAAAAGCACTATAGGCCCTGTCGGCAGAGAAACTCTCGCAAAACTCCCCCCAATCATAGTGGGTAAATTTAACGCATAGTAAATTCCTATAAGAGTGCTTAGCAGAGCTAAAACAGCGCACCAAGCAATAAAAATTCCCAGCTTTTTTGATAAAATACGCGCGCCAATAGCCGGAGCAATAAGCATTCCTGAAATAAGAACTATGCCAAGAGAGCGTACCCCTATTACAATTGATAAAGAAATGAGCAGGGTTAAAACCATTTCAAATTTTCTAGACGATATCCCCATATTCGAAGCAAATGCTCTATCAAATAAAACAAGTTCTATCTGCCGATAGTTAAACACCAACCAAATAAGGGTTACTACTAAAAACAATGCCGCTACCATAGCATGTAAATCTGTCAATGTTGCCAACTGGCCAAAGAGAAACATGGGGACTGCAGAAAAATGGGAGGGCCATTTATACTGAACAATACTTGAGAGCAATACACCTAAAGAGAAAAAAAGCGCTAAAACAACCGAAAGAGCCATATCAGAAAAATAGAGCGGGCTCTTTTCTATTTTTTTCACTAGCCTATCGCCTAAAAAGACAAACGCTGTACCAATCAACAACATACAAATAAATTGTGCATTAGTAGCCTCAAGACCCAAAACAAGAGAAACAATCAAACCAAGCACCACGCCCGGATAGGCTGCATGAGAAAGTGTCTCTCCCAAAAGAGAAGACTTTTTTACAAACAATAACCCTCCAAGCATCGCGCATGCGATACTCATAAAAAGTGTTGCAAGCGTTGAAGCGATTAAAAGAGGGTGCGTTACTAAGTCTATCCAAGAAAACATTTTCTTTAAAACCCTTGCATTTTCTTACTAGATAAAGCGATCACTTCCTCTAAAAGATGTCCCTTGGCTCCATAAGCTTTTTCTAAATTTTCAGCCGTTAACACCTTAGACGTAGGCCCTGATCCTATCAAAACTCTATTAAGTAGAAGCGTGCGCGGAAAATAGTTTTTTACGCTTAATATATCATGGTGCACTACAAGAAGCGTCATCCCCTGCTTTTTTAACGTTTGCATCCATTCTAAAAGAGCCATTTCTGTCGTTTGGTCAATACCCGCAAAAGGTTCGTCAAAAAGCATAATATCTGCTTTTTGTAAAAGCGCTCTTGCGATAAACACCCGTTTTTGTTGCCCACCAGAAAGCTCTGCTATTGGCTTATATGCATGTTTAAGCATGTCTAACTGCTCAAGTAATTCAAGAGCTTCTTTCTTATCTTTCTTGGAAAACCACTTAATAAACCCTAAAAAATGGTATCTACCCATTAAAACAACATCTAAAACAGAAATAGGAAAATTCCAATCTACTGCTTCTTTTTGAGGTACAAAGGCAATGTTTTTCTTATTCTGAGAAAGAGGCTTTCCAAAAATAGAAATAGTGCCACATAGCGGTTTGACTATTCCCATGATCGCATGCATTAAAGACGTTTTTCCTGCGCCATTGGGCCCAATAAGAGCTGTCATGGAAGCTTTAGGTAAGCTAAAATTGATGTTCCAAAGCACATTGTCTCTTTGATAGTTTACAGATACATCATCGACTAATAAGGCTATATCTTCTTTTTTTTCCACGTGCTTACCTCTGCTCTGCTCTTTCCATATCCACCTGAAGCTCTGCAGTAATAAGGTGCGCATTATAGAGCATCATTCCAAAATAAGAAGAGGCTTGACTATGTTTTTTGTCGATGGTATCGCCAAAAAGTGGCGCTGTTGCTATGCGCGCTTTATGGCCATTTTTTCCACAAATTTCTTTGATTTTCCTATGCGCCTGCTCACTAATATTATTTTCACTAAATAAAACATGCACCTTGTTTTCATGCATAAAATCGCAAACCTTTTTAATATCTAAAAGAGAAATTTCAGCCTCTGGTGCTAAGCCTTGTGGCGCCATAACGCGGCTATCCCACTTTAAATCTCCACTGGCTAAATACCTTCTTACAAAATAGTTAAACGCATCGTGGCTTGTAACTAAAAACCGTGCATGTTGTGGAATTTGTTCCATAATTAACATGCACTCTTGATCTATATCTCTAAATTTTTGTGCGAGCAACTCCCCTCTCTGGATAAACTCTAACTCGTTTTCACTATCGAGCAGAGTAAGTTGCTCCACGATAGGGTCTATCACTTGAGCAAAGAGAGAAACATCCATCCAAAAGTGGGGATCAATACCACCATCTATATGAATAAAATCCTGCCCTGAACGCTCTAATACTTTTTGTCCCAACACTACATTTTTTTCACTTTTATGCAAAAAATAGGCCAGACTACTGCCATGCTCAAGACCTAGTCCATTAGAAAAAATAAGCCTGGCTTGCTCTAATTTTTCCACTTCGCCTTTAACCAGTTCATAACTGTGCGGATCCATATTACCTTGAATTAAAGCGCTTACTTCAAAAGCATCTCCAGCAATTTGAGCTACCACATCTTCTAAAATCTCTGTCGTACAAACAATAGAATTACTCGAAACAGTTTTTTTTTGTTCCACACTATGCTTGCTACAAGCACAAAATAGCAGCACAAAGAGTGCTACAAAAATCCCAAATCTAAAAAAACGCATAAACTTTCAACACTATCTATATTAAAACTCGAAGCGACATATAGCCAGTCTAGCCAACCCCATGCCCCTCTCTATTCTAAAGCAGATCACCTTTTATGAAAATATCAATAATAGTAGAAATATTTCTTTTACAATTTCTATTTGTTTTTCATAGAAAAATTCTTACAGTTTTAATTTGTAAAAAAATAATGGAATAGATTAGAATCTGGACCTAATTATTGAAATAACAGAAATGGTCACTTGCTGTAAAACAGCTTTTTATATTAAACTCTGTATTAAAACTGTTTAATATAAAGAAAGTTTTTTTATTGTGTAAGAAAAAAATAAAGGACATATTATGAGCTTTAAAAAGAACCTTGGTGAATTGGAATCTATCTTAGAGAAAGCAATAAAGAAAATTCGAGGAAACAAAGAAAACGACTTATGTCGATATATCCCTGTCGGTAGTGGCGGATACATGCATCATTTCACATTAAGAAAGATGAAAAACAAAAACCCATCGGAGCTTATTTCTCTGCTAGAAACATTTATTCTAAGCCCTACGCGTCCCCTTACGGTGCCGCCTAAGCAAAGAGCTGCTAGAGGATCTAGAAAGAAAAAAGATCAGTTAACGTTTACAAAAACGCAACTAGACAGACTTCTGAACATGGCAAGACTTTCTGGAGATAAAGAAATGGTATCTGTACTGAGCCCTAAAAAATCTTTATCACATACTAAACGAGAACTTATACAATCTGTTAGACAAGGCGTAGTAGACCACAATCAGTGGGAAGCTTATGTTGAATCTGTACATTCACAAAACTCGTTAATGGAACTAGCTTCTGAAGCTTTAAGTTAAGTTTTATTTAAGCATAACTAATGTTTTAAAATGAAAAACGCTTCATTCGTGGAGCGTTTTTTTTTGTACCCTTGATTATTATCCCTTAATTACGTATAATTCGGAGTGGATTTTTGCTGATTTAGGGCCATGAAACATAGCCCTTACTTCAAGCGAAACACCAGCTAAATTTATTAAAAATCAACCTTCATTGGGAACTAAAAAATATGACTACTTCTACAACAGAGTTTGGGAAATGGAGAGCAAAACTATGGCCGGTACACAACTTTGAATTAAAAAAAGTTGTCCCCATGGTGTTAATGTTTTTCCTTATCCTTTTCAATTACACTATTCTTCGAGACACGAAAGATACCTTAGTGGTAACAGCTGCGCATGGATCAGCGGTAATTCCTTTCCTCAAACTTTGGGGCGTATTACCAGCAGCGATCTTGTTCATGTTGGGCTATGCAAAAATGGCCAACAAATTGAGCAAGCAAGCGCTTTTTTATGCAACCGTAATACCTTTTTTGGTCTTCTTTGCACTATTTGCAACCGTCTTTTATCCTTTTCGAGAATTTCTACATCCCACAGCATTCTGTGATCAGATGCAAGCTGTTTTACCCTCAGGGTTTAAAGGGCTGATTGATGTAGTTAAAAACTGGTCATTTTCCCTGTTCTACATTATGTCTGAACTATGGGGTAGTGTGGCACTATCTCTACTATTTTGGGGATTTGCTAACGATATCAATAAAAAATCTGAAGCGATGCGTTACTACACCGTTTTTGCGATGTTTGCCAACGTTTCCCTGATTTTATCAGGACGTTTTATTCAGTGGGCATCAAAAGCTAGAGCAAATATTATCTCTGACGACCCTTGGCAAGTCTCCTTGAACTACATGATGAGTCTAGTAGTTCTTGCAGGCATAGCCATTATTGGAATTTACTGGTGGATGAACAAAAACGTTCTAACCGACAAAAAATTATATAATCCTCCTGAGAAAAAAATAAGCTCGAAAAAGAAGCCAAAACTTTCTGTTAAAGAAAGTCTTCTATATATCGTACGTTCGAAATATCTTGGATGTATTGCGATTCTTACGCTTTCATACGGACTATGTATTAACCTGGTCGAAGTGGTGTGGAAAAACCAAATTCACCTACAATATCCTAACTACAATGATTATAGCGCATTCATGGGACGTTTCTCTGAAACTACTGGTTATGTGACTATTGTTCTTGCCTTCTTCTTAGGAGGAACGGTTATTAGAAAATTTGGATGGGGAAAAACTGCGATAATTACGCCTATTATGCTTCTTATTACAGGAGTGGCGTTCTTCTCATTTAT
>NVUK01000036.1 GCA_002401865.1 Candidatus Aerophobota bacterium | reverse complement strand
AACGCTCAAAAAAAGAAGAGACCTTGCATATGAATACTTTGATAATACAGAAGGACTTTCTTGCGTAAAATCATCTGGAGCATTTTATGTTTTTCCTGATGTGTCACATTTCTTTGGTAAATCCTTTAGCGGTACAGTATTGCAAGGAGCAAACGACCTGACCATGTACTTGCTCAACGAGGCAAATGTAGCATTGGTTACAGGAGAGGCTTTTGGCGACAAAGACTGCATCCGAATTTCTTATGCGGCATCAGAGGAAACCTTAACTGAAGCGATGCGTAGAATAAAAATAGCATTAGAAAAGTTGAGTTAATGAACGTTGAACTTCTATTTGAAGAATTTGCAGAACACCATTTGATAGATCCTCACCACATCACCGATCACCCTATTGAAACAACGCCTCTATGCAAAACACATAGAGACCCTTCTAAAAACAAAGAGCTCATTGTAGAACGCTTTGAAACCTTTATGTTAGGCATGGAATTTTGTAATGCCTATACAGAGCTCAATGACCCAGTACTACAAAGAACTCTACTTGAGCAGCAACAAGCCTCTAAAGATGGCGGCGATGAGGAAGCACATCCCATGGATGAAGAATTTATCGAAGCTATTTGCCAAGGAATGCCCCCCACAGGCGGCCTCGGTGTAGGTATTGACCGCCTCACTATGCTCTTTACCAACGTCAGCTCTATTAGAGACATTATTGCCTTTCCTATGATGAAAATCGAAGAATAACCACCCAATACCCTACTTTTTAAACTAATGTTTATTACGCAATATAATTTAACTTTTATATAAAACATTCAATTTTTATGTTATAATTCTATTTCTAACTAATAAGAATGGGGGTTTATATGAGTATTGCATTGGGAGCAGAGCCAGGAGCTACCTGGGAAGGTCTTTTTTTGAACTGCCGACACATAATCGACCCAGGCAAAGTCCTATCTTTTACCGGAAATAACACTAAACTACAGATCATTAGTGAGTTAGGAAGAGGCCGTTATAAAATAATTTATAAAGGTAAAAACCTCCAAAATAAAGAACTTGTAGCCCTAACTTGCACCACACGTAATGATACACATATAGAAGAGATGAATAAAAGGTTAAAAACACTTAGCAAGCTGTTATCTACGTGTTCTTATTGCCTTATTCCCTCTCTATTTCAACCCGTTACAATAGATCAACAAAGAATGCCATGGCTGTGCCAAACTAGCCCGATTTTTGATGGAGATCTTGCAAATTTTAACGAAAGCGTTAAAGCCTCGATCTCTCAAAATAAAGCCGATGGTAATTTTGCCCTTAAGTGGCATGGCCACGTATATGATGCAGAATTCCCCCTAGAATTTGAAGAAATTTTAATCTCCAATATAGAAACAGTTAACACAGCTTTATTTGGCCCTGATGGCGCAATACAATGCTTACAGACAAATAATATAACACACAATGATTTAGCCTCGCGTAATATCCTAGTCAATGTCTTAAACGGTAGAATTCAAAGAATCAAAATCACAGATTGGGACGTAGCGCATTGGAATATAGAACAACCAGCCTCCGCCTATGTGAAAGATGTTGTTTAC
The DNA here is from genome assembly GCA_002401865.1 of Candidatus Aerophobota bacterium. Classification (GTDB taxonomy): domain Bacteria; phylum Chlamydiota; class Chlamydiia; order Chlamydiales; family Simkaniaceae. The sequence continues at coordinate 14,585 of NVUK01000036.1, read as the reverse complement.
AGCCTATCCACACTCATGAAGCATATGCCCCTACATAAAAGCCAACACACCTTTAATAAAATAGCGCGATACCAATCCATAGTACCAGGATATATTTCTATAAATTTTATCCTATTCAACAAAGCATGTCAAACAGCTCGCACATGGGCTCAAAAACACCTAGAAGCAAAGCCTCTTTCAACACCTGCTCAAAAGCCCTTGTCACCTTTGAAACTACAACGCCACTTCAAACTGCCACGCCACTTGAAACTTGGTGCATTAACGCTTTTAATAACTGGCGCACTATACCAACTAGGCAAACTCTCTTTTAATAAGACTCCCCTCGCAAGTAAACTAAAACTTATTCTCTCCTATTTTTTGCCCCTGATTTACAGCTGGCAAAAATCTTCTCTTTCTGTAATTAATTCTAAAGGTGCTTTATGACAGTTTTAGATGGAGTAAATTTTTACTCTGAAGTGGCTCTTCCAACGGATAGAGCCGTAGAATTTGATAAGGCTACCTCTTTATTTGCAAAAGTCCAACGCTGGTTTAGTAACACAACCCCTATCCAATTTCAAGTAGTTGATCTCGCAGGACAAGGATGTTCTAAATTGGTTTACCAAGCAAGAGAAATGAAAACAGGCCAAATGGTTGCACTTACCTGTTCCCAAGACAACCCTCAAAAAGTAAACGCGTTTTTGAAAGAACTACATCTTCTGTTATCAAATAGCCCCCACACCATTCTCCCTTCGCTATTTAAGCCCTCGGCTTTAGAAGGAAACAAAGGAAAATTTGTTTGCCAAATTAGTCCTTTTTTTGGTGAAACTCTTGAAGGTTTTAATGCAAATATTCGAGAATCTTTAAAAAAGCACACAGAAGGAACAGAGTATGTTATCCCAGGAAAAGAGCATAGTTGGCAGATAAGTAGTGATCTAGAATTTGAACAAACTCTAGTAGGTAATATTGATGCAGTGAACGAAGTGTTACTTGGCCCTGAAGGAGTTGTTCCTTTTCTAGAAAAAGCAGGTTTAAGCCACAATGATCTATACTCACGTAATGTCTTAGTCCAAGTGATTAATGGTAAGATTACAGAGGTAAAGGTAATTGACTGGGATGGAACTAAGACTACTACGCCACATCCTTTTACAGATTCTTCAGCAGTCACACACTCTTTACGCTTAATGCCTCTGCATCATACACAGGCAATCTACAAACAACATGTTGAATCAATAGAGAGTCAAAATGCTTATACTGAATTTAAGCAAACATGCCAAAAAATGCATCAATGGTCTAAAGAGAACCTATCAGACAAGGCCACGACAGACAGAAAACCTCCAACTCCCATTTCATCTCCCACTCCAGCAACAAGCTTAGAAAGAAAAATGGTACCTGTCACTAAATCTTCTAACACTCGCTGGCGTTTATGGAGTGTAGCTCTCTTATTACTCTCTATTGTCCTTATATCGTCTAAGGGGTCAAATCGCTCACCGTTTAACTATTTTAGGTAGAAAACATTTAACTGCTATGTAACGATGGCTGCGCACGAAAGCAAAAAGAGTTTTTTATATGAGTGTGACATCCAGCCCGGGCTCATTCTATATTGAATGCCAAGTCAAAATACAACCTGGCACTATTCTATGTCTTAAAAACGGTACTACGGTAAAAGTTTTAAACCTAGTAGGTCAGGGCTCTTCTAAAGATATGTATGCAGGACAAAATAGGGAAAACGCCCCTCTTGCACTAACCTGCGCGCCCGATAGTAGCGTCGATGCTGTACGTGCCATGAATCAAAAACTCTCCCAGCTTAAACAGCTAACCCCCTCTTCCTATGTCCTTCTTCCTTCTCTATTTCAACAAGCTACTTTAACGCACCTTAAGATAAGTAGGCGGGTGTTTTGCCAAACTAGCACACTCTTTAGAGAGGACCTTACCCATTTTAACGCGAGAACTCTTACCCTTATCTCAAAACAACAACAAGCTCTACCCGCTGAGCAGGGCTTAACATTAACTTTAATCTCGAATATAGAAGCGGTAAATCAATGCTTATTTGGCCCCACAGGTGTAATCGCCTGGATCAGTGCTCATCACTTAGCCCATAATGATCTATATCCAGACAATATCGTAGTTAACACCACCGAAGAGGGGGAAATTAGAGAAATCAAGGTGATCGATTGGGATGACGCCACCCTTGAAGATGACCTTGAGAGCGATATCGCAAGCGCCAAATTGACCTTAGCTAATATGCCCCTGCATAAAAGCTGCTCTAGCTTTAAACAAACTCTAAAACTGATACATCCTCTGCAATCCGTACCATCTATTTTTAAGTTGATAGCGCTCGGATGTCGAGAAATCCACCAGCACTCTCTACCTCGTAAATCTTCTTTAAAACGGCAAAATGCTATCCAGAGCCCCCCTCAACCCTCTCTAAAACGGGCTAGCTCGCTCTAACCCATCTAGGCAGCCACAAGTCTAGCTAAGCTTTAAACTTGTTAGCTGCTAATAGCAGTAACTGCTATGGTATACACTATGTCATCCACACCAGCGCCTCTTGAAAGATCATTGACCGGTTGATTGAGTCCTTGTAGTACCGGTCCAATAGCTAAAGACCCGCTCACCTTGGTCGCTGCTTTATACGCAATATTACCCGCATCAAGCGAGGGGAAAATATAAATATTAGCATCGCCAGCAATTAGGCTATCACCCGCTTTTATCTTAGCAGTCTCCTCTTCAAAAGCAGCATCAAATTGCAAAGGACCATCCACTTTTAAACTACTATCTTGAGCGCGAATAATTTTTAACGCTTCTTTTACCTTATCCACGCTAACGCCTTTACCAGACTCCAGCGTAGAATAACTCAAAAGAGCAATCTTTGGATCAAAGCCAAATTTAGCTGCCGTCTTGCTCGTCTCTATAGCTATAGAGGCTATTTCACTAGCGCTTGGATCTACACTCACAGCGCAATCGGCAAAAATAACCGTTTTTTTCTCAAAACAAATGAAAAAGAGAGAGGACACTTGTCCCCCTTGATCGCGTGTTTTAATGATTTGAAAAGCGGGCCTAATAGTATCTGCAGTCGTAGTAGAGGCTCCAGCAACAATGCCATCCACACGCTTTGATTTAAGTAACATGGTAGAAAGAACAATGGGACTTTGTAACGCTTTTAAAGCGCTCTGCCCGTTCATACCTTTATGTTTTCTAATCTCTACTAAAGCGTTTACTAACGCAGGTGCTTCTTTTTCAATACTAAACACTTCCTTCTCTAAAAAAGGCTTTAAGGACAACTCTTTGCAGCGCTTGTTAATGGTTTCTAAATCTCCAACCAAGGCAATGTTAGCAATCCCTTCACTCTTAGCAATCGAGGCCGCTTTTAAAACTCTATCGTCGCCAGACTCTGGTAGAAGTATTGTTTTCTTAGCAAATTTTGCTCTACTTTTTATAAAATAACGAAACTGTGTAGGAGTTAACAAGCTTGCATCTTCACCCTCTTTGTCTCTTTCACATTTTTCTATAATTTTAGCCCCATGAATAAAGCGGGCTAATGTTTTAGCTTTCACCTCTAAACGCTCTAAATCTTGCTCTAACGGAGGAAATAAAACCAAACTACCCAGCCCTACCATTAACTCCTCCACTTTTTTAGAAGTAGTCATGAGATTGGTGCACTTGGCAAGTTTTTTATAAAGATCTGATTGAACAGAGTTTTTAGCACTATCCGTCACCAAAATAAATGGACGTTCACGGCACTCTTCTAATGCTTTTAAAAGATGCTCTAGTCCTTCCACGTGTCTCGAAGAAATAATAAGTAAATGTGTGTGTGTTTGCTCTTCTACCCTGACATCACGAGGCGCAAAAATATATTGAAAGCTGGTGATTAACCTCGCGCCATCTTCCATTTTAAAAAATGGTAAACCTTTCACTTTTTCTAATAAATCTTCTACAGAGAAAGAGAAAAGCTCTTTATCCCAAGGAATCACCGCCAAAACATTACTCGCTTTAAGCGCTGAAACATTTTGTCTGTTTTTTTCAAACACTCCCTCTTCAAATCCAAATTTATTGACAATCACTCCCAGAGATTTTGCCCTACTATTTTCTAAATATATATTTTTGCTCAAAGCCACATGCCTTTCTAAAAGCTCTGTTTGTTGCAAAGTGGGACACGTGATAAACACCACATGAGCTCTTAACGCTTTAGATAAGCGCGCATTAATATACGAGGCACTAGCGCTTCCTAAAATTTGGCACACACCCTCTAAAACAACCCACCTGTTTTTTTCAAAAGCTTGCTCAACTAGAGCGCAAATATTATCTAAAACCGTTTGAAAACTCTTTTTTTCTATATGTTCTTCACAAGCGGCAAGCTTTGACTGCTCCATAAAGGGAGATAAAAATGTAACTGAATCCTCTACTGATTTTAAAGCTAAATACAAACTATAACTAACAACATGACTACCCACACCAAAACCTAGGGGCAATGTCATAATAACGCGCTTGTTATGCCTATTTTTTTTCAAATTCATAAGCGCCCCCTTAATCTCTACTCAAGTCAAACGTATCTTGTGCAATAAGTAGCTCTTCATTCGTGGGCTGTACGCACACAGTAAAGCTACTTTTCTCATCACTAATCTCTCCATCATACCCTTTCCCATGAACCCTGTTTTTAGCCATATCCATACTTACTCCAAGAGGCTTTAGCCAGCTACACACACGTTGGCGTACCCTGTCAGAATTTTCCCCTATGCCCCCTGTAAAAATAAGCGCGTCCATACCAGGCACTATAATAAAGTAGCTCGCAATCATCTTAGAAAGCCTATAGCAAAACATCTCAAAAGCAAGTATTGCGCGCTCATTGCCCTCATCTACACCTTTTTCAATATCTCTAAGATCTCCAGAAATACCTGAAACACCTAAAAGGCCACTTTTTTTATTAATTACAGCTACAACCTCCTCCATACTCATACCCAACGTTTGGTGTAAAAAGCTAAAAAGAGTCGGATCAATATCTCCACTTCTCGTAGCCATCATCAGCCCCTCAGCAGGACTAAATCCCATAGAAGTCTCTATACTCTTACCTCCACTAATAGCGCATAAGCTACATCCTCCCCCTAAATGTGCAGAAATAAAACGTGTATTTTCCACAGATTTACCCATTTTTTCTGCAATCATCTGCGTCACATAGCGGTGACTGGTACCGTGAAAACCATATTTTTTAATTTGGTGTTTTTCATAAAGCAAAAAATCTAAAGGGTAGATATGGGCATATTTTGGAAGTGTCGCGTGAAAGGCTGTATCAAATACTGCTACATGGGGCAAATGGCTAAAAGCTTTTTGTAATTTTTCAATTCCGAGTAAATTATAAGAATTGTGTAGAGGCGCAAGCGGAATACACTCTTTGATTTTACTAGCGACATTGGCATCAATGCGTGTTGAAAGAGTAAAGAAACTTCCCCCATGCACCACGCGGTGCCCCACTCCTACAAGCATCGATTTTAAAGAGGCGCTCATCTGAGATACAATCTTATCAATAGCTTGTCCATAGTCCATCATCGGACATTCTAAACGTACTTTTTCACCCTCTTCTTCCAAAGTTAAAAAGCACCCTTTACTACCCACTTCTTCGCACAAAACTTTAAAATAAATAACGCCTGACACGGGATCTACTACTTGAGCTTTGATTGAAGAACTTCCACAGTTGAAAACTAAAATAGCCTTTTTTGACATGGGGAACTTTTCCTCCACCGGAAAAAAAATTTGAACTCCCCTTTCTATTAGCCGCTTTAATTAAAACGATCAAGCCTTTTTCTTAAGCCTTGCCCCTTCGGCCCTATCTTCTATCTCATAACCCCTCTGAGCTATTTTTCCCCGTAGATCATCTGCTTTTTTCCACTCTTTATTCAAACGTGCTTCTTCTCTCTCTTTAAAAAAATGCAAAACTTCTTCAGGGATACTATTTGTCTCATCAAAATTTAAAACAGATAAAACTTGGTTTACCTCGCGTAGCAATGTTAAGACCTGGCCCGCCATTTCTTTAGAGAGTTTTTTCCTATCGGCAATTTTATTCACCTGCTTAATTAAACCAAATAGAGCTCTTAGCGCTTCTGCTATATTTAAATCATCAAAAAGAGCGTTAAAAAAACCTTTTTCTGCATGCGTAATATGCTCTCTTATATCGATACCACTATCGCTGTGTACATGTAATAGGCGGTAGATGAAATCATCTATTCTTTCAAGAGATGCTCTTGCTGCAAATAACGAGGCTTTAGAAAAGTTTAGTTGTAACCGGTAGTGAGTAGATAAAAGCAAAAACCTAATTTCGCGGCCAGTAAACCCCTCATCTAGTAAATCTTCTAAACGGTAAAAGTTACCCAAACTTTTACTCATCTTTTTCCCCTCTACAATCAAATGCTCACTATGCATCCAAAATCTCGCAAAACAACGACCACTACACCCCTCAGATTGCGCTATTTCATTCTCATGGTGAGGAAAAATATTATCTACTCCTCCCACATGAATATCAATTTCCTCTCCTAAAAGAGCTTTAGCCATCGCTGAGCACTCTATATGCCACCCAGGTCGACCTTTGCCCCAAGGACTTTTCCAAAAAATGTCCCCATCACGGCTAGCATCATACGCTTTCCATAAAACAAAATCAGAAACAGACTCCTTATCATACTCATCACTATCCACTCTTTGTGAGCCGCCCTGGCGCAGTGTACTTAAATCTAGTCCTGAAAGTCTACCGTAACGAGGAAAAGAAGCGATGCGGAAAAACACATTTCCATCTTGCCCCTTATAAGCTAAATCCTTCTCCACTAAAATTTCGATCATCTCAATCATTTGAGAAATATAGTGTGTAGCTTCTGGATAATGTTCAACTTTTTCTATCTCTAAAATTTCTAAATCTTTGAAAAAGGCTTTTTTAAATGGCTCTGTATAAGTATCTAAATCTTGCCCCTTCTCTCGCGCTCCTCGAATTGTTTTATCATCCACATCGGTTAAATTCATGGCCTGCTCTACTTTAAAGCCTGCTTGTTTCAACACGCGGCGAAGCAAATCTTCAAATACATAGGTTCTAAAATTTCCCAAGTGAGCTCTATTATAGACGGTAGGGCCGCACGTATACATTTTGATCAAAGAGTTTTTTCTTGTAGAAGTAAGAGTCTCTTTTTCCCGAGTCTCAGTATTAAAAATCCTCAACTAGCCTGAACCTCAGATTTCTCATTAATAATATCCGACACTTTTTTAAGCGCCACCTTACCCGTACCTGTCATCGGTATCTCATCTGTAAAAATAACATCGGCTATACGGATAATATTACTAAATCCCGCTTCTCTAAGCGCTTTATTAAGGTCCACCTTATCTACATTTTCAACACTTGTAACCACAACAATACTAGGCTTGTCTTCCTGTTCTCCTCGCGCGCCTACAACAAAACGTACTTCAGATTCGTCCTCGTCATACCAACGCTGCTTTTTAGCCAGATCGTTGATTTCTTGCTCAACAGCTGCAAAGCTCACCATCTCGCCACCAATTTTCACAAACCGCTTAAGCCTTCCAGAAAGAATTAAATGTTTCTTATCTGTTAATCGCCCCAAATCTCCACTTTTATACCAAATTTTTCCATCAATATGAGCAAAAGGACTCTCTATAGGAAAATCAGGATGAGATAAATAACCAGAAAACACGCCAGGGCCATGGATATAAATTTCTCCCTCTTCTCCCTCTTTAAGCACTTCATCCGTTTCAGGATGAACAATCATCAGCTCTACGCCGCTAACTGCCTTCCCTACTCCATGCTCTTGCTTGCCCTCAGCATTCATTGTCACAATAGGAGAGCACTCTGTAATGCCATACCCTTCAATAGCTAATTTTCCTTCTCCAAACGTTTTTACTTTTTCAAAAAACTCATTTGGAGCTCTTTCTGCTCCTGTAACAAATAAACGCACCGTTTCAAAAGTAGAAGCAGGAGCATTAGAAAATAAATTTTTGTAAAAACTTGGCGCCATACAAAGCATTGTCACAGGATAACTTTGACACAGCTGCATTGTTTTTTGCCAATCCGTAGGATCAGGAGAATAAAAGACTTTAAGTCCTGAAAGAAGCGGCATCATCCCCGTTACAGAAAAACCAAACGAATGAAAAGGGGGAAGATTTCCTAGCATCAAGTCACTGGACAAAAGATCAATTCTTGAAAGCGCCGCTTTTTCCGTACGTAAAATATTACTATGACTAAGGGGCACCGCTTTAGGATGCGACTCTGTACCCGAAGTAAACAAAAGTACAGCTGTACTCTCAGAATCTATCTTCTTTAAATCAAATTTTTCAATCAAACGCTCAGCGCTCCATTTGCTCAGTCTTAATGCATTTAACTTATCAATTAAACTAAAGTTTGCCTTCATATCTTCGAGCAAAATCAAATCGTCTTCACAAGCTCCAAGTTCCAAAGTTTTGGCTTTTTCTAAAAATTTACGGCTTGTTAATATCGACTCAAACCCTGCCACCCTTTTCGCATGTTCCATATTGCGCTTTCCAACAGTCCAGTTCAAAACACACGGCACTTTTTTTGCAAAATAACAAGACAAAACAAGTAAATAAGAAGTAATCGATGCAGGTAATAAAATACCCACATGCTTGCCAGGAAGTTTTTCAATCTCTTTGCTAAGCAAGATAATTACTACTTTAAGTCTACTATAGCTTAAAATTCCTGAATTTTCATCGCCACCAGCGATAAATCCTTTCATCCGGTCTGTGCCACGAAGAAACACCTCAGCAATATTATCTCCCTCACAAAATAAAGGATCAGGACGGTTTTGCTCAGTAGGCCACTTGTTATGAGTCGCTATAGGCTCTACCACATTATTTGCTCTATCTTCACTCATCGAAAGCACATAAACATCGCCAACTGTATTCAGATGCTCCACTTCCACATCATGCACATTAAATTTAAAATCCAAAAAAGCAACAATAGAGGCCATGTCGAGTGAATCCAGTCCCAAATCTTTAGCAAGTGATGCTGATGGCTCTATTTGCTTAGCTTGCATTCCTGAGAGTTTTATCAGCTCTAAATCAATAGCCTTTCTATTTTTCTCAGGTATTTGACTACTATCTAAATTTTCATCTCTACGCTTAGGCTCTGTTGTTTCAAGAAGCTTTTTAGAAAAAGGTGCGTAGGGCAAAAGTTTTAGCTCTTCTTCCACATTTCTATCACCACTCTCATCTAACCGGCCCCGAGCATTAATTGCTGGGTATTGATTATACCAATTTTCCAAATAAGCGTTAAATCCAAGCCTGTCCTGTTTTAATAAATTGCGTGAGGATACCTTTTCAAATTCTATCACCACATTACGTTTTGGAAGAAAGAAAATCCCTCCTTTTAAAAGAGCAATCACCCCTCTTCCAAGCACCGACCAAAAATTGGGAGATTTACCTGTAATAGCTCTTGAAAAGCTGCTGCCCCACAGCCCCGTGCTTCTAATTAAAACAACATCAACATTTGTTCGATCTTTAAGCAATTTATGCACCATGGAACTCGCACCAAGATGCTCTGTCCCCTCATGTTTTAAATGTCCTGAAGGATAGATGAGAAATTGCCCACCATGAGTAAGACTATCTCCTACCTTCTTCATCGCTTTTGCATACTGATTTTTTTTCCACTGATTCGAACTTTTATCAAAATCTGGTAGCGGCATAGCCCCTACTAAATCCATAAAACCTCTAGAGCCCCCCTCATAATAATATTTCTCTGTAACCAAAGGGTTTGGAGTAAATTTTTTATATAGCAGCGTTATGATTATAATAGGATCAATCTCCGCAGGATGATTGGGAAGAAATAACACACCTCTATTACCCAGTTTATCTAGGGCATCATCCATACCCACAGTGGTGATACGGTAACGTAATTTAAGGCATAATCTAAGAATTACCCCTATTAAAAAACAAACAAAACGCTTCATGAAAAACCCTTTAGAAAATTAAGAAAAGCTTAATCGCTAAGGTTACCACGATTATTTTTTTTTATCGAGCCAAACGGGAAAGAATTCCTATCTCTAATATCTTTACACAATCCTGATTTGAAAAAATATCCCCTACCCTTTAAGAAACAAGAAACAACATATTCATCTCTAACAAAAGAGGAAATCTTATGAAACAAAAGTTTAAAAATATAGTTTTTCGCACCACACCTGCAGGGCCTACCCCTGGATCCAATAATGTACAGGGAAGCTCTGAGGCAACTAGTAACAACGCAAATAGTGCCAATGCAGACAAAGCCGCTGTCGCTACTACGCTGCAAGAAACAATTAGTAAAATTGAAATGATTGTAGAAGCAGCAAGAGTTTCTGAAGTAGCAGCAAATCATCCACCTGAAACTGAAACTAATGAGGCTTCTGGATCACACTCTTACAGTTATGATCCAGCTACAGCAAACAATAAAATTAATTTTGGAAAATTAAAAAAGTAGCGATAAAACTGCGGTTTTACCCTTCTAAATAATTTTTCACTGATTGAAACAGGCTTCTCGCATTATCAAACTTAGCATAACTGCTAAGCTGAGATAAACGTACCCATTTCCCCTCAAGAATTTCTTCTTGTTGTAAAACGAGATCGCCTTGCACTTGCGCTAAAAAATAAACCACGCGCTTATGTATGGAAGATCCATGCTGTGAAAAAGTGTACTCTTGAGTAAAATCAACCGCTTCAAGAAAGGATTCTACTAAAAGTCCTGTCTCTTCTTGAAGCTCTCTTTTTGCTGTAGCTTGAGCCGTTTCACCCACATTCGCATGTCCTTTCGGAAAGCCCCAATGGTCACCATTAATATGTTTTAAAATTAATACCTCGTAATCTCCCTGCACGGTACGTACAGGGATCACGCCAAAAGATTGATCCTCTTTCAAGCGCTAATCTCCCTTATATGGCGCAAAAATAGTAACTGAATTATGCCCACCAAAACCAAAAGAGTTGTTCATAGCAGCTGTAATTTTCATCTCTACAGGCTCTTTAGGTAATCTAAACGCTTTTGCCTCTTCTTCAGGATCGTCTAAGTTAATGTTAGGATGTACTACTCCCCTCTCAATAGATTTAACCAAAGCAATTGCCTCAATACCCGCAGCAGCTCCGAGACAGTGTCCTGTTAATGACTTGGTCGAATTAATAACAACGTGGTCATGGCCTGTTTTACCAAACACTTTGTTAATAGCGCGCAGCTCACATAAATCCCCCACCATCGTAGAAGTCGCATGAGCATTAATGTAATTAATATCCTCAGGACCAATAGATGCTTGATCAAGCGCATAATGCATCGCTTGAGCCACACCCTCGCCCTCTTGTTGTGGCGCTGTCATATGATAAGCATCGGTAGAGAGGCCTCCACCCAAAAACTCGGCATAAATTTTAGCTCCACGCTTTTTAGCATGCTCTAATTCTTCTAAAATAAGTACTCCAGCACCTTCTCCCATCACAAAACCATCGCGCCCCTTGTCCCAAGGTCTCGATGCTTTTTCGTACTCATCATTTCTTTTCGATAGTGCTTTCATCACCACAAATCCGCCCACACCTACAGGATTAATCGGCGCTTCTGCTCCACCACAAATAATTAAGTCTGCTTCTCCATTTCTAATATGACTTGCCGCACTACACATCGAGTAGTTCGCCGTAGCACATGCTGTTGAAATCGAATAACAAGGGCCTTTAAACCCCAGATCTATACTTAAAAGAGCGCCTGCCATGTTAGTAATAATATAGGGAACAAAGAAAGGTGTAATACGGTTATGCCCTTTGTTGAGTAATGTTTTTGTGCCTTCATAAAAAACACTCATACCACCCATGCCCGAGGATATCAAAATGCCGCAACGCTTTTTATCCAATCTCTCAAGAACCTCAGGAGTAAGCCCACCATCTTCAAGCGCTTTTTTTCCCGCTACCATACTGTATCGAATGAAAGGGTCCACGCGGCGCGCCTGCTTTTTATCCATATACCCTTCAATCGGTACATCTCGAACACTACCTGCAAACCTGGTAGAATAATCTTCACATGGAAATTGATCAATCATGGTTACGCCACTTTTTCCAGCAACAAGTTGATCAAAAAACGTATCTACATTACTACCAAAACAAGAAACGATTCCTAAGCCTGTAATAACAATTCTTCGCTTTTCTGCCATGAACTATCCTTTTTTAATGCTTTAATCCTAAATCAAGAATTTCACCCTCAGACCACAACTCTTCCAGACGGAATTTGTCTCTCATTTCAGGTAAAAATATGTGCACCATGACCTCGAAAAAGTCCATGACGACCCAGCCCCCGCCTTCTTCAGATCGAATAAGATTTAGTCCCTCTGCTTTAAGTTGCTCTTTTACAGCATCTCTTAAAGAAACAGCATGCCTATCGACATTGGCACTAGCTATAATCACATAATCAGCCCCAGGAGAAACTTTTCTGATATCAATAACTACGATATCAAACGCTTTTTTTTCATCAAGTACTGTAGCAATAGATTTAATCATAAATTAGAAGTAATTAACTGTATTAATAGATTGAGACTATGGATAATATAATCTATTTTCATATATGAAGTCTAGAACTTTTGAGGGAATTTGATGGCCACAATATAGTTTTTCTTTCAAGCGGCACCTTAAATTTTTACTACTAATATCCATAGGTGGCATATGGCACTGTTTAGCTTGTAAACACTCTTTTTTAGATTCAAGCTCTGCCTCAAAACCTAGGCGCGTACCCACTAGCAAAGTCGCCATAGACAAAATTCTACTTGCTTGTTTCCACTGAGAAAAATGGAGGTAAGCATCGCTAGCGAGCATTAGAAAAAAGGTATCATTCACATACGTTTTTTTTAAATCTATCAAGGTATCGATCATAAATGAGGGAGCCTGTCTATGTTCATCCACCCTGGTTAAAAAAAAATTATCTATACCCTCAAGGGCTTGTTCTACCATAAGACATCGCTGATCATAGCTAACAATAGGGGGCGTCTTTACTTTAAAAGGGGAAATTTTTGCAGGGCAAAATAAAACTTGGTCTAGTCCTATTTGCTCAGAAAGATGCATGGCTAAATTAATATGGCCCATATGGATAGGATCAAAACTTCCCCCAAAAACACCTATTTTTTTTTTCATTAATCTCTTAATTTTTTTCTAAATCACTTCAAATTTATACTTTTGAGACATTTGTCGCATAGTTTTCTTTGGATTAACAACAACACCTTTGCCAGCGGAGAGTAAAAAAGGTAAATCAACAATGCTGTCTGAATATGCAGTCACCAAAGAGACGTCCGTATTTAACTTTTTTACAAGCTTATGGATATAGTCAGCTTTTTCATCGCCGAGAAGTACAGAATCTATGCAGCTAAGCCTTCCCTCCTCATCTAAGCGATACTCAGAAGAGCTCCAATGAAACACACCAAAATATTCAGCAATAGCCCCCACTAAAAAAGAGGGTGAGGCTGATAAAATCACCGTATAGTGTCCTCCATATTGCGCCTGTCTGAGTTCTTTAAATGCGGGATAGTATATATACTTAAAAAAATCTTCTTTCAAAAATGCTTGTACATGCTCATTCAAAAAAGCAAGACTCATCCCCTTTAGAAATTTTTCAAAAACCTGTTCATGTACCTGCTTAATTCCTAGATTAAAAAAACGGTGCCTAAAGGAATAGGCTAAAGAACGGACAACAGCTGTAGGGTGAAATACCCCTTTCTTGATCATGTAGTAGTAGAATAAAGCGCTGGTGTTTTTTTTAATCAACGTGTGATCCAGATCAAAAGCACTTACTCTACATAAACTCTCACTCATACAATTTCAGACCTTATCTTATTTATCAGAGTAACCTGCGCGTTAAATATCAACGCTAAGGCCGCTCTATGCTCTTGATAAACCAGTCCTTTTTCAATGTCAATAGAGGCCCCTCCCATCTTCTTACGATAACTCTCTATTTTTTCCTTAACAGTATGAGCAAATTTTGTTCTTAAAGCCTGCGCATAGTCTAAATCGCCACTATGTGCCCTTAGTCCAATTAAAGTTAACTCCACTCTGAAATTTGCCAACTCCCACGCACACTCTTGGCTTACCGTGCTCACAAGTGTTTGTCCTTCTGTTACTAACTTAGCCTGCATTTCTTCAAAGTTTTTCTCATCTAATCCCGATACATTATTTGCTAAAGTTTCTAAATTTTTCATTATATCAGAAAGCAATACCTGTTTTGCTTGCTTTTTCTCTTTCTTATCTTTTAACAAGCGCTCTTTAATAAGGTTTTGAACTTGTCCTATTTTATCCGATAGAACACTAAGACCACGTCTACCAATACTCTCTACTTCCCATGTTTTAGCAAAAACGGTAATCTCTTGTCTTAACTCTTTAAACTCTTCTATAGAAGCTTTCTCACTCTTTGCGCTCAACACCTCAAACGCTTTTAACGCTTCTTGCAAAGCTACTGAACAAGCCTGATCTTGCTGTTTTTCTTGAGCTTCACCATCTTCCTTAAGAGCGGTAAGTTTTTGCCATAAACTAGTCAAAGGCCCTCTCCACTTCTTATGAAAAAATGCCGGTAAAGAGATCTGCTTGATAATAAATTGTATGCTTTTAAATAACTTGAAATAAAGAGT
>NVUK01000035.1 GCA_002401865.1 Candidatus Aerophobota bacterium | reverse complement strand
AGAGAGTGGTATGGATTGTTATCAAGAAAGTTTACTTGTAACAGACCCATTTTTTTGCCAAGTGATCGAGCCGATATGGCAAGTTTTTAAACACATATTTTCATCCACAGATGAAAACGTATTAAGTTATAAAATTCAGAGAAGCGTTTTTATACGTGATATTTTGAATAAATATTTAAAGCTATTTTAGGGAGGGATTTTAATTGATGGAATCTAAATATATACTAGGTGAGGGCAAATTATCTATTTTGGATGAAGAGCTAGGCATAGAGATAGAGGAAAACTTTTCTCCAAAAACAGTAGAGCATAATGCTTACTCTATTCCAAAAAAATCTGGCGCTATTTATTGGGAGAAAAGAGACGGAGAAAATAACCTTTTATTTTCTTCTAGTGCATTAGATGAAAAATTTCATGGTTTGACTACGTTTTATTTTTCCCAGGGAAAACTAGCTTCTAAGTCGTGGTATTACCAAGGGCAAAGAATAGGTAAGTGCGAGAAATATTATCCACAAGGCAATCTTTACTCTTTAGAGTATTGGTCGGCAAAACATGAAAAAATGTTGTTTAAGAGTTGGTATGCATCGGGGCAGAGCAAAACAAAAATACCTTATGAAAGGGGCCTTGCTGAGGGCAAGGTAGAGCTTTATTGGGAAAATGGGAATAAAAAAAGGGTGTGTATGTGTAGTAAGGGACTTAAATCAGGAAGAGAGCAAATTTTTAGTGAAGAGGGAGTTTTGAAAGAGGATTGTATCTTTGAAAAAGGGACACTTGTGAAGGTGGAGAAATCGGTTTTAGAAGGGATTAATGTTTAGCGTAGGGGACAAGTTAGAAAAAACAAATTCTCTTTTTGCTCAAAGATATCCAGGACTTGCTTTTCTTATTAACATGGAAGAGAGGGAGTGTTCGGAATATGTAGATGAAAAAGAAGCAGCTATAGCACTAGCCAAGCAGTACTGCCCCAAAGATGCAGATATTATTTATGTTTTTGGTTTGCATGTAAGTGACTGCTTTTATGCCTACAAATCTTGGCTAGAGGCGAATGATATGCGCCATTTAGTTTTTTTAGATTTTGATATGAGTGCTATCCATGGTTTTTTATCTACTAGCGCCGCTTTAGATATCCTTAATCATCCCAGGGTGCATATACGTGTGCCACTAAGCCCTGATAGGATAGAAGAGGTTGTGTGTGAATGCGCGCAAACATTTCCTATAGAAAAAGTATTATTTGCTCCCTCCCAACGTTATGTGGAAAAACATAAAGAGTTGGTAGAAAAATTAACAAGTCTTGTTTATGCACAAACAACTCAGCAGCATGCGCTTTTACAAGAAGGGGTATATTACCACTTGTTTTTTAGAAACTTTTTAAAAAATATTGAATTTCAGCAAAATGCTTTTATAGCTAATAAGTTAAAAGGACGCTTTGATGGAGTACCGGCCATTATTTGCGGAGCAGGCCCTTCTCTTGAAAAGGATTTGAGCGCGTTGAAAAAGCTTTATTCAAAGGCCCTTATTATTAGTGCAGGTTCTGCTATTACAGCTTTAAGTCGCAGTCAAACCAAATTTCATATGGCAATAGCTCTTGATCCTAATGATGAAGAGGTGAGGCGCTTTAAAGAGAATGTTGTTTTTGAAACGGTACTTATCTATGTCAATCGGTTACATAGCGATGTGTTTACAACGCTTAACACCAGCTTGGGACATCTACAGGCAGAGTCTGGAGGAGAGCTGGAAAAAGCAGTTATCGAGGCGCTGGATATTAAAAGTGAAGCTTTAGCTGAGGGTTTTGGTCAAGAAGCGATGAGTGTGACAACTACCGCACTAGAGCTTGCTACAACGATGGGATGTAATCCTATTATTTTAGCGGGGGTAGATTTAGCCTATACAGGTAATGCGCGCTATTTGCCAGGCGTTATAGAGGGGACAGGTTTTGATTTAGAATCGGATAAACAGGAGATGCGCTGCTCTGAAAAATTGGTTTTGGCAGAAGATATTTGGAAAAACCCTATTTATACACTGAGCAAATGGGAGATGGAATCTGAGGGTATTGCTAAATTTGCGGAGCATAATAAGCAAACCACTTATCTCAATGCTACACAAGGGGGCATTGGTGTTAAGGGTGTTAAAAATATAGATTTAGAGAAAATACTTTTTGAAAACAGTTGGGACATAGAAGGAATGCTTGATGTTTCAAGGGAGTGTTTAATCAAAGATGTGGGGAATAAAAAAGCTTTGGAGGCATTGAAAAAACAGTGGCACGCTAGTTTTTTAGAAGGGGAAGAGTTGTGTAAAAAAGCGCTAGAGCGTTTGGATGTACTGGGCGATAAGTTATGCGAGGAAGATGGCCGTTTAGTTTATTTAGATTTTATCTTTCAAGATCTTGAGATGTATAAAGTGTTTTTTAAGCAAAGTGATCAAGCCTTTAAAGATTCTATCGCTTTAAGATCAAGCTATACGCGTTTTGAAGAGACTCTGCTTCATGCAGAAAGTATAAAAAAAGAGGCTCTTTACCAATTTTGGCAATCTCGACTTCATGTAGTACAATTTTTAGCAGAAAGTTTTTAGCTTGAGAGAGTCTATTTACAAAAAGAAAAAAATAGGCTAAAAGGTGGGAAAAATGTGATGAGAAGATTTCTATGGTTGATCAAGTAGATACAGACTTTGCCCCGGTTAAAAGTTGCCTTTGGAGGCGCTTCTTTGCTCGGAGTTTTGATTACCTCTTTTTTATCCTTGTGTTACTTATCCTTACACATATAACACCTTTGAGATTTACCTCTTTTCATCCTTACTTTTTTATATCAGTGATATTTTTTTGGATTTTTATTGAAACGTTTTTACTATCAACGGTGGGGACAACTCCAGGGAAATGGCTTCTTTCCATGCATGTAAGCCAAAAAAATGGAAAAAAACTTTCGCTTAGGGATAGTTTGCATAGAAGTGTTTCTGTGTGGTGGCTGGGCCTTGCTGCAGGGGTTCCTATTATTTGCCTGGTGACAATGCTTGTCGCCTCTGTCAAACTCTCTAGCACGGGGACTTGTTCTTGGGATAAGATGGAGGGGTATAAAGTGAGCCATAAAAAACTAAACCCTTTTAAAGTACTTGTTTTTCTAGTGATACTTGCTTCTTATTTTTGGTTTATGTCGTTTAATGTTAACTACGTGCTTTCTTTTTTCTAATAGATGAGTATGTTATTGCGTACTTTTCTATAGGAGTAGGTAATCGTTTTTCCACTGTGGGGATCTTTTTTAAGTTTTATTGTAAGGTGAGGGCCTTGGTAAGCTGTTGAGGGCAGATCTGTTTTTTCATGGAGCGTAAGGGTAATATAGCGATTGCTCCACTGCGTATGATCTTGGTTAATAGAGAATTTTGTTTTAGAGAGGTTTTTTGCGCAGCTGTACCAGTCGCTGATAGCACTTACCAGGCTTAAGAGGTTTAGATGGCTTCCTTGAAAACAAACATCTGCAGCAGCGCCTAGTTGGTAAAGAGAGATTAGATCTGCGTGTTTACAGGAGAGGTAGCTTTGATGCATATAGCAGCGGTGACCAGAGAGTATAGTTATAGGGCGCTTAGTTTTTTGTTGGGCGTAATTAAGAAGTTCAACTAGGTGAGGGTATACTGTTTCTTCTCCATCAATAATAGGTAAAGAGTGGGTATGGAGTCCGTCACAGTCTTGAAAGTATTTTGTTTTTTCATCGATAATGTGGTGAATAATGGGATTATTATGGCTCCCTTTACACCGAAAATGGTGCGTAGTAATAGGGGGTAGATTGGTATGCTCTTTGGGTGTTAAAGAAGCCAGTTCTAAGTGAGGAGGAGGCGCGCTAAATAAAAGAGAAGAAGGGAAATGTTTTATATTACCACGCTCTTTGGATAAATCTGCTTTGATCAGAGTATAGGCAGTGAGCGAAAAAATAGTGGCAAAAATAAGGGCAGCAGTTCTCACAACGTTTTTTTAGGTAAGGGGTTTTTACTAGGAGCATAAGTTGGTACGAGGAAAAAAGCGAGTGTTATTGCAAGAGGTGAGTAAGGGATGAGTAAAAAGTGATATCGCCAGAAATGTGCTCTCTTTGAGGGTGGTTTTCATCGCATACCAATACAGGTAAAACGCCGGCTGCCGATAGCGATACAATACCTTTTTTTGTATCTTCAAATCCGATAGGAGTACTTTTTTTTCCAAAAAATTCTAAAGCTTTAAGGTAGCCATCAGGTGCTGGTTTGGGATTGTTGTAATCTTCTCTTACAAACCAGTGAGGTACTTTTTTAAGTAGAGGAAGGTTGTTTTTTACCAGATCAATTTGGCGACGCGTGGAGTTGGTGACTACAGCAAAAGAGTGATTTTCTTCTAGTAAACGGCGTATTAGTACTTCTGCTCCTGGCATAAATCGGGTAAGACCTTCCTCGATAAGCTCGCAATAGCGCGCTGATTTTTTTGCGTAAAACTCTTCCCAGGTTATTTTTTGAAAAAGTTCTGGATAGGCTTCAAACAAAGATTGACGGATGGCAACACCGCTAATATGTGCAATAGGCATAAAAGAGGCGTAGTCCCAATTAAAAGAGAGGGAAAAAGATTCTACTGTTTGTTTATAAGCTTGAAAATGTTGCTTTTCCGTATCCACTAAAAGCCCATCAAAATCAAATAAGATAGGGCTATATTCTAAGAGAGGTTTTAACTGCTTATGCATTTATTTCACCATATTAACTATGTCTGGAAATAGTGTTACCATTTCCATTAGAGTGTCTATCACAGATCCCGTGCCGCTTAGTCCTACTTGAATTTCTTGTAAATACTCTTCACATCGCTCTATAAAGTCAGGGGCGGAATGATCCGAGTTGGCAAGTGAGTGCAGTCCGTCAATCCATGCATCATTAGAAGTTTTAACTTTTTCTTGGTAGCGTGACTGGTCGTAGAGTGTTTGTAATTTTGCCTGCGTTTTTGGATTCATGGTTATAGCTTTTAAAAGGCCATAAAGCATGTACATGGAAATCTCAAAGGGAGGCTTGTTTTCATTGTGTAGTTCCTGCCGGGTGTTTCTCAACGTTTCTAGTTGCTCTCTGATTTTTGCAGAGTGTTGACCGTGTCTTCCTTGTAAATCTAGATTATCCCTGTCCGATGGATTGGTTGTCCATAATTCTTCAGGTCCACGACGCGCCATAGGGATAGTAATACTTCCTGCAGGATAACCCGCTTTTAATATCGCGCGTAAATTATTCCATTGCGGTATAAACCCTAGGAAAGGGAAGGCATTAAAAGCATCAGAAAGGTTTCGCATAATGTGGTCTACTTCATGAGCATGGAGACGTAAAGACTCCTCTCCTTGTTGACGTCTGTGCGTACGTTCAGATAATTCCTTATTTTTTCTTTGGTAAGAGTCTGTTTCAAAAACCATACCTGCGATTAACGTTTGAATGACTTGAGCTACTATTTTTGTTACCGTCTCCATGGTGCCTTGAATGCGCGCGTCGAGCTCTAATTCTGTTTGTAAGAATGTGTGCGGGCTTTGTGTTAAAAGAGCCTCAAAAGCATTTTGAGCACTTGCAATAGCCACTAAGTCAACATGGGATTGCGTAGCAAAAGTAACATTCTTGTGCGCCATCTCTTGGCCTACCACTGAGGAAGCAGGTGCTGTATCTGGTTTTGCAAGCTCTAACTGCGTAAATATAGCAGGACCTAGATGTATGTTAAAGGTTTTAATCACTTGGTTTTGTTGTCTTGTGACAGCTGCAATCCAAAGCTTTGCTTGTTGTGTATAAGCATTTTGGATTGCTATAAATTCTCGTGATGTAAGACCTTCGTCTTCTAGAGCGTCTTGGATCTCTCCGCGAACATATTCAGGATCATCCATACTGCTAAGATCATTGATATCAAAAGTTGGGAGATTTGTTGTATGATCAGAGAGCACATTGCCCATCACATCCCAAGCTTTCGCCATAGGCTCTGTAATTGGATTCTTTGCTTTACTTACTAAGCGGGCTAAGTTCTCTCTAGAAGATTGTAATGCTAAACAAGACTCAGGAGACATACTCATAGCATGCCATAGATAAGCGTCTGTGTTTGCAAAATCTAGCAACCCTTCAGAGCGTAGGAGAGCATCATGGTTTTTCATGAACCCGTCCATAGCACGCGCTTTAAATAGTAGGCCAGCGCGCGCGGCGATAGCAGGCTCAGAGCGTACTTGGTACATGAGAGCATGCATAGTTGGGGATAGAGGTGCTACGTCTTCAGGAAGAGGTTGAGCTTCTTGTCCCATAGAGGAAGCGAATAGAGCGTTCATTACATCATTTGTTTGCTCTACACTCCCGCTATTTAGTAGGGCGTCAAACAAAGTTTTAGCGTGTTGGATCTCATTTTTCCAACAATCTAGAACAAGAATTTTCTTTTGCTTTGCTTCTTCATCTGCGGCTGTTTCTGCCGGAGCCATCTCTTCCACTTCTTTTTGGTAAATGGCTATCTCGTGCTCACGCTCAACAATAGCTAGGGCGAGTTCTAGAACGCGCATTTGATCTTGGGGGCTTGTGAAGTTTTCTTTTACGCTATCTGTTAAAAGATTGTCCGCAAAAATTTGATTTAAACCATTTTGTCCATGTAAGAGTGTGTCGTAAGTTAAATATTCCACATTGGGATGGTGGAGTCTTTCTAGTAAAGTGTTAACAAACATGTTTAGCACTCTAGCATTAGCAATTTTATCCGATTCTTGGCTGGCTTCGGTGGGCTTATATTTACCTGTTACGGCATCAATTCTATGAAGATTAGTAGCATTGTCTCTAGCAAATGCAGCAAAGGCAACAAAGAGAGAGGGGAATGTGTTCATTACAGAAAGTGTTGCGCTTGGAACACCAGTTGGGGCAGAATTTTTTAATTTTTTTATTCCGCTTGTACCTAGTTTAGAGAAAATCTCCAATAGATTGGCAAATTGCAGGGCTTGCATAGCAGAGGTTTCTCGGCGTACTTGGTTTATTTTATCTTGTGAGTTTAAAAGAAATGCTCCCAGGCCTTGATTGATGTCTGTCAGGGAAAGTCGCCCAATACTTCCAATTTTGCTAAAAGCTAATTTAGTACGTTTGTTACAAAGAAACCGTTCTAATGTTTCTATAGTCTCTTCATCATTACTCACTTCCTTTACTACGGTATTATCAAGCCCACTATTTTGTAGTCCTAAAATTAGTCCATAAAAGAAGTAGTTTAGAGAAGCGAGTATCTCGTACTCATCTTGGGGGAATTGTTGGCAGACAGAGATTGCTTTTGTTATGATTGTTTTGTTTCTAATGTTTTTAAACCACTTCGGCTCTGATTCATATGAGTGACTTTCAAGGTGTCTATAAAGCTGAGTAAAGCTACAATGTGCCGGCCACCCGTTTACATTATCACCATGCTTAATTTGCTCAAGGTCTGTGCGTGTTAGCTCCGCCGTAGGCATATGTTTGGGTTGAAGGAATGTGTCAGGATCCATTAGAGAGGCGTATAATTTCACATTATGCGGTAGTGCTAAACTCTCTGGTGCAGAAAAAAGAGTTCTTAAGAAACTGGTAAATAGGTCTGTAGCAAAGCGTATACCTTCTGCCTGAAATGCTTTCACTTTTTGTTCTTCTGAAGCGTCTTGTTGTTGAGCTTGTTGAGCCTGTTTGGCAAGAGAGATTAAACCGGATAAGCCGTTTCCAAAAAGCAAGTCTTGTAAAGGTCCAATAGGCAAGTGTATCGTTTTTCCGCCAAGTTGAGCGCTGTCTGGGGAGAGTGTTTGAGTATCGAGGGTGAGCCCTGCACGCATTACCTGCTCTACAGCTTCTCTCAGCTGCTCTTGTGGCAGTTTAGGTTCTGTAGTTGTGATTGTTGCAACAAGTTGTTCTGACAGAGCAGCGCTTATTTGTTGATGAGCTTGTAGAGAAAGGAAGGGTGAACTTATTCCATGGCGCTGTAAAAGATCAGCGTACAAATAGCTAAGCGCCCGCATTCCTCTTACCCCATCTGCTCCTAAAGTTGTGCCTAGATCTTTACCTGAGGGTGAAAATAAAGAGGCGATTAGAAGAGCTAGGTCATAAATTTTTTGCTCGATAAACAGCCATACTTCATTTTTTGCCTCTCGAGACATGTGGGGAAGAGCTAGAAATACGAGATTTATAGGCATAAGGGCTATGGAGCCAAACAAGGTGTTAATTAGAGGCTCTAACATGAGTGTATAAGGTTCCATCCAAGTAGAAAACAGGCGCATTTTTTCGCAAAAACGGGAGTCTTTGCCCGGACCGGTATTTTCTTCAAGGCCGTCTAAGCTGATAATTAACTCATTTTGATCATTGATAGCTAAAGGGACATGTAAGCCATTAGCCATGAGATGGTGTATTCCAGGGAGGGTTAACACTAGATCTTGAAAAGAGCGTATAGATAGATTTTTTGTAACAATATCTTTGCCAACATAGAACAAGTGACGCGCTGTGAAAGAGACGAGAAGAGCTGTTGGAATGCCATAGACAGAGATGGCTGCAAGTAAATCGACTAAACTTATACGCGCAACCGATAGAGGTTTGTGTTCTTGGTTGGCGCTTTCTTCACTGGCAACACCGAGATTCGCAAGGGCTTTAAGCGCTGCAGAGAGTACTTCTTTTCCACCGGAAAGATTTCTTAAAATAGATGAGTCGTTAATTTTCACGGTAACTACGCACCAATTGTTCCAATTTTTTTTAGGAACATAACATTGCCGGTAAATTTGAGCTATAACAGCAACTCCTTGTAGTAGCACTCCACTTGAGAGGTTTACTGCCAATAAAGGATTACCTCTTTTGTTTGCGTACATAACAGAGGAAATTAAAGTAAAAGTTCCCATGGCAAAAACAAGGGTGACAATCTTTTCTTGTCGAATTCCTGCGGTATAAGAAGTCTGTTGAGTGTATTTCACGGTCAGTGCAGCTGCTGAAGCGGCAGCAATGGCAAATTTTAGGGGAGATGACATAGAACCTTAGGATTTTTTGGAAAACATCTTAATCAAAAAGAGTAAATAAAAAAAGAGAAAAAACTGTACTCTTGAAAAAAACGAAGCAGTAAAAGCGCTCATAAGCGTTGCCGATGACCGGACTCGAACCAGCACCTTCCAGAGAAGAGCAGATTTTGAATCTGCCGTGTCTACCATTTCACCACATCGGCATAAACTGTTTTAAAACGGAGTGTCATTATAGAGGTTTTATATAATTGAGCAATAGTTTTTCCTGTTTTGATAGTCGCGAAAAAAATTAGTAAAAAACTTTTTCTAAGCATAGGCCACGTGCAGGAGCTGGAGGAGGCGCTTGTTTGCGATCTTTACTCTCGATTAAAGCGGCAATAGCATCTGGAGAGAGTTGTTGTTGGCCTACAGCAAAAAGAGCGCCTACCATATTGCGTACCATTTTGTATAAAAAACCATCACCACTAAATTTTAAAGTGTAATGGTCCTCCTCTTTAGCAAGCTCTATAGAGTAAATTGTTTTAAAGGGCTGGTTTTTAGCGGAGCCTTTATTGGAGGCATTGGCAAAAGCGGAAAAATTGTGGTGGCCAATAAAATAGGGAATGCCTTGTTTCAAAGATGCAAGACATAGAGGCTTGTTGATGTGGGTGATCAGATGTCTTTTAAAAGGGGAGATAAGCGTTTCTTGGAATCTGTAAGTGTAGGTTTTTTTTTTGGCGCTAAAACAGGCGTGGAAAGCAGGAGGGGCTTTTTCGATAGAAATAATACGGATATCTTGGGGCAAATGCGCATTTAAATTGTTTAGTAAAGGGGAAAGAGTATTGATCTCTACAGGGGAGTCGAAGTGGGCGACAAAGTCTTGGGCATGGACGCCGGCATCGGTGCGGCTAGAGCCTCGAAGAGGTGTGGTACGCTCTAGTTGATCACTGAAACAGTTTTCAAGTGTTTCTTGCAGAGTTAAGCAGTTAGCTTGCCTCTGCCATCCGCTATAACGGGTGCCTTCAAAACAGAGTCGAACTTTGTAGCGATGCTTTGTTGTCACAATAGAGCCTGATTTTTTTTCTCTATTTTACACGTTTGGCAAAAAAAAAGGAACAGTGCAAAAAAAATTGCAATGTTCCTAAAATATTAAATATACAAACTTAAAAGCTTAAGTAAGATGTTTACTCACTTTCTTAGTCATGTCAAACATGTTGATAGCTTTTTTTCCGCCAAAAACTTTGGTAAGTTTTTCATCAGGCTGAATGAAACGCATGTTGTCAGGTACTTGTAGCTTGTGTTTTTTGATGTAAGCCCAAAGTTTTTTTGTAACTTCAGTTCTTGGCATAGGTCCCTTACCGATCACTTCAGCTAATTCAGGGCTTAGTGTCATCGGTTTCATGAATTTAGATGCTTCTTTCTTTTTAGCCATTGAGACTCTCCTTCGATGTATAAATAGTACGTAACTTAAGGGGGGAATGCTTTAAAGCGTTTTATTCCCTTTTGTGTCATCTTGTAGCCTGCTTGGGGTTTTATAGTCAAAAAAAAACGTCTATTTTATGAAATTCTTGCCTTTTTTAGACAAAATAGTGAAGCTTGACTCACAGGGATGACATATACTTGCTGGTGAGGTTTTTTTTGAGTTTAGATATTTGTGAGAAGGTTGATAGACGTTTACTGTGTTGTTTAGGGCAATTGTTAAAAGCTGGGGGAAGCTATCAACACAAGTTGGGCCTGCTTTTGCGTAATATTCCTGTCACAGGCAAGTCTGCTAATGCATTTTTAGAAGAAATAAAGGATGAAAGGCGTGCTAAAGAGCACTATTTCAAAGTGTGTTTGATCCTTATGGGACAAGCGCATGTTTTAGGCGATCAGGAAGAGATTTCGCCTGATCTGTTTATTTATTTAGACGCTTTGGATCAATTTTTTACTCCTTTAGGAGGCATTTTAGCTTATCAAGAGAGCGTTCTTACCCTGTTAGAAGAGAGAAGCGCGCCGCGTAATTTAGAAGAGATGAAGCCTGTAAAAGGGTATGATTTAACCAGGGAGAGTGAAGATACAAAAAAATGGGTGTTGGAAGGATTAGAGCGTTTGGGCAGTTTTTGCGGCTTATTTCCTATTGGAGGAGCAGCAGACAGGTTAAATATTGGCTCGGTAAAAACAGTGTATAGCGCGAGTTTTTCTTTTTTTGGCAAATCTTTACTTGCAAGGCTGGTGGAAGATGTGGGAGCTCAAGAATATTTGCATTTCAAACTGTTTGGAGCGCAAGTAACGCTGCCTCTTTTTTTTATGGTTTCTGAAAAACAAGAACATTTTCAACAAATTAAAGCCTTGATGGAAGAGGAAAACTTTTTTAACCGTACCCCGTCATCGATAACTATCGCTCTTCAGCCGCTCTGCCCATTATTTAATGAGCAAGGTGTGTGGCATAGTGAAAAACCTATGCAAATAACGAAAAAGCCTGGTGGTCACGGTATGCTTTGGAAAGTGGCAAGAGAATCGGGCTGGCTGCAAAAAATGGCTGATCAAGGCAAAAAGAAAATGATTGTACGCCAAATCAATAATCTTGTAGCAGGTACAGACTTTACTCTTTTAGCGTTTCAAGGACTCGGTATGAGTAAAGATAGTTTATTTGGCATGGCTGGCTGCGCGAAAAAACTGGGAGCCAAGGAAGGCACTTGTGTGTTGAAAAAAGTGGAGCAAGGGTATTGTTTAACCAATATTGAGTATTGCGATAGTAGAGCGGGACTGCTTCAAGAAGAGACGGAAGAGATGCTTGCTAACACGAATATCCTTTTTGCCGATACACAAGCTATTAATGCAGTAGCAAAAATAGATCCTTTCCCTGGAAAAATGCTCAATTTCCGTTTAGATCAGAGTTTTGGTGGAGAGCCTCAAAAACTGGCGCGTCTTGAAACGATGATGCAAAATATTTCTGAGCATTTTGTTTTCTCTAAAGGGGATAAAAATAAAGTTTTTGTTGCTAAAGGCGCGCGTAACAAAACTATTTCTTGCACTAAAAAATTAAGCCAACAAAAAGCTTTAGAGCTGGAAACCCCAGAGCAATGTTTAAACGATATGATGGAGGGGAGTCGAGAGTTATTAGAACAGTTTTGTAGCTCTACACTGCCTATAAAAGATCCCGGTGTGACTAACTTTCTTTTTTCTTATCATAAGGCTTTAGGACCGCTCTATTCTATTATTGGTCAAAAAATAGGGCGCCTGCATTTAAAAAAGGGGGCAGAAGTGCGCCTAGATATAGCAGATATTTATTTAGAAAAATGTTTTGTACAGGGCTCTTTATTAATTCAATCGGCGCAGGTGATGGGGCATTTAAACAGCGGTGTACGCACTTATTCGGATAAGACAGGCTCGTGTATTTTAGAAGATGTAAAAATTGTGAATAGGGGAGCAGATTTTTCTCAGAATTTGTGGAGTGACTCTTTTGTTAGGGATGAGAGTGTTGAAATAGTACTTGAGGGGCATAGTAGGTTTATTGCTCGCTCTGTAGAATTTTTAGGTAAAGTAAAAATTGTGGTGCCCGATGGGGTAGAGATGGAAGCTTTACACGGTCTTGATGGAAAAATTATTTTTAAGCAGAGCTCAATTAACAAGAGCAAAGAGGTCCCTTTTTACCAATACGCGGTGGCCCAAGATAATTTTATAGAAGTTAAACGTGGTTTTGATCTACCCAAAGATTGATTTTAGCCATGCGCTTTGTTAGAATAAGTAGAAAAAAGGATTTATATTTGTGAGAGATGAAGAGAGACGCAGGATTGGCCGTATAGAACAGAGACTTGAGCATATGTGGAGGTATCTTTGACTTAGCTGCTAAGTCAGAAAAAATCAAAGAGCTTGAGATAGAGATGGGCTCGAGCCATTTTTGGGATGATGCCACAGCTGCAAAAGTGGTGATCAAAGAGAGTAATCTTTTAAAAGTATGGCTCGATCCTTACAAGGATATGAGTCAAAAATTAACGGATGTAAAAAGTTTGCTCGTGGATTTATCTGAGCAAGATGATCCGGAATTTTACCAAGATTTAGTAACCGAGATTACAAATATTGAAACAGCTTTAGAAGCTTTAGAGGTGCGTAAAATGCTCTCTGGAGAGCTCGATGCACATGCTTGTTTTTTAAGTATTAATGCTGGAGCGGGAGGAACTGAGTCTTGTGATTGGGCGCAGATGCTTTTACGTATGTATGAAAAGTGGGCGATAAAGAAAGGCTTTACTACGGATGTGATAGATAAAGTAGCAGGAGAGGTTGTGGGGATTAAGAGCGTGACTGTACGCTTTACAGGGCCATTTGCTTATGGTTTGGCAAAGGCTGAGAGAGGTGTGCACCGTTTGGTTAGAATTTCTCCTTTTGATAGTAATTCAAAAAGACATACGAGTTTTGCATCTGTTGATGTGATTGCTGAGATTGATGATGATATTGAAGTGACGGTACGTCCGGATGAAATTAGAGTGGATACGTATAGAGCTTCAGGCGCTGGCGGGCAACATGTGAATACTACTGATTCTGCTGTTAGGATTACGCATTTAAAAACCGGTATTGTAGCGACATGTCAAGCTGAGCGAAGCCAAATACAAAACAGAGAAACATGTATGAAAATGCTCAAATCGAAACTTTATGAAAGAGAGCTTGAAGAGCAGAAAAAAAAGCAGTCCTCTTTTGATACAGAGAAGAAAGAGATCGCTTTTGGATCGCAAATCCGTAGTTATGTTTTTCACCCTTATCAATTGGTTAAAGATACTAGAACTAAATTAGAAGAGGGGAATATAGGTAGTGTTATGGATGGCAATATTGATGCGTTTATTGATGCCTATTTGAAAGAGGGTTTTGAATGATAGATCTTACAGAGAGTGGTGATTTTGATATTCGCTATACTTATGGCGCAGATTATAACGCTATTTTAGCCCTTATTAAAGAGCAAAGTGTAGATTTAGCTGTAAGTAGTTCTCGCGATATGGAAAACTTTGCTAGGAATTGGACTTATATGGGCAAGTATAAGGCGAGTCTTACGCTGCTTTATAAAGGGTTAAGTATCGGTTTTGCAGCGCTATTTTTGATGCCTTATAAGAAAACGAAGCACTTGTGTCAGGGCTATATTTTGATAGAAAAGCAGTATCGAAATCAGGGTATTGAGATGCGGGCGATTAAAAATTTAAGCCATTTGGCAGAACATAGTTTTGATTTAAGCACATTGCATTTTAAAGAGTTTGATGGATGTTTCCTCAGTCCTTTTTTAGAACAATCGGGTTACAAGCTTCTTTATAGACAAGAAAAGTATGTCAAAGTAGATGGGCAATATAGGGGCCGCAGCGTGTATGAGAGAAAATTTGATATAAAAAAAGGGGCTTTAAAGTAAGCAAATGGAGCCGAGTGTAGATATAACGTTTAGAAAAACGGTGAAGAGTGATGGGGAGCCGTTAATGGAGTGGCTTGAAGAAGAGGGAGTGCTTTCAGGATTTCCGATGGAAAACAGAGCTGAGATAGAGGATGCGGTAAATTACTGGATGCATTTTTGCACCATTGGCGCCTCGATTACAGCTTGCTACAATGGATCTGTTTGCGGGGTAGCGAATTTATATGTTCGAGGTGTTGAAAAGATTAATCACCACTGCCTTTTTGTGATTGTTGTAGATCCACAATATAGAGGTAAGGGCATTGGTCAGCAGCTAATTGAGCGGCTTGAAAAGCTGGGAAAAGAAGAATTTAAAATAGAGACATTATTTTTAGAAATTTACAAAGGGAATCGAGCGATTACTTTGTATAAGAGATTAGGTTTTTTAGAAATTGGGGAGCACCCCGCTTTTTTAATTGATCGAGAGGGAAAATCTTTTGATAAGATAATCATGGAAAAACAGTTATAGGCAAAGGAAAGCAGATATGGCAGGACATAGTAAATGGGCAAACATTAAGCATAAAAAAGGGCGAGCAGATGCTAAGAGGGGAAAGGTTTTTTCCAGGGTCACAAAAGAAATTATTCAAGCGGTAAAAGCTGGAGGATCGGATCCTAAAAGTAATGCTAAATTAAAGCTTGCGATTCAAAAAGCTAAAGCGGTAAATCTGCCGGCAGACAATATTGAGAGAAATATTAAAAAAGCTGTTAAAGATGATTCTATCGATTATTTAGAGATTACATATGAGCTTTATGGCCATGGCGGTGTGGGTATTATTGTAGATGCTATGACGGATAATAAAAATAGACTTGCCTCGGATATGCGCATAGCAACGAACAAAAAAGGGGGCACTGTAGCCACCCCTGGCGCTGTAACGTTTAATTTTGATCGCAAAGGCGTTCTCCAGGTCAATGCTGATCAAGGTGATGAAGACACTCTATCCATGCAGTTTATTGAAGCGGGCGCTGAAGATTTTGATAAAGAAGACGATTTATTTATTGTTATCACTGACGCTCAAGACCTTTATAAGGTGAAAGAAAATCTGGAAAGTGGGGGTCTTACTGTCCAAGAAGCTTCCTTAGAGATGATTCCCAAAACCTGGGTAGAGTGTGACAAAGAATCTTTTGAAAAGAATGAAGCCTTAATAGCTTTTCTAGAAGAGAGCGATGATGTCGATATTATATTCCATAACATGAAAGAAATAGAATAATAATCATATTTTTAACTATTTAATCTTGTTGTTGTTTGTGTTACTATATTGTAATTAATTCTTATTAGTTTATTTATGGGGGAGATATGGAATTACGTGCATATTGTAGTACTTTAGGTTATATGGCTCAATTAGTGTGTATAGAAATTAAGCATGATTTAAGTGTTTATGGGCAGAGAATGTGCCGTAATATAGTACGCGATAGCGGAGCTATGTGTTCTAAAATATTTCGAGGAGAAAGTTTTTATAGAGCGGTTGCCAAGGGATCTAGGGGCTTTGTACATATACAAGCCTCCCTGTTACAAGACTTAAGTGTGCACCGCTTAGTAGAAATGGGGAAGCGTAAACAATTTTTTTCTTCGAGTGTTTCTTATGTGCAAAAAGCAAAGTTTTTAGAGGAGCATTGTGCGTTTAATGCGAGAGTGGCAAGTAGGTGTAGTGCAAAGATCGGTGTAGCGCTTAAAGAGGCTAGTATTAAGGTGCAAAGTAATTACTTTACCAGCTTACAACGCAACTTGGCGCCTTTTAAACCTATGGCACAGTTTGCTGCTGCTACTGGTGGATGTGGTGCGGGTTTTGAGCTCTTAGTGAGAGCTTTGCGTGTCGGCAGGGACCTCATTCGTTCGGTCAGAGGTTAAATTCCACCTGCTTTTATCAAGTATTTTATTTAAAATATAATTAACTTTTTATTGTTAA
>NVUK01000034.1 GCA_002401865.1 Candidatus Aerophobota bacterium | reverse complement strand
AGACTCATGCTATCTCTTCCCACCATTAAGTTTCTAATAGAGAAAAAAGCAAAGCTTATCATTCTTACTCACCTGGGCCGCCCTAAAGGCCAACCCGATCCTGATTTAACACTGGCTCCTCTGCAAAAAATTCTCTCTCAAGCATTAAATTTGCCAATTTCTTTTTGTAAAAGTACAGTTGGAGAACAAGCTTTAAACGCAGTTAACCAATTAATGCCGGGCCAAATTCTTCTTTTAGAAAACACACGCTTTAACTTAGGCGAAACCGATCCTCAAAATCACCCCCACTTTACCAAACAGCTCCAACAACTCGGCGATATTTTTGTAAATGACGCTTTTGCATCAGCACACAGATCACACGCCTCAGTTACAGAAATTGCAAAGCTAATGCCCTCAGTAATGGGATTTTTAATGGAAAAGGAAATCAAAGCCCTCTCTTCTATCTTATCCGATATCACGCCCCCCTTTTATGCAATTATTGGAGGAGCAAAAATTGCCTCTAAAATTTCTGTTCTAAGTGCATTACTACATAAAATTCATGCTCTATTTATTGGTGGAGGAATGGCCTTTACCTTCTTAAGAGCTTTGGGATACTCTATTGGAGATTCTATTTTTGATGAAAAATCATTAGAAAAAGCAAAAGAAATTATTCAAGAGTGTAAACAAAAGTCTATAAAACTTTTCCTACCTATTGATGCTGTAATCACTTCTTCACTAGAGGATTTATCTACTTTTAAATTTATTGATTTACAAGAGGGAATCAAGCCTCCTTTCAAAGGTGTAGATATAGGACCTAAAACAAGCACTTATTGGCAGCAACAACTAGACAAAGCCTCTACAATCTTTTGGAATGGCCCTCTAGGTATTTTTGAAACGCCAGGAGCTGCCCATGGCACACTCAACCTCGCCCTTTACCTCTCTACATCTAAAGCAAAAACTCTCATTGGCGGCGGCGATTCTATAGCTGCTATTAAAACTAGTGGTATTGATAGTAAAAAATTTGATCATCTATCTACTGGCGGAGGCGCTACTCTCGAATATATTGAATTTGAAACGTTGCCTGGAATAGACGCTCTGGACAACCGCGAGTAACTCTTTTTTTTTATTGATAATGAGTTGTATTATATCGCAAAAATGGTATAATTGTAGCATCCTTACACCAAGTGAGAGCAACCCTTTACCTCATGAATTGTGGTACTCATTTTTCGGCTTATTGCTGTAGCTTAAGATATGAGGAAGACGATGTATAAGTTAGTACAACATACTTATTTTTCACCTTCTCAAAAAACACCCCCATCAACTTATTCCCTCCAACCCAGTCTATTTTCCTATTTTATTTGCTCAAGCATTCAAGGGGAGGTTAAAAAATGTCACTAACCACTGAAAATTTTGGAAAACTCCGCTCTTTTTTCTTTCCTATTCACAGAACCGAGATAAAGAAATTTTTGCCTCTATTTTTCATCTACGCTCTTATCTGTTTTAGTTACAGCTTATTAAAAATCGCTAAAGATGCTTTGATTTGTACAGCGCCCCATTCAGCAGGTGCCGCTACAATCCCCTTTATCAAGATTTGGGGAGTACTCCCCATGGCACTTCTTGTAATGTATATTTTTACAAAACTATTTAACCGCTTTTCCCAAGAAAAAGTGCTCTACATCATGATGAGTATTTTCTTGCTCTTTTTCGCGTTATTCACCTTCGTACTTTTCCCTTATCAAGACTTCATCCATCCTACCGCAACAGCTGACTATCTACAAACAGTACTCCCCTCTGGATTTGATGGGTTAATCTCCATGTTTAGAAACTGGACCTTCACACTTTTCTATATCATGTCTGAGCTATGGGGCACAGCCATTATGAGCGTACTTTTTTGGGGCTTTGCTAATGAGATCACCACGGCCAAAGATGCCAAACGTTTTTACGGTCTTCTAGGTGTAGGGGCTAATGTTACAACTATATTTTCAGGTCAAATAGCTCTTTTAACTTCTGGAAAACTCATGACTCTTTCTCCTTTTTTCGGTGTAGACCCTTGGGAGCAATCATTAAGACTTACCACTTCACTAGTAATAGTAGCGGGCTTAATAACACTCGCCCTATTTAGGTGGTATTTTAAAAACGTACTAAAAGACAATCCCCAAGCAGGACAAAAGCCCTCTAAAAAAGAAAAAATGGGAATTAGACAAAGCTTTAGACTGCTTTCACAATCAAAATACATCTTCTGTATAGCTATCCTAGTTTTGGGCTTTAATGTCGCGATGAACCTTGTAGAGGTAATATGGAAAGGTCAAATATCGATTCTCTACCCTAATCCCAGCGACTACAGCGCTTACATGGGGAAAGTGTTTATTGCTATAGGTATTGTTTCAACTCTTATCAGTCTCTTTTTATGTAGTAACTTGATTAGAAACATAGGATGGACCAACAGTGCCTTTGTCACACCCGTTGCTATTCTTTTAACAGGGGGTTGTTTTTTTGCTGCTATTTTCTTCAAAGACAGTGTATTTATTATCTCCTTAGCAGCTTTTGTCAACCTTACCCCTCTAGCCCTTGCCTTAACCCTTGGCACGCTGCAAAACGTTTTATCCAGATCATGTAAATATACCCTTTTTGACGCCACCAAAGAAATTGCTTTTATCCCTCTTTCTAGAAAAGACAAGATCACAGGCAAAGCTGCCATTGATGGAGTAGGATCACGTATTGGAAAATCAGGTGGAGCCGCTATTTATCAAAGCCTATTTTTTATATTTGGATCGGCGGCTATAACCACATCGATTGTAGGAGTTATACTCTTTCTTATAGTAATGGGATGGATGGTTGCTGTAAAATCCCTTGGAAAACAATTCCACACCTTAACACAAACGAAGCCTCAAGCAGATCAGCCGCCACCTGCAACTGAAGAAAAAACCCCTGCGACACCTGAACCTGTTTCTATATAACCCCCTTAAAAGGACACTCACCCCACATGGATGCTTTACTAGCTCTATTTTTAACTTATATCGATTTTGCACCTTTAGTGCTTTTTATCCTTCTCTTGTTAGCCGGGTGCCTTCTACCCATTAGTATAGACCTTCTCCTTATCGTCACTGTGTACCTCTCCTTCCCTCCTTACTACCCTCATCCTAAACTACTACTTGCAACCTTTGTCATAGGCACCATTTTGGGCGCTTGGATCGAATATTGGATCGGACGAAAACTAGGTAGAAAGCTCTTAAAATTAAAAATATTTAAAAAACTTCTTCCTGAAAAACGGTTAGATAAAATGCGCCTTTTTTACAAAAAACATGGGTTTGTAGCGATGCTAGTGGCACGATTTTTACCCTTTGGTGGAAGATCTTGCGCCTTTTTCTCCTCAGGACTAAGCCGCGTCCCTTTTCTGCAGTTTGCGATAAAAGACGCAATCGCCTGTATCATTTGGTTTTTTACCCTTTATTCCCTTCTCTACTCAATAGGTACCAACAAAGAAAAAATCCTGGAGTTGCAACAGTTTTTCCATATCGTGATAATTTCTCTTTTCTCTCTGGCAGGAATTTGTTTTTTTTGGTATAAAAGGGCAGGTAAAAAGAAAATAAGTCAAGATGAGAACCCCTCTGTCGACCAAGAAGATTAAGAAATTTATCACCCTTCCCAACATCATATCTATGCTAAGGTTCCCCCTAGCACTGCTTTTTGTTATTGATAACACCGCTTTTAGAGTAGGTGTACTGGTTGCTACGATGTTTACAGACTGCCTTGATGGCTTTTTAGCGCGAAGACATGGAACCATTTCACAATGGGGTATCATCTTAGACCCTATTATGGATAAGCTCTTTGTCTATATCGCTATTAGCGTACTGTTCTTTAAAAGCTACCTCCTTCCCTGGGAAATGCTCACCATGTTATCCAGGGATGTATCCCTGTTTATTTTCCTCGTTTACTTATTGTTATCAAAAAAATGGAAAACCTTTGAATTTCGCTCTCTTCGATGGGGAAAGCTTACAACCGCTGCACAGTTCTTGGTACTCATTTTGCTAACTGTAGGTCAAACTATACCTATTTACGTTTACTACTTATTTGTTCTTTTTGGAGGCTTTGCTCTAGTAGAACTTTTCTATTTTTCTAAAGTTATAACTAGGCGTAAACCTACCCCCTCTTAATTCACAAAGATTCTTGATAAGAATTTTATTTTCAATTAGTATTGGCTCAAAAAAAAATTAAGGTGTGCTGCTATGAACTTCGAAGATTCTATCTTTAAATCCACTATTCGTGCGTTTTTTAAAACTTTTGGCGGATTTATAGGCTTTTTTGCAGCTATTGTAGCATTTTGCATGCTCTTTATGTTTATTCCTAAGACTCCTGATGTCACTGGTGATCAATCTAGACCTGTTGTCCAAGCTAACGCAGAAGGGGTAAAAGCAATTCTACCTAATTCTTCACCTGTAATTTTACGCATCCCTATCCGCGGGTTTATTGGATCTAAAACACTCAATACACAAACCATCACAACGATACTGGGCAATTCACAAGGTTTAGCAATTGAAAAAGGGCGCGTAAAAGGTATCATTTTAGATATTCAGTCCCCTGGGGGCACAGTTACTGATTCATACAATATCTTTTCTGCAATAATGAATTACAAAAAAAAATATAACGTGCCTGTCTATGCTTATGTTGATGGCCTGTGTGCATCTGGGGCGATGATGATTGGTTGTAGTGCAGACCAGATCTATTCCTCTCCAACCGGTATTATTGGCTCTGTCGGCATAATTTTTGGCCCTTTATTCAACATCAGCGAATTGATGGAGCGTGTAGGTATTTCTCAAATGACATTCACAGATGGTATTGGCAAAGATGAGCTAAGCCCTTTTAGAAAATGGGAAAAAGGAGAGGGTAAAACTATTCAGACTATCATTAATTACGACTACAAATTCTTTGTAGACCTAGTGGTAGAACATAGAACGCGTATGAGTAAAAATGCACTTATTCACCAATATGGCGCACATGTGTTTGATCCAGAAACAGCCTTTAAACATGGTTACATTGACCACTCCGGAGCCTCTTATAACTTAACTCTGCGTGATTTAGCCTCAGCTAGTAAAATTAAAGATAA
Source organism: Candidatus Aerophobota bacterium (assembly GCA_002401865.1). Lineage (GTDB taxonomy): Bacteria > Chlamydiota > Chlamydiia > Chlamydiales > Simkaniaceae. The sequence continues at coordinate 11,238 of NVUK01000034.1, read as the reverse complement.
TAAATACCAAGTATTAGAGCTTAAACCTGAATTTTCTCTATCAAGCTTAACTCAAGGCTGTAAATCATTATTGAATAAAGGCTCTGGGAAGATTAAATTGGAACTCCCTCTTAGTTCGGAGTTTTTTATAGACAATATGGGCAAACCTTTATACCTTTATGCTCCTTATCTGAGTGAATAACACAGGCTAGTAGAGCTGGCTAAACCAGCTCTTTATACAAGTATGAAAAAAATCTACCTTATTGATGCTTTTAGCATACTATTTAGAGCATATTACGCCATTAGTAATATGACTAATAAAGAGGGCTTTCCTACAGGCGCTATTTTCGGTTTTATCCGTATTCTTGAAAAATTCTTCTCCGAATTTTCTCCTGAACATTTATGCGTTGTTTTTGATGGTCCTAACAATAAGGCCAAGCGGCTTGAAATTTACGCAGATTATAAAAAAAATCGCTCAGCCATGCCTGAGGACTTATATCTTCAACTCATACGTGTACTAGATTATTGCAACTTTTCGGGCCTACCTCTTTTACAAGAACCTGATGTGGAAGCAGATGATGTGATTGGATCGATTACTAAATGGATGGAAGCTGAGGGGTGGGAAGTAGTTGTCATTTCTGCAGATAAAGATCTATGCCAGCTCGTCTCTGACAAAACAAAAATGTTACATATCCATAAAGAGAACAAAATTATAGATAGGGAAGAAGTAAAAAACATGTTCGGAGTCAATCCTGAACAAATTGTAGATTACTTAGCAATCGCAGGAGATAGCTCAGACAATATTCCTGGAATTCCTGGCTTTGGTCCTAAAACAAGTGTTGCTCTTTTACAAGAGTGGGGCTCAGTGAATAATTTGCTAGATTCTCTTGACTCTGTAAAAAATCCTCGATGGAGAGAGAAAATTGAAGAAAACCGCGACAAACTTCTCCTTAGCCAAAAACTCGCTTCACTACACTTAGATGTCTCTTTTCCTAAAAACATCGATTTTTTTAAACGAAGTGCCCCGGACAATGAAAAGCTCGCCTCTCTCTTTAAAGACATGAACTTTTCTAGCTTATTGAAAAAACTAGGCGAAAACTCTACTTTACCTGCGAAGGTTGAGGAAAATCTCGATTACAACACTGTAGAAACAGAACAGGATTTGCAAGAATTAATTGCTCTTTTAAATAGTTCTACCGAAATCGCTTTTGATACAGAAACAACCGGTCTAGATAGGCTAAGCTGCCAAATTGTAGGCATTAGTTTCTCTACTGTTGAGCAGCAAGCCTTCTATATCCCTTTCAATGGAGCATTAAACAGCGATCATATCATTAAAAACCTAAAACCTATTTTTGCAAATAAAGACAAAACCTTTATCGCCCATAACCTTAAATTCGATATGCATGTACTGGCAACCAGCGGTATCGCCCTCCACGGCAATCTCTTCGACACCCTAATCGCTGCGCACCTGGTAGAGGGCACAACCACAGGACTGAGCCTGGACACTTTAACCCTAAACTATTATTCCATTCTCAAAAAACCCATTACAGAGTTAATTGGATCAGGAAAAAAGCAAATTAGCATGATGGATGCTCCTATTAAAGAAGTGTCCACATATAGCTGCGCCGACGTGGATTTTACTCTAAGACTCAAAAATAAATTTTTGCCGATGTTAGAGCAGCAAAGCCTTAGCTCCACTTTTTATACGCTAGAAATGCCCCTTATTCCTGTCCTATTCGATATGGAAAGAGCGGGCGTACTAATAAACACGCCCCACTTGAGCTCCATGAGCGTAGTTTTTGCCGGTTCTCTTTCTAAACTAGAAAAAGCTATTTTCACCTCTACAAACAGTGAATTTAATATCAAATCCCCTAAACAGCTCGCTGAAGTGCTTTTTGATACGATGCAAATCAAACCCCCCGGGGGAAAAAAAACGACTAAAGCAGACGTTTTAGAAAAATTAAAAGCCCGTCACCCTTTCATTAAAGATATTTTAGAATATAGAACTCTTGAAAAATTACGCTCTACCTATGTCGACGCTCTACCTACACAGGTGAATAAAAATACAGGTAGAATCCATTGTAATTTTAGCCAAGTTTCCACGGCTACTGGAAGGCTTGCTTGCCAAAACCCCAATCTACAAAATATTCCCATCCGCTCCAAAGAAGGTAAAAAAATACGCGAAGCTTTTACCGCTCAAAAAGGTTCTCTGCTCCTTAGCGCCGACTACTCACAAATCGAATTACGCCTGCTCGCTCACTTCTCTAACGATACCACCTTAACTACCTCTTTTATCCAAGGCGAGGATATCCACATTGTAACAGCTGCCAAGGTCTTTCACGTTAGCCAAGAAGAGGTAACCAGTCAAATGCGCTCATCGGCTAAAGCGGTTAATTTTGGTATTTTATATGGACAAAGTGCTTTTGGTCTAGCCAGCTCTCTAGATATCAGCCCAAAAGAAGCCCAAGAGTTTATCCGTAACTACTTTACAACCTACCCCCAAATAAAAACATACCTCCAAGAGTGTAAAGACATAGCCAAACAAACCGGTGTTGCTACCACTCTTTTTGGCAGAAAACGGCCCTTAAAAGATATCAATGCCTCAAATGGTATGGTACGCTCAGCAGCTGAAAGACTGGCGGTAAATACTCCTATCCAAGGCTCACAAGCCGATATTATAAAAATAGCTATGATACAAATTCAGAACGAGCTTAAAAAAAGCTTTAATAGTTTTATGACCCTTCAAATTCACGATGAGCTCCTTTTTGAAGTACACGAGAGTGAAATAGAAACCTTAACAGCTATGGTAAAAGAGAAAATGGAGGGTGTGGTGCAGTTAAAAGTACCCCTCCCGGTAAACATACTAGTTGGCAAAAATTGGGCACAATGTTAATATTGAAGAAGATAGCTGTTACAGGGGGCATGTATAGTGGTAAAACCACAGCATGCAAATTTTTAGAGTCGCTAGGAGCTTATCTTCTTTATTCTGACAATGTTGTTCACCATATATTAAATTATAACACTCAATGTCAGGCTAAACTTCGCCACCTTCTTGGAAGTGAAATTATAGTAGATGGCAAGTGCGACAGACCCAAAGTAGCGGACATTATATTTTCAAACTATGACTTACTTGAGGCAACAGAGAAAATCATTCATCCCCTCTTACTAGAAGAAATCACTAAACAATACGAAATATTAAAACAGAGCAATAAGTATAGCTGCTTTTGTGTAGAAATGCCGCTTGTCCAAGAGATAGGTTTTAGTAGTTATTTTGATACCGTGGTAGCCATTAGCTCCAATGAAGAGAGTATTACTGAGCGGATGAGCCATGGTACGAAGAGTCAAAAAGAGTTTGAAAAGAGACAAAAAGATTATCGACGACGAATGCACCGCCAATATAGCGGAGCAGAAAAAGCGCAAAGCGCTGAAATAAACATTAACAATAATGGGTCTATTGAGGAGCTTAAAACAGAGCTTCTAGAACTTTGGCCCCACTTAATAACACCTTCATAGGAGACCATTTTTTGTATGAGCGACAATAAAAATGATGTAGAAGATAGCAAAGCAACCGCACCTATTCAATCTGCTGAAAAGCCATCCTCTGCGAAAGAGGCCAAAACACCAACACTACCTCTTCCTGAAGAGAGTGCAAAAAAAGCGCCAAAACAAGAAATCAACAAGCCCTCTAGTGAAGCGACTACCGTTAAAGAGAACGCAGCAGTAAAAAAAACTGATGCAGACACAGCAAACACAATGGCTAAGCTAATGGCACCCCCTAAACTAGTTCAAGAACAACGCCGAGAAGGTGGAAATCCTCCTCAAGAATCAAGCAGTTCTTCTAATCATAGGACAAATAGTAATTCTAATAGGGAACACAGTACCCCTAATAGAAGAGGTGGACAAGGTCAAAATAGACATTCTCAAAAACCAGGGCCAAAAAGGCACCATAAAGAGGGCAAGTCGCAAAAACAGCGCCATAGAGAACATCTTGGACTTCCTTCAGATCACCCTGAAGAAATTATTGAAGACGATCCTTCTATCCCTAAAATCATTACTAAAATTGCAGATTTGCAAAAAATGAGCATTAATGAGCTTAATAGGTATGCAAAACATTTAGGTCTTACTGAGCTGTCATCACTGACAAAAGCTCAAATGGTTTTTGAAATTGTCAAACATAAGGCATCGCAGCCTGGAGAAGTTTTAGTCGCTGAAGGCGTATTAGAAACTCTACCCGATGGATTTGGCTTCCTTAGATCTCCCAACTACAACTACATTTCTTCTCCCGAAGACATTTATATCTCCCCTCCTCAAATTCGAAGATATGCTCTCAAAAAAGGCGATACTGTTTATGGAGCTATCAGACCACCAAAAGAAAAAGAGAAATATTTTGCTCTAGCCAAGGTAGAAAAAATCAATGATCTACTCCCAGAGCAGGCCAAAGAGCGTATCCTTTTTGGAAACCTTACACCTATTTTCCCTGAAGACCGCCTTGTCATGGAAACGACTAAAGAACGTCTAGGGATGAGAGTCTTAGATTTAAGCTCTCCTATAGGAAAAGGACAACGTGCTTTAATTGTTGCTCCTCCTAAATGTGGAAAGACTATCCTGCTGCAAAACATTGCGCAGTCTATCACTCAAAACAACCCCGATGTTAAACTCATAGGTCTTTTTATTGATGAAAGACCAGAAGAGATGACAGAGATGAAACGTACTATTAAAGGCGAAGTGGTTTCCTCTACATTTGATGAACCACCAGAAAGACACGTTCAAGTAGCAGAGATGGTGATTGAAAAAGCCAAATGTTTAGTAGAATATGGTCATGATGTAGTTATTTTACTCGATTCTATCACTAGACTAGCTAGAGCATACAATACTGTGCAACCTCACTCTGGCAAAATTTTGACAGGGGGAGTCGATGCCTACTCTCTACATAAACCCAAACGTTTCTTTGGTGCAGCAAGGAATATTGAAGGGGGCGGATCTCTGACTATTATTGCTACTGCCTTGATAGACACCGGATCAAGAATGGATGAGGTTATTTATGAGGAATTTAAAGGTACAGGAAACTTAGAATTGGTGCTTAACCGTTTCTTAGCAGATAGACGTATATTCCCAGCCATTGATGTAATAAAAAGTGGTACTAGAAAAGAAGAATTACTATTCCATCCTGAAGAGCTGGAAAAAATATTTGAATTAAGACAAATTTTAGCCGATCTTTCTCCTCTAGATGCAATGAAGTTGCTTCTAGGAAGGTTGAAAAGAACGAATAACAATGCCGAATTTCTATTGTCCATAAAAAATTAATATCTGTTTTAAAAAATAAGAGCCTAAATGCTAGTGTGAAATTTAAAGTAACAAATCATCTAGTATATGCGCAAAAGAGAAAATGTCCTCTGTATTTCGTTTGCCGTAGGCGGAGGACACACCCAAGCTGCCAAAGAACGTATTAAGCAGCTACGCAAAAATTGCGCGGATATCCATATTATTGAAAAAGATTTGATAGTTGACCTTGTTAATCCTCTGTTTGGAAAAATCGTTCACAAGTTCCTCAACCTCGCGCTTAAAAAGCGGTGGGTAAGAATAAGAAATCTTATCTTTAGTGGACAACCGCTAGCAGACCAGGTGGTCTTATTCCCTTCTGTGTTTATAGCAACGTTGATTACACTCATTAAACATGACATCGACAAAGTTATCAGCACGCAGCCTGTGGGGATACTTGCCATGTCAAAAGCAATTTTAGTAGCTGAAAAATTTTTGAAAAAAGAAATTTCCTTTGAGCTGGTGATCCCTGAACTGCCTACAGCAAAAGCTGTTTCTTTTTTTACCCCTATTCAACGGTTAAAACCCTTTTATAAAAAACGTCTCTTACTCACAAGCGTCCACCCTTATTGCGAGTTTGGAAAAACAGATGCAGAATTTTGGATGCAAAACTGTGGTATAGATAGCAAACAAGTCTCCTACGCTCATTTTCCTGTTCGCTCAGAGTTTTTACTCCCTGACAACCAAGCTATATCTCGAGAAAAAACACAATCTCTCTCTCTCCAGTTTAAAGCCAAAGAGTTTGAATCCTTAATGCCTTTTTACAAAAAAGATACCGTCACCCTGAATAGGGATAAGCAAAGTATTAGCGTAAACATATCCCCTTCTACAATACTCACAACCATTATGCTTGGCTCTCGTCCTTTAGAGAAAACATTATTAAATTACGCGCGCTCTTTTGTCAAAGCAGTGCCAGAAAACAACCTACCCTATAACCACTGCATTATTCTTATTTGCTCTGACACCGCCTCAATAATTTCTCCAGCTTTTACCAAACTAAAAAAAGCTCTTAAAAACCTCCCCTCTGTTGCAAAGTTAACTATTCTACCCATCCCTTTCCAAGAAGCCTCTACTCTAGCTCCTCTTATTTTAAGAAGTGATGCAACAATTACATGCTCAGGAGGAATGACCTCTATAGAGCTAATGCAATTTGCTAGAGGTAAAATATGGATTCACAGTGATTTCCTAGATAAAACATGGAAAAGTGCCTCAAGTCGAGAGATGCCGATTTGGGAAATAGGCAATGCCGAATACTTGATACACAAGCGGCAAGCTGTGATTATTAACCCTCGCTCTTTACAATCTGAGTATATGAAATTAGTTACAGATATTAATCAGCAAGCGTAACTACTTAAAGCGAAATAAAATAGTGGAGTAAACCGTGCCAGTTGCGATGGTGGATTAATGAATCCACAACTTCTCTTTCAAGCGGTAAATGACTTAAGCTGTCATAAAACCCGGGCAAATATTGGTAAAAATTGCCATTATTTATCTCGTGTTGAGCGCGCTTACCAAAACCTTTGGCAAAATGATTCCACTTAAATGACGATTCAGAAATTTTTCTTAATTTTTTACGCAAATCGTGCTGAGAAACAATATAGCCTATAAAACGCACGGGATGTACACGGTTAATTTTATCTCCCAATGAATAGAGAGACTTGGCATTTTTTAACAGAGACATCTTCCCTTTTTCACTCATCTTGGCAAGAAGATCGCGAATGTTGCAAATATCGCTATGCTCAAGTGTTAAATGATAAAAAGGTTCAATGTTATAAGCACCATCATCTGCACAGTTAGAAAAATAGTAAAAGTGTACATTCTGATCAACTAAATGATCTGAAAACTGGCCGGATTCTATGCGAGGATAAATCTCAGCATAAGGATCGTCTCCATAACAAGAAACATTAGCAACAAGTAGTAGTAGTGACAACAAGAAACTTTTCATCCGTAGTAATCTCCGCTTTTTTCAGCCATGCTACCATAAAGTTAATTTTTTACCGAAAACAAAACTTGCTTCAAACAAACCTTTACTAGATAAGTTTTTTCCCTACCAATCCTTCTAAAATAGAACAAGGAGAAGTTGCCTTGTAAGCAAGCCCCTCATTAGAAACAGAAAACGTTTGCTCTAAAACATGTTGTCCTGAAAGAACAGCGTGTGAAACTTGATCTGTAAAGACAATCCATGTCGCACCTGGTTGGAAAGCAAAAAGTTCTGCCTCAACACTCTCTTGATACTCGCTGCTCTCTTTCATTCTATCATGAAGCCTTAACATATAGTGATCATAAGGAGTTCTTCTAGACTTGGTAATATGCATTTGGTGCAGTAAAAAAGACGCCAAAGGAAGCGGCGCGCTAATAGTTGGCATAAACCTTAAAGCGACCTTTGAAAAAGGTTCACCTATCTTCCAAATTCTAGGTTTATTAGAGGGATTAATATTGGTAAACACACGTAAAATCCTAGACCCCTGTGTAGGGTTAGAAGGGAAAGCATCCACATGGAGTTTTTTATCATCTTTTTTAGTAGAATCACTTTCCCTGGTTGCTATTTCAGCAGGTCTAAATGACACCTTTTCATATTTAACATAAGGGCTTTGACTACCAAACACTTCAGACACTAGCTTAAAAGCAAATTGCGAATACCTAGCGAGCATTACTTTTAACAAAGACTCTCTAATCGCAGAACAGGCTGCGCCTTTAAGTTCCTTTGTTCTTGGGTTAAACGATATATTCTTACGGTTACCAGCAAGAATTTTGGGAGTAACTAACTCTTTTTCTTCTTCAATAAGATCAAAATCTAATTTTGGAAAAAGTAAAACTTTGCCTCCTTCTAGAGACTGCAACAAAGGCATTTCACCTTGTTTTTCTTGAACTTCTACTACGTTTGACATTAGGAATACCTCAAAACTATCCTGGGTGCTTAGGGATGCGCTATATTATAAAATTAAACAAATGTTATCAATCCATTTTTACTCATCTGTAAACACCGCACAAAAATTAACTCTTTTTTCTTCAATCAGTGAGAATTCCTCATAGGGAACATCACTTATCTTTTGACTCAATATAGACACAAAAAATTAATGTCAAAAAAGCATTTTAGATTATAAAGTCATTGTAACGTAGAGATTAGTTTGCTACCTTCATAAAAAAAACAAGGCTCTTACCCCCCTAGCGTGTGAAACATTTTACTGTCCCTCAAAAAGCTCACCTCTTTCTTATTTTTTCAGCAGCTATTTTTTTGCTTATTTTAGTAAGAATTTTCTACCTTTCTACTTTCATGCATAGCCACTACTTAGCTAAAGCGCAAAAGCCTCAACACAGCATCCAATCCATCCCTGCTTTAAGAGGAGAAATCTATGACTGTTTCGGCCATAGTCTTGCTGCCAATCAATTGCAATACAACGCCACCATTATTTATGATGACATTCGCCAAATACCCAGAGTAAAGTGGCAAAAAAAAGAAAAGATCTACGCGCGAAAAAACTACATTACAAAGCTTGCTAAAACACTCAGTCTTGATCTCAACTACACCGCTACAGAAATTGAAGATATGATTCATGCCAAAGCGGCAATTTTTCCCTCTACTCCGTGTATTCTTGAATCCGATGTAGATGAGCAAACCTATCACCGCTTGAAAATGTTAGAGCGTCTTTTACCCGGATTATATATGCAAAAAGGCGTAACACGCGTCTATCCCTATAAGAAAACAGCAGGCTCTGTTATAGGCTACCTGGGTGCCATTAACCAAAGCCAATATTATCAAATTAGCTTGGAGATCAAAGATCTTAAAGCATATTTAAAAGCCATCAGTGAGGGGATACCAACGCCTCTACCTGTAGGGTTTGATTCTTTAAAACAAGTGAGCGATCGCTACGATTTCTTGCTCGAAAAAGTATACACCATGAACACCCGGGTGGGTAAATTTGGTCTCGAAAAAGCGCTTGAAAAAGAGCTTAGAGGAAGTCCTGGGAAAGCGAGTTTTCTTTTAGGCCGTGGAGGCTCTTTTCTCGGATCTCTCCCTTTAAATAAAAACCCTATACCTGGAAAAAATATTACGCTGTCCCTCTCTATAGAGCTGCAAGAGTTTGCTGAAAAACTGCTCACGTATAGCGAATCGGTGCGCAGAGAAAATTTCGCCAGTTTTGGAAAAAATCATCAAAATATCCAAGCGCCTTGGATTAAAGGGGGAGCCATTGTTGCCATGAAACCCCAAACAGGTGAAATTGTAGCCATGGCTTCACTGCCCCGCCTCGACCCCAATGATTTTATTTTAAGCGTGAATAAAAAAGAGAAAAAACGGAAAAATTTAGCTATTGAAAAGTGGATTGAAAGCCGCAATTATACCACTAAAATATTTAACGGCTTCGCCCCTTTAGAAAAAGAAATTCTTCCCCGATTTGGCCAAGCAATAAAAACAGAATTTAAACGCCTTTCCTGGGATCTCTATCTCAACACTATCTTATCGAAAAAAAGCGCAGTACGCGCGCTCCTACACTCCCGTCTCACCTTAAAAGAGTCTCTTGCCCTGCAACAACAAGCGCGCATGCTAACAGGAAAATTTCGGGGCATCCCTCTAAAAACTCTTTTTTCAGCTCTATTTAAAGGTGAAAAAAATATTTTAACACTAGACCAAAAAACCGAAGCTCAAAAAATACTCGCTCCACTTAAACCTTATCTTTCACCAGTAAAACATCCACGCGATCAATGTCTTTTTTTAGACCTGTTAAGGCTTAACTGTAATGCGTGTTATACCCACCAGGACAAAATAGGAAGTTTTTCCTCTCTAACTCTCTCGCAGCACCATGACCTTAGGCAAGCCTTTTGCAAAGCACAAGAAGTAATAAAAAATGCTAGTTTAGAGCTGTTTCACACCCACTGCTTTGAACCATGGAGAAAATCCCATTTTTCCCACTACTTATCTCTAAAACGGAAAGAAGAAAAAAAAGCTAAACGGAGCGCTAAGCCCTACACCAAGCATTTAGAATTTGCAAAAAAGCAACTTTTTAATAAATTTTGGAATAAACATAAATGGTCACTTATTCGCTCTTACCTTTTAGAAGACCTTTTACTCACTGATCATTTAAAAGTACTCTCTTTCCATCTATTGGTGATGAGTAAATCAAATAAATGCCCTAAAATTCGCGCTTTAAAAATGGCACTATCAGCGCATCCCATGCAACATGCACTCGCTTATCTTAAATCAATAGAAGAGGGCCATACTATGGACTTTGCTCTTTATACTGACTACCCCTCACTCTACCCCTCTCGTGGGCAAAAAGGGAGCGATCTATGTAGAGCTTTTTTTCCAAAATATGGCTTTGGGTATGCCAAACCTTTCACCTACGCACAGCCACTTCCCACAGGCTCTATTTTCAAAGTAGTAACAGCCTATCAAGCACTTTTACAAAGTGGAGGGGAAAACCCCTATAAACCAAGCCTTCTTACGCTCATCGATCAGTCCCATAAAGATAAAACTAGCAAGTCCCCTATGTTGGGAAAATGGCTAGATGGAACCTCAATTCCCCGCTATTATAAAGGGGGAAGACTACCCAAGAGCCACCGCTCTTTTGGATTAATTGATCTTTCCGATGCTCTTGCAAAATCGAGTAACCTCTATTTTTCTATTTTAGCCAGTGATTATATTGCCTCTTCATCGCAACTCATTGAGACAGCCAAAAATTTTGGATTTGGGGAAAAAACAGGTGTTGAACTCCTTGGCGAGAGCCGCGGCAACCTCCCTACAGACTTACGCGAAAATAAAACAGGATTATACGCTTTTTCTATAGGACAGCACACGCTTTTATCTACCCCACTACAAACGGCTGTCTGCCTAAACACTCTGACTAATAATGGCTATGTCATCAAGCCCACACTGATTAAAGAGAAACAAACCCTGCTCCCCTCTTTAAAAGATTTAAACGAAAATACCACCTTCCCCTTTCG
>NVUK01000033.1 GCA_002401865.1 Candidatus Aerophobota bacterium | reverse complement strand
GGGAAATACAGTGTAAACAGCTTGTAATAAGTAGTTTATGTGAATACTGTAACTATCTGATTATGTTCGGGTTAAGGTTTTTTTTTGAAAACAGTATAAGCTGTTTACTGTTAACAGTATAAGTGTTGGTTATAATTAGTTGTAAATACGCATTTAATTGATAATTAAATAGATATGCATCATAATAAAATTATAACTATATAATAATAAATTAAAAAGAAGGGGTTCTTTATGTCAGTTCATAATAATGTTGGGCTTGTAATGCCAACTGCAATGCTAGCTCAGGAAGGGGCAACAGCAGAGGGAGCAATAAACGCAAGGGTTACAAATGTAGCAGCGCAAGCATTACAAGCACTGCCTATGGCTGTAACCGTTGGTGAAAATGAAAGGATGAGCTTTGACGCAAATGATTTGCCTGTCGCAGTACGTATTGATTTTGATTTAGATGAGATATCTTTGGTCAAAGTGTCTGACGCCGATCGTCGTGAGCGTAATGAGAATTCTCCAACAGATATTAGAACGGGGGCAGGTTTGGAGCACTCTACAAGAAGGGGTGCTGGGATTGCTGCATCAGACGATGGAGCACATATTTATAGAGCTCCAGCTCTTACTCATCAGGGTCTACAAGCTTTAATGAGAAGGCCTGATCGTATAAACGTTAGAGTTACACGCACATTCTATCAAGTAATAAAGGATTTATTTAGATCTCCTGAAGAAAGGGTGAGAGTGAATAGAAATCGCGCGGAGCGTCAAGCTGCGCTTCAACCAGTTAACGTTCCGTTGGAAACGTTGAGAATAGCGGCTCTGAATCAACCGAGTGATGAGGCGTGTGTAGAGTTTCTTATTGGTAAGGCTTATACAGGAGAGCTACAAGTCACAGATGATGGTGAAGTAATAGGTGTTGACGTGTCGAGAAGGGACACAGAGGAGGGGCACGCAGCAGCGCGTCTGCTGGAACCTTTTTTGGAGAGTATGGAGTTTTCTGGTGTGCACATTCAGAATACAGTATTTGAGCAAGCTAAGAGCGATGCAGCTCAAGTAGAGAGAGAGGCCGCGCAAGCTGAGAGAGAAGCGGCAGCTCAGTCTGAGGAGAATACAGTGTAAACAGCTTGTAATAAGTGGTTTATGTGAATATCGTAACTGTCTGATTGTGTTCGGGTTAAGTTTTTTTTCTAAAACAGTATAAGTTGTTTACTGTTAACAGTATAAGTATTTGTTATAATTAGTTATAAATACGTTTTTAATTGATAATTAAATAGATATGTATCATAATAAAATTATAACTATATTATAATAAATAAAAAAGAAGGGGTTCTTTATGTCAACAGTTCATAATAATGTGCCTGCAGCAGTAAATCCAGCAGCAGCTCCAGTAGAGGCAGCAGCAGCAGCAACAACAGATGCGAGAGTTACAAATGTAGCAGCGCAAGCATTACAAGCGCCAGCGGCGCCAGCTATTCCTGTGGCGACCTTAGAAGTGCATCCGTTTGCTGCGGCCTTCGATCCAAGCGAACGCATTGCAGCAAGAAGACTACCTGTAGCAGTACGTATTACTGAGCAGGGGACATCAGCGAGTACTCGTCGTCGTCAGAATACAGATATTCATATAGGGCCAGAGGGTAATAATCGCGTTACCAGAAGGCGTGCCGGTATTGCTGCGTCAGCTGATGGAGTACATATTTATCGTACTGGAGGTCTTACTGGGGGCATGCAAAATGCTTTAGTAAGAAGGGATGCTCATGCAGAAGATAGAGCTGAACGCTCTCCTTTTCAAGTGTTTAAGGATGCTTTGAGATCACCTACAGAAAGAGCTAGGGTGAATAGGGTCCGCGCGCATCGTAGATCTTTGAGAACAACAGCTTTGGCGCTACCTAATAATAACGCATGCCGAGCATTTCTTATTGGTAAGGCTTATCATGGGCAAATTGGATCAGTAAGGCGAGATGGGGATGGTATAGTAAACACAGGGATGGAAATCACAGTGGTTAAAAGAGATACAGACGAGGGACATGCAGCAGCGCATTTAGTAAACAAAATACTTGCTGATGACATATTTTCTACGAGTACTATTAGACGCTATGTTGAACATCAAGCTATGCAAGATGATCATGAGATGCGTCGGTAAAAGAATTAATAAAAAAATAAATAAAAAAGAGAAGGGAATTTTTATGAGTACAGTAACAGAGTCAAAAGGACAGGACCAAAGTTTAACCATACCACAAGCTTGTGAGGGGTTAAATAGCCGTATAGACGGTTTAGAAAAGATTGCTAAGGTATTGAATCTTAATAATCCAGAAGGCGTTAGATTAGAGTTTCTTTCTGGAACAGGTTATGAATTTAGTCCTGAAACAGGAAGATTGAGTCCAAAAGAGCTGGGTGAAGATTTTGATGCGGATGAGGTGACTGAAGCGAAAGCGGCACGCCATATGTTAAAACAAGAGGGTGTTACGGAGAGTAAGATCCAAGCAATTTTTAAACACATCCATGCTTAGTCACAATTTGATTTAAGGGTTTAAGCATAAAAGAAATAAAGGGAAGGAAATTGTATTATGGCAGGAGTTGTACATGCTAGTTTAGGGACTAGTTTAGCACCAGTAAAGCAAGGAGATGCTGTTAAAAGCGCTATATATGACGTAGCAAGCCAGGTGCTGGAAACAGCATCACCAGATGGGGCTAATCAGAGCTTAAAGGATAGGTTAAACGTGCCGCAAGCGAATGTTATATCATTAGGAGTACAAAGTATCAAACACTTGTTGTTTGGCGCTTCTAAGGCAGCTGAAGTAGAGCAAATCACGCGTAGTGATCTTATCGCAAGTTTAAATGGAGCGAGTGATGCGGATAACGTAGCACTGCTTATACAAGCAGGGTATGTTTTACCTACGGTTTCAGAGGACGCGCCGCTTGAGGCACTTAAATTTCAAAAAGTGGATACAGATCAAGGACGTGCTGCGCGCAAAATTTTAAACTCTATGGGACTAAATAGATCTACTCTAGAGAAGAGGGTTAGAACGCGTTTAGTTAGCCAAGATCCTAAAGAAATAATTCGCTTGGTAGATGCAAGAATAGAGGGACCTTTGGGAAAAGCAGATCCTGTTAAATATCACTATGAATACGGTACTAATGGCGATCCAATTTTTGGTTTTCCTGAATTAGATGCGTTAGAAGATAAATTCGCAAAAGAAGATGATGTTCTATAAGAATAAAAATATAAAAATATAAAAATAAATAAATAAATAATAATTTAAAAAGAAGGGGATTTTATTATGTCAGTAAACAATGTAACAAACAATCATGGCGTAGCAGAAGCGACGCCACAAGTACCAGCAAAAGAAGTGCTGAATTTAGGTAAGGCTATCGTTGAAGTAGCAAAACAGGCTTTAAGTTGGAATAAAACAGCAGGAAGTATAAAAGCTTCTGCACAAAAGCAATCAAATTTTTCAAACAGCAAAGTTGGAAGTTTTTTGAATAGATTCGCGACTGTGTCAAAAGCAGTGGAGCAAGGAGCACACGAAAAAGTTCTAGATAGCTTGAAAGGAGATAATAAGAAGGATTTAGAAAATCTAATGGCCACGGGTTATGATCTAACGAAAAGTAGCATGGGTGAAGATGGGTGTAAACTGACGAAGAGCTCAGGGCACACGGCAAAAGCGGCACGTGCTGTTTTAAATAAACACGGACTATCTAGATCATCGATAGAGGCTAAAGTAAATGCGAATGACTCTAACAGCGCCTTAAGCCAGTTTGCCAAAGATAGTGGCATAGAATAGAGTTTGATGCTAACGGCGATCCAATTTTTGGGTTGCCTGCATTAGATGTATTAGAAGCTGAATTCGCAAAACAAGATGATGCTCTATAAGAATAAAAATATAAAAATAAATAATAATAATTATAAAAGAAGGGGTTCTTTATGGCTATAATTAATAAGACGCCTGCAGCAGCAGTAGCGGCGCTACACGTACCAGCAGAAACAACTGTTAAGCAGGCTATAGATAAAGTAGCAGCACAAGCATTAAACTACATGAAACAGGGAAGTGTAAAGGCTTCTACACAAAAGAAAGTAAATTCTGTAAACAGTGGATTTGGGAAGTTTTTATCTAAAATTATGCCTAATGCGAACGATCGGGTTCAACAAGCGCACAGCTATACTCTCGCGAAGTTGAATGGGAATAATCAGAAGGATATAACAACCCTAATAGAACTGGGTTATGATTTAGACAAGAGTGGTATGGGTAAAGGTGATAAGGGGTGTACACTGAAAAAGAAGCTAAGTGATCTTTCAGCATCGGCACGTGCTCTTTTAAATCAAAATGGACTATCTAGATCAATGATAGAGGCTAAAGTAAATGCGAATAACCCTAATAGTGCCTTAAGCGCAATGGTTAAAGCTGGTGGCATAAACTAGAGTTTGATCTACGCATAAAACTAACTTGACGAGTTTGTTAAAAAAGCTAAATCTTTAATAGGATTTAGCTTTTTTTTATGCTTTGCAAAAAGAGGAAAAATCATCTATTAGTAAAGCAATCTAACTGTTTTTTTAAGAGGTTTTTTTCTCGCGTGTTTACTTCCTTTGTTTGGATTGGTTTAGGTGGCGCTTGTGGCGCTATGGCGCGTGTTGCTTTGATGCGTGTATTGCCTCCATTTTTTCTCAATATTCCTTTAAAGATTTTGCTTGTAAATGTTTTAGGCTGTTTTCTTATCGGTGTGTTAACCGAATCTATGGCTCAATATGGCAATCTGTCCGTGTCATTTAGACATTTTTTAGTACAGGGCTTCTTAGGAGGCTTTACCACATTCTCAGCTTTTGCTTTAGAATTTGGTTTGCTCTACGAAAAAGGGTTTGTTGCCTCTTCTATTATTTATGCGCTATTAAGCGTTTGTTTAGGTTTAGTGTTTTTCTTTTTAGGCTTTAAGTTGATCAAAGCCTTTGTTTGAAATAAGCGTAGTAGCGTACACTAGCTGGCATTAGAGTTTTTGTTAGAGGAGTAGCTGGCATATGGCACAGGGTAAACGTTGTTTTGGTGACGGAGTTGGAAAAGAGTTTTATGCTCACTATCATGATACCGAATGGGCTAAACCTTGCCATGACGATACTAAGCTTTTCGAAATGCTCTGTTTAGAAGGCGCTCAAGCAGGGCTTAGCTGGGAAACAATTTTGAAAAAAAGAGAGGGGTATCGCACCGTTTTCCATGGCTTTAACCCAGAAACAGTGGCTAATATGCGCGATGAAGAGCTTGAAATTATTCTCACCAACCCAGCTGTGGTTAGAAATCGGCTCAAAATTTTTAGCGTAAGACAAAATGCTCACATTTTTCTCTCTTTACAAAAAGAGTTTGGCTCTTTTGATGCCTATCTTTGGGCTTTTGTAGATAACGCTCCTGTCATCAACACTTGGACAAGTTTTGCTCAGGTGCCAGCAAGCACTCAGGAGAGCGATGCGCTGTCTAAGGACCTGAAAAAGCGGGGTATGAAGTTTATTGGCTCTACGATCATTTACGCCTTTATGCAGGCTGTGGGTATGGTTAATGACCATTTGATGCATTGCCCCTGCCGTGCAAGCTTCTAAATAAGCCCATTTAATGGGTGTTTTTTCTTTAAATGTCTTATTACAAGCGCCTTGCAACTAATACTTAAGTTGTTGGGGCTTTGTCTCTTATGTTTTTATATATATTTTTAATTCGCTTGTAAGTGTCTGGTTGCTAGTTATATACGACTGATGTTATTGGGTCTATTTTTTGACGTTTAAATATTTTATTATTATTATATAATAATAGATTGAATGAGTTAATTAATTAATTCTAGTAAAAGACAGGGGGATTATGTCTTTATCAGTAGGGGTGTCAACAGCGCCGGAAAATAACGTAGGAAGTAGCATTGCTACAGATAGCGCATCAGTAGGCGTAGAATCGCGTGTTGTGGATGTAGCAACTGCCACATTAAACCAAGCCATACCGACAGCAGTAGCAACAGAGGATCAAGCGAGTATATCGGCTCTGGTTGTGCAGGAAACTCCAGCAGTAGATGAGCATGGATTACCCACAGTACCCATAGTGGAAGAAGATAATGATCCCGATATGATAAGGCCCACACTTCCTGTTTGTCGACAAAGTTTATCGCCAGAATTTACAGCGCGTTTATCAGCAAGAGATCCTAATTATATGGGGAATCCAAACGAGGATTTACGTACACCAAAGCAAAGGCGAAGCGATCGATTGAGATTTCCTCACGCTAAAGCTTATGCAGAAAAGACGCGTGCTTATCGTCGAGAGTTTATAACACGTATAGTAAATAGTCATAGTCGTGGTGAGGGAAGTCCTGACGAGCAGGCAAAAACTTATTTGATGACTTGTGGTTATGAATATAAATTGGAAAGGGCTTCAGATTTTATGGAAGCACCTGAAGGATTGGGATCTCTTAGAACTGATGCGAATCCTAATGAGCGTGTGTTAACTTGCAGGGCTAAAACAAAGGGCGATGATGGGGCGCATTTGGATAGAGAACAACTGGCTCAATCAGAAGCGGCGAGGCAACTGTTAAACCAGGTTGGGACAAAGCGTAGCGAGATAAACGCTGTGTTTGTAAAGTTTGCACAAGCAGATCATCCTGATTTTGATATAAATTAAAGATAAAAAAAAGCCCCTTTAGAGAATGTTCTAAAGGGGCTTTTTTATTTGGAGGTGGAGAGAGTCGAACTCTCGTCCTTAGTAAATTCCGTACAAATGCCTACATGCTTAGTGCCTACAAATTTTAAAAGCTAATTCCGATGGCAGGCACCGCACTGAAAACTAACTTTATTCCCCTTGATTTCTCGAAACGCTTAAAAAAAGAACAAAACTCCGCGCTCATACTAAGTATATAACGATGTATCTAAAACCCTTAGTCCAATAATAGATCATCGGCTTTTTAAAGTCGTTAGACTCTAAGCAGCTTGTAGTGCTCCGTTACCTACAAATCCAAAAGGACCTGCGATAATTTTGCTCTCTGGTGTTTTGCCAGTTATGTTTTTCTCGGCTTTTTTAAGAGGCCAACCGAACCCTCTGCATGCCATGAATACTTCCTTTCCAAGTCGAAACCTTTTCACCCCCACTTATCATTGTACCATGGGAAGGTTTTTTTATCTTAAAAAATAAGTCTTTTATAGTCAAAATTTTAGGTTTTTTTGTGTATTTTTATAAACTGTTCAATCATGGGATTGACCTGATTGGGTACTTCTAAAGAGAGTAAATGTCCCGATCCCACGACTTTTGCAGTAATTAAGCCGGGGCATAGTTTTGTGAATAGGTCCAAATCTGCAAGTCTGTTGTCCGCTTCTATATATAGAGTAGGGATGGTCAATTTTTTGATCTGATCTTGAGCCTTGTGCTTGTCCCAATCGAGCATGTTTGTAAAACAAGCTATCCACACATGTTTGGGCGTAGTTAAATACATCTCTTTAGCCGCTTTTTTACATTGATCGGTTTCTAAACATGAATTGTTAATCAGCTTGTCAATACAACTATTTAAGGAGTTTTCTTCAAAAGAACGAGCGTAAGATTTAATCTTATCTACAATTTTTTGAGGATATAAAATACTTGAATCTAGCAAAACAATAGCGCTAGGAATTTTGGGGTTTTGCGCCGCTACCTCGATTGCAATATTTCCACCCATACTTGCGCCTACGAGGACGGGCTTGTTAATCTTTAATTCAGAGCAAAGCCAGGCAATATCCTGGGCAAAGGTTTCAATTGAATAAGATGAGCTGGGTTTATCGCTTAATCCATGGCCACGAAGATCTAAAGTGATAGCTCTACCCAAGGTGGAGAAGTATTGAAATTCAGGCATCACCTGTGCATGAGTTCCCCCTGTTCCATGGATAAAAATATAGCTCGTGCTGCCGCTACCTTTTTCTTCGTAGTGAAGTCTAAAACCTTCTTTGGTTAAGTATGGCATGATGATTTTCCTTAAGATAAAAAGTTTACTATTTTTTTATATAGCATAGAGGGTTTTTAGGAGGGGGATTTCTCGTTGAAAATTAAAGTGTAGGGGAAGTATAATTCTCTTTTTGAGGTGAGTTATTGGAGCGGCCAAAATATGAGTGATAAAGAGCACGGCTATCAGAAAGGGCAAAGGCAAACTTTGCAAGATATGGAGCTGGATATTTTAAAGTTTTGGGAAGATCACCAGATTTTTGCCCAATCGCTTCAAGCGCGTAAAGATGGTCCTCTTTTCTCTTTTTACGATGGGCCTCCGTTTGCCACAGGATTGCCTCATTATGGTCATTTGCTTGCGGGTACCATTAAAGATGTTATTCCTAGATATAAGGCGATGAAAGGTTTTTATGTTCCTAGAAGATTTGGGTGGGACTGCCACGGCCTGCCGGTAGAAAATGAGATTGAAAAGGCTAAAGCTTTGGGCGGGGTCAATTCTATTGAAAAATTTGGTATTGCTCAATTTAACGAAGAGTGCCGCGGCATTGTGCAGCGCTACACCTCGGAGTGGAAGCAAACAGTTGAGCGTCTTGGCAGGTGGGTAGATTTTGACAAGACTTACAAGACCATGGACCTAAATTATATGGAGTCTGTGTGGTGGGTGTTTAGCGAGCTCCATAAGAAAGGGCTCATTTATGAAGGGTACAAAGTGATGCCTTTTTCAGCAAAGCTGGGCACACCTATTTCCAATTTCGAAGCTAATTTAAACTATAGAGATGTAGATGATCCTTCTTTGATTATAGCTGTGCCTTTAAAAGATCAGGAAGAGCCTACATTTTTACTGATATGGACAACCACGCCTTG
Source organism: Candidatus Aerophobota bacterium (assembly GCA_002401865.1). GTDB lineage: Bacteria > Chlamydiota > Chlamydiia > Chlamydiales > Simkaniaceae. The sequence goes on along the minus strand of NVUK01000033.1, from coordinate 7,973 downwards.
GACTCTGCCCTCAAATATGGCAGTGATTGTTAATGAGGATTTTGTTTATGCCAAAGTGAAACATTTTGATTCTTCTAAATACTATATTGTGAGCAAAGCCCGCGTAACGGCTTACTTCAAAGAGGGGGAATACGAAATTGTAGACACCTTTAAAGGGAGTAAATTAGAGTATGTTAACTATGAACCGTTATTTGACTACTTTGTAGACACAGCATCGCCGGGCGCTTTTAGAGTATTGTGTGATGATTTTGTAGGTGAGGAAGAGGGTACAGGTATCGTGCATGCAGCTCCAGCTTTTGGTGAGGCTGACTTTTTTGTTTGTACTAGAGAAAACATAGAGCTTGTATGTCCTGTCGATCAAAATGGAAAATTTACTGATGAGATTCCTGAGTATGCAGGGCAATTTGTCAAAGATACGGATAAAGATGTGATTAAAAGACTTAAGGCAAAAGGTCTTGTTTTTGATCACAAGCAAATTAGACATAGATACCCGTTTTGTTGGCGTTCGGATACACCTTTAATCTATAAGGTTGTTAGTACCTATTTTGTCTCTGTGGAGAAAATAAAGAATTTGCTTATTGAAGCGAATAAGGAAATTAACTGGGTTCCAGAGCATATTAAGTTTGGAAGGTTTGGTAAGTGGCTTGAAAATGCGCGTGATTGGGCTATTAGTCGTAACCGTTACTGGGGCACACCTATGCCTATTTGGAAAAATAGTGATGGCGAGTGGCTTGTTATAGGTAGTGTTGAAGAGCTTAAGAAAAAGGTGGGGAAAAAGCAAAAAATAGAAGATATTCACCGTCACTATATTGATCAGTTAACCATTGAGCATGAGGGGAAAATCTATACGAGAATTACAGAAGTATTTGATTGTTGGTTTGAGTCAGGTTCTATGCCTTATGCACAAAATCATTATCCTTTTGAAAATGAAGAGATGACGATGGAATCGTTTCCAGGAGATTTTATTGGTGAGGGATTAGATCAAACAAGAGGATGGTTTTACACCTTGAATGTGTTGTCGGTGGCTCTATTTAATAAGCCAGCGTTTAAAAACGTGATTGTCAACGGGATTATTTTAGCAGAAGATGGCACTAAAATGTCTAAGCGATTGAATAACTATCCAGACGTCGGTGACGTATTTAAAAAATATGGAGCGGATGCGCTACGTCTTTATTTGATGTCTAGTAATGCAACCCATGGTGAGGATATGCGTTTTAGTGAAAGGGGCGTAGAGTTAACTATGAGACAGGTTTTGATTCCTTTATGGAACTCCTTTTTGTTTTTTTCTACATATAGAGATATTTATCGTTGGTCACCAGGCAGCGTGGAAACATCCAAAGATCAGATGGATCAGTGGATTATTTCTAAAATGCATAAGCTTATTAACGACGTTGAAACAGCGATGGATAAATATCAATTATCCAGTGCTGCAGAGCCTTTAGTTACTTTTATTGATCAGCTGACTAATTGGTATATTAGGCGATCAAGATCCCGTTTTTGGTCTGAGAAAAATGTTAAAGATAGAGATCAAGCTTTTGCTACGCTTCATACAGTGTTGATGACGCTGTGCAAAGTAGCAGCGCCTTTTATTCCTTTTTTGACAGAGTCGATCTTTTTAAAACTTAGAACAAATAAAGATCCAAAATCTGTACACCTTTGTGATTTTCCTGTCTATAACCACAGGGTTAGGCATGAGTGTTTAGAGAAAGAGATGGCTTTGATTCAAAATAGTGTAAGCATGGGCCATGCTCTTCGCAAAGAGCATAAAATGAAAGTACGCCAACCTTTGGAAAAAGCTGTAGTACTCTCAGCAAAGCAAGAAGATTTAGATCTTTTAGAGAGGCAGAAACATTTGATTAAAGATGAGTTGAATGTAAAAAATGTAGAGCTAAGCTCTAAAGAAGAAGATTTTGTACAACTGAATTTAAAGCCTAACTTTAAAGTGCTTGGAAAGCAGCTAGGCGCGGGTATCAAAGAGTTACAGCAAAAGCTTGCCCTGATGGGTAGAGAAGAGATAAACACGATTTTTTCAAGCAATGGTTTGCATTTAACGCTTAAATCAGGAGATATAACTCTTAAGCAAGAACATGTTCTTTTGGAGAGAAAAGTAAAAGAGGGGATGGTGGCAAGTACACATGCTGGCATCACTATTGTGCTCGATATGCAATTGACTCCCCAGCTTATTTCAGAAGGCCTTGCACGAGAGATTATTAATAAAATCAATACGCAGAGAAGGCAGCACGACTTTGATGTTACAGACCGTGTTAAAATTAGTATAGATACGACAGATACAGTGAAAGCATGTCTTGCTGCGCATTATGATTTTATCATGGGAGAAGTTCTCGGTATTGATTTAGTTTATGAGAGTAATACAGGTATGGAGTGGAATCTCAATGGAGAGAAAGCTCAAATTACGCTTATTCCTAAACCTCGTTAAAAACTGTTAACGCTTTGTTTTCCCACAAGAGATATACTTTTTAATAAAAAAGACAAACTCCACTATCCCTATGCATAATAGCACTATAATTACTAACATAGGCAAATAGCCAAAGAGGGGTAATTTGGGCTGTGGTAGTGCTTTAAAAGCGCTACTGGGTGGAAAAAAGACAAATAGAGGCGAGCCTTTGAGCTGTGTATAAGGTATGGGGCCAAAGCTGCGGCTATCGCTACTCATAGCATAATTATCCCCTAGCATGACAGTAGCTTTATCTGGAACCTTGAAGCCATATTTAAGAATTACATCTAGATCTATTTTGCCCTCACTATTTAGGGGCGCGCCATAATCTTTAAAGGGGATATAAGGGTGATGGCTACTATTGCTATTACTTGCTTTTTCTGCTTCGAGTTGATTGAAAGTTATTAGTGCGGGATCATCTTTTTCTAAAAAGCAGCCATTCATGGTGATAAGATTACCATTTCTAAAATAGACATATCTAGAGGGTAAGAATTCATCAAAAGGTGTTTTAGGACAGTAGAAGAGGTTGCAGTCTATGCCTAAATTGTAAAACAATTGGATCTCTTTACTAGATAAATGCATTAATTTGTGCTCTGCAGAAAGCTCTTTTTTAATGCCTAAGGGATAAATTTTATAAGCTTTTCCGTAGTAGTATTCGTAGGTGCCATTACTTATACCTACAATAGAGGGGAGCATGTGGGGGTATTTAGAAAATAGATAGTTATTGCCATAGCGTGCTATTTTTCCATTTTTTACAACAAATCTGGCGGTGTAGAGTTTTTTGGCGATCGACTTTAAGTGTTTGCTTGATAAAGGTATATAGGCGCGGTAGATGCCCACTGAGGGTTTCATATGGCCATGGATTGATTGGATTAGTTGAGGATGTTTTAATGTAGGGTGGTGGAAAATTTCCAAGTAGTAATCGCTGCTTTTAGCAATGCCATGGGTTTTGTCGGAGAGAAGCAAATACTCTTTTTCTGTTAAAATACGGCTCATGCCATAATTTTTAAATCCCCAAAGGTTATAAAGGTCATCGAATTTTTTAAAAGCTGGCGAAAGTGTGCCTTTTAAAAGGTAAGGACTCCTATAAGAAATAGAGCCCACATGTTGATTCATTTGATAAAGAGAAGAAGTGAGGGTAGATCCTTTTCTTTTTTCTTTTTCATCCCCATTAAAACTAATATAGGGGACATGGTCAATAGAGGATAAATAACTGGGTTGCAACTGATTTGAAATGTCGCGCCCTTGTTTGTCGACGCCATAAATTTTTCCACCATAAAAATAGAGAGTGTCGCCCCCTTTTCCCATGATTCTTTTTACATATTGTTTTTTTCCAGGAAATAAAAAGAAATAGTTCGTGTTAGAATGGGGAATGTCCATCCCTTTCCCTGTCCAAACAGCAATTTGCGCTCTTTGAACGAGCTTTTCATTAAAATAAAAATGGCCTGGATAAAAAGGGATATTGAGACCAAAGGATGTTTTCCCCGTGACTAGATTGTCTTGCTCACGAAACGTTGGCCTCATCGAGCCCGAAGGGATTCTCATAAGCTCTACAACCATGCTTCTGAGTACAATTACCACAAGTAATGTACAAAAGATGTATACACACCATGACAAAATTTGTTTAAACATGCCCGGGCTAGGTATTCTTTGTATCAATTGATCTACTTCACAAATAAGTAGATTAGATTGGTCTAGATCTTTACTTGCAAGACTCTCTTTTAAAGCATCTAGTTTAGATAAGAATTCTTCGGTGTTGTCAGTCGATAATCTCTTTTTGTTTTTTTTATAGAAAATTTGGTACTGGAAATACATTCTCTTCATTTTGAAAAGACTAAACCCTTTTTTCATAACTTTAAAAAACCTTATTCTCGTGTGATTACCTTGCTCTACAAGTATACAAATCTGTTTAATATATGTATATGGGATATCACTGTGGAGAATTTGTTCATAAAATAGCTAAAACACAGAGCTGCATAACTTACCATGATTTGTTTTTTTGTCGACGGTTTATTTTATTTTATTTTGAGCTGGTGTGTAATCTTTTTACAAACAAGGGTTTAAGTGTTATTGCTAAGTTTTGTTAAAGAGAGGATATAGGAAAATTAAGAGTGTTATTTGAATGGAAAATAAAATGTTCATAATAAGGAGTTACGTTTGTAATATGGGAATGTTTTTTAGTAGTTTTTTATGGGAAGATTTGAGACATAAATAAAATAGAAGTAAAAAGGAGTAGTAAGATTTTTGGATAAGAGTTTGATGTTATCTGAGAAAGGTAAGAAAGAGATGCAAGAGCTTTTATTTGAGCTGGAGAAAGTTATTCACGACACACCTTTACCTAATACTTATTATGGTTGGGTGGATGATTTAGACAATGTTATGGGGGCGATGCATAAAAAGTATTTGCCTTATTATGAACGTTTAAATGATTTAGTTGTAGAGCTTCAAAGAATTGCAAAAGAGCACATGATAGACATAGAGGATGAATTAAGGGTTACAGAGGCTATGCACAGCTCAGAGGGCTATTTTAGACAAATGTCTTATGTCGTTTCAGAACTGCGTGGTTTAAAGTCCCTAGTTCTGTGAGGGGATGAGTGCCGGGGAAATCATTTCTGTTCCTGCATCAATTGTTTTAATTTTTACTTTAAGGGCTTTACCTGCCTGAATCCAGAATGGAAAAGGGAAGGTCGGCTTGCTTTTATCAAAGTAGGCAAACAGGGTTTCTCCAGAAAGGGGAGTTTTATCTTTAGGCCATTTTGCAGAGAAAAGCTCAAAAGGAGCATTTTTGTTTAATTTACCCTCAAAAGTTTGAGGAGGAGACCAAAAGATTTTTGTTCCTACTTGCCCAGGCTTGGGTGTTGCAGAAGTTGCTATCCGTTTTTCCTCAGAAACTAGCTGCAGGGGAAGATTGCATAGCACTGAGAAGAAAATGTTTAAGTTTTTACTAGATAGTGCTTGGTTGTTTTTAACACAGTAACATGTGGTTATATTCCCTTGGTCTAGATTAAGGGTGTATAGGATCCAAGAAGAGCTACCGGGAGCTCCTTTTTTCACCCAACTCTTCCAGTCAAAAGGGATTTTATCGCAGATAAAGCTTGGAGCTGTTATTTCTTCAAATAAGAGGATGTGGTTGTTTTTAGAGTGAAAATGGAGAAGGGTAGTGTTGCGTCCTTGCTCTGTGACAATATAGGATCCAGTCTCTGCAGTTTTTAGCCTATCTTGTATGGAGGTAGCGCATAGTAAAAGGGGAAAAGAGCAGAGGATAAGGATATAGTTTTTTAGTCTGTTCATAGGCCATGATTTTAACTATTGAAGAAAAAAAAGGGAAGAGGAGTTTGTTAAATAGGATGAAAAAAAAAATGGGAGCTTTACGCCTGTTTATGGCGGTTTGTTGCGCTTTAAGTGTTTCGCTCTATTCTGGGGAAAGAGAAGATTTAGCAAAAGAGATAAAAATTTTGAAAAGAGAGGAAAGAGTCGCTCTTGGTAGAGTGAGCTTTTATCAGCATCAAGCATTTAGAATCCAGTTTTCAAGAAACAGTATGGATGAGGTAAAAGAGCTACAAAGAAATATTATGGTGTGGCAAAAGCGAGCTGATGGGATTAAAGACACACTTCGAAGAAGGCAAAGGGTTTTATCTAATTTGAAAAGGGAGTAAAGTTTTCCATACTTAGCCCTCTATTTGCCTTGTACTAGATGTTATGTTTGTGTAAAATAACGGGTCCTACATGGGAGAAAAAGGATGCGTTTTACTCGATTTTTTAGTGGATCATGTTTAGTAGCTGGTACAATGATTGGAGCGGGGATGCTAGGTATTCCCTTAGTGACAAGTAGCGCCGGTGTTGTTGGAGCGTTCTTATCCACCTTTGTCGTTTGGATTTTTATGTTGATTACAGGCCTGCTCTATTTAGAAGCGACTCTAGCGCTTAAAGATGGTGTTCATGTGCTTTCTATTACAGAGCACTTTTTAGGCAAATGGGGAAAGTGGGTTTCTGGCTTTTTCTTTATATTTTTATATTTTTCCTTGATGGTCGCCTACTTTGATGCAGGAGGAGCTCTGTTTGCTAAAACTTTTTTTGGCGTAGTGGCAGACAATGTTAGTATTGTCCACATCTCTCTGTTTGCCCTCATCTTTTTTATCATTGTAGGTATTGGTCCACGCTCTATTGACCGTGTTAATATGATCATTAGCAGCGCTATGATTATAGCGTTTATTTTTCTTATGGTAGAAGGGATGCCTAAATTAGGGGTAAATACGGCCGCGAAAACCTTTCATGGGGGCGCTACTTTGCTCTCACTTCCTATTTTATTTGCCGCTTATGGTTTTCATAATATTATTCCTTCTTTAAGCAGTTACCTTAAAAGGGATAAAAAATTACTTAAACGGTGTATTTTTGTTGGTTCTTTTGTTGCTTTTATCGTCTATTTTTTATGGCAGTGGATTATCATTTCAACCGTACCTATGGATATAATTACTGCGGCTTTACATGAAAACATATCGGTTACAGAAACTTTTTCTAAAGTGCACCAAATGCCACTATTTGCTCTTATTGGCCGTTTTTTTGCACTGTTTGCTATTACCACCTCCCTACTTGGAGTTTCCTTTTCTCTCGTAGACTTTTTGGCAGATGGCATGGGAGTATCTGTTGAGGAGAGAAAAGGGGTAAAGCGGTGGGGGCTTGCCGCGATTGTTTTTTTTCTTCCTCTACTATTTGTGTGGAAATATCCCGATGTGTTTATTGCTGCTTTGGGCGTCGCTGGAGGCTTTGGTGAAGCTTTTTTAAATGGACTGCTTCCTGTGGCCTTGGTCTTTGTTTTGCGCTATAAGTTAAAGGGACAAGAGGCCTATTCTTTCATCACACATTGGAGCTTTTTGCTGTTTTTGGCATTGATGTCGCTGGGTGTGATGGTTATTGAATATGGCGTGTTAAAAAATCATTTACTTTAGAATAGGCTTTACTGAGAAAAAAAATTAGAAAAGGGACAAAGTTCTTTTTGTAAAGTTAATAAAAGGTATTTAAACTTATTGATTTGTAGGTTAATAAATATTTTTTATTGCAACGGACTCCATTTATGATATAATAGTAAGCATATCATTAAACATCGGGTGTTATGATGAAAAAAATCAAAAAAAAATTTCTTTTATGTGTTTGTTGTTCGCTAGCATTGGTGACTCCTTTAGGGCTTATTGCTGCAGAAAAAAAATCTTCTGTAGAGTTAGAGAATCAAAAAGGGCATGTAGTGTGTGAACTAGTGGAAAGAGCGTTTCAATCAGCTAGAGGCAATGAAGAGGGTAGTGCGGGGTTAGGATCGTTGGATTTAAGCTCATGTGAAGCGGTGCTACTATCTGGTGAGAAGATGGGGTCTACATCATTGGTGAATGCTTTAAAGGGGTATTTATCTGTGAGTAAGGATGAGCGTGAGGGTTATTTAGAAGACCTTATATCGACACTAGGCAGGCAGCTTAAAAACTCTGTAGATAACCCTAGGCACCATTTAAAAGATAATGATTGCTTAGTT
>NVUK01000032.1 GCA_002401865.1 Candidatus Aerophobota bacterium | reverse complement strand
CATGAAATGATATTCGGTTATACCATTGCCGTTATTGCCGGGTTTCTGCTTACCGCTGTGCGGAACTGGACTGGTTTAGAAACAGCCAAAGGATACGGACTATTTGCACTCGCCCTGTTGTGGATGTTAGGAAGGGTACTCCCTCTTTTCCCTGTACCCCCACTGTTAGTTGCGATCGTGGACTTAAGCTTCTTGCCTTTTCTTGCCTTAGTGATCGGTATACCGATAGTTAAATCCAAGAACTATAGGAACCTTTTCTTCATTCCTATATTTATGATTTTTATAGTTCTCAGCTAAAAATAGAAACCGAGTCTTTAGGGGATGAGGGGATACGGTTGGTGTGTAAAAAGGGTGTGGATGAGAGTTTTGTAAAAGCTATGGAAGAGGGATTGAAAAACACTAAGAAAAGTGGTGAATACGCCAAGCTATTGACCAAATGGGGACTCGTTCCCGGCAGATAACTTGTTTTAAGTTTTTTTATCTTTTTTATCTTTTTTAATAAAATTCTTTGCAGAGAGTTCATGTACTTTTGTTGTACCAATACCCAGGCGTACGCGGTCATGTTCATGATAAACATTACGTCTTAATTCAAGCTCTTCAGAATCTAGAGGGGTGTGAATAATGCCCCAAATCTCTTTAGCATAATTTGAGATAGAAACATCTGAGGAGAACGGGGCCATGCCGGCGATATTATGTAGTGTATATTTAGCCCACCGCATAGGGTCTGCATAAAGCTGTTCAACACGTTTTTGTGTTTCAAAATAATGAGCGAGATCGTTGAGTACTAAAAACCTATCGGGTGCAGGATGGTAGCTTGGATCGGTTAAGCTGTTTTTAATGGCTAAAATAGATTTATGTTCAGCTTCATTTTCTGCTAAAAACCCATTATTCAGCGCTTCCAAAGTTTGTTTGATAATAGGATTACTTTCGATTATGCGCGTTATGTCGTGGGATTTTTCAGCTTTGATGCGTTCATTTTCCTCAGCAGAGGCTCCAAAAGAAAAAGGCCAGTAGTCATTACCCACGCTTTGGCGCATTTCAATATTAGCACCATCTTCTGTACCGATGGTTAAAGCGCCATTACATGCAAATTTCATATTACCTGTTCCGGAAGCTTCCATACCGGCGGTAGAAATTTGTTCTGACAGGTCGGTGGCGGGAATGATAAATTCTGCTTTGGTGACGTTGTAATTTTCCACGAGTAAAACTTTTAGTTTTCCTTGTAGATCGGGGTCGGTATTAATTTTTCGGCTTACGCAATAAATAAAGCGGAGGATATGTTTAGCCATTTCATAACCAGGAGCGGCTTTTCCAGCAAAGATGGCAAATCTTCCAATTCTATGCGATTGAGGATTAGCTTTAATTTCTAGGTATATCATGAGCAAATGGAGAGCTTTCATCAATTGACGTTTGTATTCGTGAATGCGTTTAATTTGAGTATCAAATAGGGCATCGGGCCCTAGCATATTTTCGTGAGCATAACTCTCTCCAATACCGTGGCGTGCTTCCATGTCATGGGAGAGGTAGTTGAGGAGTCGTTGTTTGTTTGAGCGTTTGATCTGTATGAGCTCTTCTAAGGAGGCTTTATCCTCGGCAAATTCTCTGAGTCTTTCCATTTGTGAAAAATCTTGAATCCAGTCGCAACCGATACGTTTGGAGATAAAACTTGCCAGAAGAGGGTTACAGTTTAGAAGCCAGCGCCGCTGCGTAATACCGTTAGTTATATTAACAAACTTTTCTGGGTAAATCTCATAAAAGTTTTTAAAGATTGATTTTTTTAAAATTTCTGTGTGCAATGCAGCTACGCCATTAACTTTATGGGAGCCATAAATAGCGAGGTGAGCCATTTTAATTTGGCCATTTTGAATAATAGAAAAGCTATTTAATTCATCTCCGCTTTTATTTGTAGAAGCTTTGATCTCTCCTAGCATCTGCTCATTGATTTGTTGGATGCATTGGTATTGCCTGGGAAGAAGAAGTTTTATACGCTCTTCTTTCCACTCTTCTAAAGCCTCTTTTAAAACTGTATGGTTGGTGTAACCGATACATGTTTTGGTGATTTCTAAAGCTTCATCCCATGGGATATGTTTTTCTTTAGTGAGTATGCGCTGTAGCTCTGCAACGGCTAAAGCGGGATGGGTGTCATTAATTTGAATTCTTACTTTATCGCCAAACTCGGAATAATCGGGATAAATAGATTCATACTCGTCGATGATATTACTTAAAGATGCTGATACGAGTAAAAATTCTTGTTTTAAGCGTATCCGTTTCCCTGTTTCAGAATTGTCGTTAGGGTATAGAACATCGGTAAGTGTTGTGTTTTCACTAGCGGAGCCAATTTCTCCAGCGTTATATTTTTGAAGCAAAAAATTCCTAGGGGACTCTTTAGTGGACCAAAGTCTAAGGGTTAATACGGAGAAAAAAGAGTCGTTACTATAGCCAACGATGGGCAAATCATAAGGAAGGGCGCGCACTTCTTCGGCGTTAATAATTTCGTGAAAAGTATTACCTTGATCATCTTTACGCTCAATTTTTTGACCACCGAATCGAACGATAGCATCGCAGCTATCATTTCTAAACTCCCAAGGGTTGTGATGTTGTAGCCACTTGTCAGGTCTTTCAATTTGTATACCGCAAAGTAGTTCCTGTTCAAAAATACCGTAGTGATACCTTAAACCAAAACCCATGGCAGGGAACCGTTTTGTTGCTAGTGAATCCATAAAACATGAGGCAAGTCTTCCAAGCCCGCCATTACCAACGCCTATATCAACCTCTGTTTGGATTAGCGATTTCAAGTCTTTACCAAGCACTTTTAATGCTTTTTCTACCAAGTCCATAGAACCAATATTCATGAGATTATTCGACAATAGGCGGCCGGGCATGTATTCTAAAGAGAGGTAGTAAAGTTTACGGTGTTTAGCTTTTTCAAATGTTTTATTCGTAGCAATCCAGTTGATCATAATCTCTTCGCGCAATGAGCTGCAGATAGCGCGGTAAAATTCATCATCATTAGCTTCAGATGAAGTTTTTCCAAAATTTGTAATTAAGTAGTGGCGTACTTTACGTACGACATTAGCAACATGGGAATCTGTGTTCATATTTTTCTAGTATCACATACTAGAAAAGAGTGCACGTATCAAATAAAAAATTATAACGCATAAAATAGCGCTTGCTGGGATGGTGATAATCCAAGAGAGGAAAATATCTTTGAGTGTTTTTAAGTTTAGAGAGCTAAGACCTCTGGCAAGTCCCACTCCTAACACAGACCCAACGATGCAATGGGTGGTAGAGATAGGTAGGCCTAATTTAGAAGCAATGAGTATGGTAATAGCAGCACCAAACTCTGCAGAAAACCCCCGAGTAGGGGTTAAGACGGTGATTTTTTTACCGATGGTTTCCATAACACGCCACCCCCAGGTAGCAAGGCCTATAACAATACCCGCGCCACCGAGAGCTAGAAGGGATGAGGAGATATGGGGAGCTATTTGCACTGTGCCTGTTTTTATAATATTTAACGAGGCCGCCACAGGACCAATAGCGTTAGCAACATCATTGGCGCCATGAGCAAAAGCGATGTAGGAAGCGGAAAAAATTTGTAAAATAACGAAACGTTTTTCTACGATTTGGTAATCAGAGTGTGTTTGAAAGTGATTTACTTTTTCCTCTAATTCTTTTTTCCATCCTGTAATTTGTTTAAGAATTGTGTGTATCTGCTCTTTTTCTTCGTGCTTGGATGTGAGGAAAATTCTTTGTAGATGTTTTTGTGTCTTATTAAAACTATGGAGCCTTTGAGCATCTTTGGCAGAAAAATGCGCTGAAGAGCTGGCAGGCATTTTCGTCCATTTAAATCCAATTCTAGCAAGAAAATAAGTGACTATAGCTACAGATCCGGCGATAAGAAAAACATAGCCCTCAGAAATGTGTAGAGAAAAACGGCCCACACCGGCGAGGAGAAAAGTTAGGGTAAATACAAAAAAGAGCAGAGCGCATAAATAAGGGATGACTTTTTTCGTCGCCTGGATAGGGTTGAGCGTATAGAGTACTTTTTTTTGTAGGAGGGTAAAAATAAAAAACGAAATTAGTCCACTGAGTACGGGAGATATTACCCATGATGAGGCTATCATTCCTACTTCGCCCCAAAAAACAGCCTCCGTTCCTCCATGGAATAGGCCAAAACCTAGCAAAGAACCTACGATAGCGTGTGTGGTCGAGACGGGCCATCCAAAATAAGAGGAAAGTTGTAGCCAAAGTGCAGTCGATATTAGCGCGGATAACATACCGTAGAGCAAAATATGGGGACAGTGGGCAAATAAGCTGGTGTCAACCAATCCTCCTTGGATAGTTTTGGAGACATTACCTCCTAAAAAGAAGGCACCGCAAAACTCTAAAACTCCGGCGATAATCACCGCTTTCGTCAATGTAAGAGCGCCAGACCCTACAGAGGTTCCCATGGCGTTGGAGACATCATTGGCTCCAATATTCCATGCCATGTAAAAGCCAGCAATTAAAACAGTGATGAGTAAAATAGTATTCATCATTGGCATAAAGCTTATTTCAACTCCAATATCATGCGGATACGGTTCGCTAGTTTTTCAGATAGATGAGCAATTTTATTCACTTCATCGATAATACGTGTAAATAGGTAAACCACTTTGGCGTCGACATCATTGTGGGTTTCGAAAAATGTTTTGAGAATTTGGTGCTTCATTTTATCCACTTCATACTCTAGGAAAGAAGATTGTTCGACCATGGTTCTAACTTTTTCTGCTTCAATACCACCAAAAGAAGATTCTAGCAGGTCATCGAGCTCTTTAATAATGGTGCGTGCTTGCCAAAAAGCTTCGATATTTTTTGCATAAAGCATTTTGATGTGCTCAAAAAGCTCTTTATGACGGGAAAAATCGTATAAAGTTAAGAGACGACCCACCTCTTCAGCTTGATCTGATATGCAATCTTGCAAGGACAATATTTCTAAAAAAGGGATTTTTTCGATGGGCAAAAAGATGCTTTTAGGTAAATGATTACGGATATCATTTTTTGTAAGATCAGCTTCATGTTCAAGTTTAGAAAGATCTTTAACTAAGAGTGTTAAGTCTTCACTTTTCCCTTTTTCAATTGCTTCAAATACTTTATTAAGTTGCAAAATACATGCTTTCACTTTTTTCATATGCGTCTGAAGAGCATAGAAAGGGGATTTGCCAAAAAGACGAGCGATGGTTGCGCGCACAGCTAAGCCTCCTATTTGATAAGCTAGCAATTTTCACCCAGCATAAAATAGAATAATTTTTTATGCACGCAATTCTTTCTAATGACGTACGAGATATTGATCTTATGCTCTAGCAGCAGATAGAAGGGGATCAGATTCTTTACAAATATGACATCCCCCATTCCCATTATATGGAACAATATGGTTGAATCCCATAGCTCTTAATCGGGGAGAGAGCTTACTTGTCTCATGTTAAATATATTAGTAATGTAAGCTATAATATTAATTATAATCTTGTTTTGTTTATGTATTATATAAACTAATTGAATTATATATAAATTAACTAGTATATACATTGTTTTTATAAAAATGCATAACATTAACATTAAAACATTTAACAAAAAAAACCAAATTAAAGCAGGGTGGTGCTGTGTCTTGGTGGTGTTAATGCTAGGCGCTGGAAAGGTGCATTGCACGCAAAAAATGGAGATTTCTGTAGAGCAGTCGGAAGAAATAGCGCTGAGTGAAAATGCGCAGTTACGGCAAATAGAAGAGCTTTACATGCGCTCGAAGCAGGGTAAACAAGTAGCGATTGCAGATTATCTCCCTAAATTAGAGGCTGTTTCAGAAGGGTACCGAACTCAGCAAAAGCAGCATACGGTACAAGGGCAGAATAATAATTCTTTTTTAACGCAGCTGAGCTTGACCCAGGCGTTGCTCTCTACAGATAAATTTTTCGACATAAAAATAGCGGAACTTTTGGTTAAGCAGCTGGAAATTCTTTTGAAAAGTATGGTCAATGACATTCTTTTTGAGGTGAGAGATCAATACTACAAATTAGTGCTTATTGAAAAACAAACCCTTATAGCTCAGTCTCATGTAGAGATTTTATCTATTTTATCCAGGCGTGTAGATGATCGATTTACCATCGGTACGGCGACCTCTTTTGAAGTGAACCAAAGCAAAGTAGCTCTTTCGAATTCTTTGTCTGCCTATTATAAAAAAGTGAAAGAGAGAAAAGTTAACTTTAATCAGTTTTCTGTATTTTTGGGCTTTGATCCTGGAAGAGTTGCTATTGGCATCAAAGATAAAGAGATACCGCTTGAGTCGATTGAAGATATTCAGAGCAAACTGGAAAGATTTCGGCAAATTTTTACTGATGAGCCTGTAAAATTTGGTTTTATCTATGCGCCAGATTTTTTGGAGCATAAAGAGAGTTTAGTGCACCAACTCTTCAATCCTCAAGAATATACGTATTGGGAAGATATTACATTAAAAAAGAGGCCTGCGTTACTTCGAGCAAGAAACGCGATTGCGATTGCGAGCAAAGAGGGGGATAAAATGAAAGGGCGCTATGCTCCAGAGATGGAGTTTGTAGCGACTCTTGGAGGTTTGCCAACACCTTACCAGTTTTATCCCTCTTCAGGCTTGGGTAATCAAAATTTTCAGTGGGGCGTAGGAGTGAATGTTAGGTGGCTGCTATTTGATTCGTTGAAAAGAGAGAGAAAAATCAAAATGGCGAGTTTAGAGACTAGCTCTAAGCGGTATGCGCTTACCCGCCAAGTACAAGAGGCGTTTAAAGATGTGCGCGATGAGATAGCAAAAATTGAAGATGCAGTGGCAAGTTTTGTCACATCGGAGGGATCTTTACTTCTCGCTGAGCAAATGGTAGCGCAAGCTGAAGAAAAAGTAGAAATTGGAACTCTTTCCATTTTTGATTATCAATACGCCGTGGATAGTTTTATTGAAGCAGAAAATATTTTTACTCAGTCCCAATATGACTTAATACAATCCTATATTGGATTAAGACATGCTAGCGGAATTGATGTAGAAAAATGGGAGGGGCATTATGGAGAAAAGTAAAAACATGAAAAATTCAGGACTTGTAGGACGACTGCTTAAATGGGGGATAGGTTTAGCGTTAGTGGTGGGTAGTTTTTTGACCGTTTACTTCATATGGATTGATGAAAAGCCCCATGTTTCTACTAATGATGCATTTTTAGATGGGTATCGCTCAGACCTTTCTCCCGATATTTTGGGAAGAATTGTGGAGATGAATTTTAATGAGGGAGACAGAGTTGAGCGTGGACAAGTGATGGCAGTGTTGCTGCAAGATATTTTAGAGTCTGAAAAAGCAGAGGCGATTGCTTTGATAAAAGTGAGAGAAGATGAGATAGCCAAGAGCCAAGCGCTTTTAAACAAAATCAAAAATGACTACGTCCGTGCATTGAAAGGGTTTAAAGATCATATTATTTCGCCGCAAGATTTTGACCATAAAGAAAAAGATTTTTATATGGCCGAGGCATCTTATCAAAAAGCTTTGTCGGATAAAAATTTGGCAGATAAAAAACTGGGTGTAGTGGACACTTATTTGCACCACACCTACATCTTCTCTCCTTGTGATGGAATTGTTGCTAAAAGGTGGGTTTACCTAGGTGACGTGTTAAATCCTGGTCAAGCACTCTACACGGTGTACAACACGCGCGATGTGTGGGTGCAAGCAAATTTATCGGAAAAGAAAATTAGAAAAGTAGTTATGGGCGCGCATGTAGAGATTAATATAGATGCGTATCCAGGGGTAAAGTTTACGGGAGAAGTGTTTTCTATTTTTGGAGCTACAGCGTCTCAATTTTCTGTGATCCCTCCCAACAATGCTACGGGTAATTATACAAAAGTAGCCCAAAGGATTCCTATCAAAATTTCGATTAAGCCTCCTGAAAATATGCGCGATAGAGAATTTTATCTTTTCCCGGGAATGAATGCTGAGGTGAAGATTTTTGACGTTGTAAAGAAGACGAAAACGCAGATGGAAACGGAAACGAAGGGAAATGTCAGTGCAAATTCAGAGTCTTAAGAAAAAGATTTCTTGGAGCCATCCTTCGGTACTACCTCAAGGGCATTGGTTAACGCCGTGGCTTGTTTTTATCGCTATTTCTATTACCAATATTTTAGCGGTGATGTCTCTTTGGGCCGTTGATTTAGGAGGCTCATCTATTGCTGGAGCGCTTCTTTTAGGAACGACGGAGCTTTCTTGGGTGTCGCTGAGTTATATTGTAGTGAGCTCCACATGCGTACCTATTTCCGATTGGTTTTCTAACCGCTATGGTTACAAGAGGATATTTTTTATTGGCGTTTTGCTCTTTGTTATAGGGACTGTTTGTTCAGGGTTTGCCACAGGGTTTTGGTCGATGGTTCTTGCTCGCTCAGTAGCTGGTTTGGGTAGTGCAGGGATTTTCCCCAATTCAATTACGCTTCTTGTAAAAGTATTTGATGAAAAATTAAAAACGTTAGTGGTGTCTTTATATGTGGCTATGGCTTTTGGTGTTGGCACAATTTTAGGGCTTCAATTCTCGGGTTATTTATTAGAAAATGTCTCTTGGCAATCAATTTTTTTTATTGTTATTTGGTTTGTTCCGTTGATCCTGGGTTTTATTTTTTGTTTTTTTTCAGAAACAGAGAAAAAAGATTTGGGGAAATTTGATGGGTGGGGCGTTATTCTGTATCTTGCCTTTATCGCTTCTTTAGTTACATGGATTGCTGATGTGAAAGCGCCATGGAATACAGAAGGGTTTTCATCGCTGTTTTCTAAAGGGACACTGTTTATTATGATTACTAGCTTTGTAGGTTTTCTTATCAGGGAAAATAGGTGTAAAAGTCCTTTAATAGATTTGTCTCTATTTAGGCTTCCCGCTTTTTTAAATGGAGCGCTTGCTCTTTTTTTGGTTGCTATTTGTTTTTTTTCTACGGTGAGTGGTTTTAATGATATTTTTCAATCGGTCCTGAACTATTCAAAATCTCAAGCAGGGTACTATTTGATGCCTATAGGTATTGGGGTGGGGCTTTTTGGCGGTCTTAGTAGTTATTTAAGCACTAAATTTGGCGCGCGTATTGTTTATATTTCAGGGATGTTATTCGTGATTATTAGCTGCATCCTTAATCAAAGAATAACCATCCAAAGCGATCACATTCAGATGGGATGGATTCTTTTTTTAAGAGGTTCGGGTATTGGTCTTGCTTTGGGGCCTTTAACGTCGCTGATGCTACGCGATGTTTCTAGTGCGCAACTTGGGCAAGCGGCGTTTATGGCAACACTGTTTAGGCAGATGGGAGGCTCTTTGGGGAGTTTGGGTTTGTCTCTGATTAAAGAGTTGAGAAAACCTTTTCATCTGGCGCGGTATGGGGAACAAATGGGACAAAATAGTCAAAATTTAGCCAATATCGGTAGTAAGCTAGATAATTATTTTGTGTCTAGGAGCGGAGCTATTCCAGCCGGTGGAGATTTTGTTTCTACTAGCAGCGGCGTGAATGAAGCAAGCGAGCTCTCTTATCGGTGGCTTTCAACTTATGGCACAGCTCAAGCGGAGATTTCAGCAACAAATGACGCATTTTTAATTTTTGGCCTAGCGCTCTCTCTTATCACGCTATGTATTGTGCTTTTGATCTCTAAAGATTTGCTCTACAAGAGGCTTTTTAAGAAAAGATAGCTTGTTTTTCGGATTCGGTTAATGTTTTGGTTTGTCCTGGAGGCAAGGTTCCTAGTACCAGACCGCCTAGTCTAATGCGGTGTAGCGATAGTAGAGATAGATCTGCGTTTTTTACCAGTAGACGTACTTCTCTTTTTTTTCCCTCACTCACTACAATTTTAAGCGTTCCTTTACGTACTTTAGTCACTTTAATTGGACGTACGTAACCATTTTCTACAAAGCACCCTTCAGAGATAACTTTTAAGTGAAAAGAAGAAATCTCTTCTTTGGTTTTTATTAGATACTCTCTTGTCAAATTAGAAGAGGGATGAATAACGCTATTGGCAAAATGGCCATCGTTGGTTACTAGTAAAAGTCCGGATGTATCCCGATCAAGCCTGCCAACAGTAAAAAGCCTTAAAGCAGAGTGTGGGAAAAGATCTAAAACAATTCTTTTGCGTCCATGTCTAATGGCTGAACATTCATACCCTTTAGGCTTGTTGAGCATATAAACAACGCGGCTTTTTTCTAGTTTTACAGGCTCATCTTCGACGCATATTCTATCTTTTTCTGGATTAACTCCATGCTGAGGTACGGTTACACGTTGACCGTTAACTGTTACAGAGCCGCTCTCAATCAGCTCTTCAGCTTTGCGTCTAGAAGTAACACCAGCTCTGGATAAAAATTTACTCAGTCTTAAAGGGGCCATTTTACACCACAAAATTGTCATTAATTAGTAAAATTATAACAGAAACTTGGCAAAAACTAAAGGAGAATCGCTAGGTAAACTTCTTTTTTAAAGGGTCATACAAGATATTTTTTTTATGCCTTACCTCTAGCTTTGAAAAGAAATCTCGGGTAAAATAGGGCCTAAGATAGGAGCGGATATTATGAGCCATCAGGGACAGTTAATTTTACTAAGACATGGTAAATCGGTCTGGAATGAAAAAAATTTGTTTACAGGTTGGGTGGATATTCCTTTGAGTCAAAAAGGGATTGATGAAGCGTTAGAAGCGGGTAAATTAATTAAAAATATTGCGATAGATGTCGTTTTTACATCGACACTGATTCGAGCGTCTATGACTGCAGCACTTGCTATGAGTCAACATAGTTCTAATAAAATTTTAGTTAGACGAAAAGAGTTGGAATCGCCCTATTCTAATTGGGACCAAGATTATTGTTTGGAAAGCAGCAAAACGACGATTGATTTAATAGAAAATGCCGCACTTAATGAGCGGATGTATGGCCAGTTACAAGGTTTTAACAAAGATGCAATGCGAGAAGTCCATGGAGCTGAGCAGGTCCATATTTGGCGCCGCTCTTTTGACGTAGCTCCTCCTGGCGGGGAGAGTTTAAAGATGTGCGCTGAGAGAACGCTTCCCTACTTTGAATCTGTGATAAAACCTGAAATTGAAAAAGGGCGCAATGTGTTAATTGCTGCACATGGCAACTCGCTTAGAGCGATTGTGATGGAGATTGAGAAAATGAGTCCGGAGCAAATTTTAGAGTTTGAAATCCCTACAGGCAAGCCGCTGTTTTATCGGTTTGAAAAGGGTGTTATTAGGAGAGAAGAGGGGTAGAGTCAGTGATTTATTTAGATCAACTTACTTATAAAAGGGATTTGTTGAACTCATTTAAAGAGGACCATGCAAATGGTCGCTCTTTAAAGTTTGCATGGCAAGAAATCAAAAGTTTTTTTTCTATAAATGATGAGGATGCTACGTTTGTGTTTACTTCAAGCGGGGCTGAGGCGATTGCTCAAGTTTATTGGAGCGTTTATAACCACGAGATTCTTCCTAGCGGCCTTAATCATATGATCACTTCTAATTTAGAAGAGGCGCCTATTTTAATGGGGCTAGAGAGATACAATAAGCTAGGAGCTTTAGTCGACGTAGCTGATAGTATGGGTAGGGCTTGTTTAACTAGAGAAGCGTTAGAGCCTTATTTTACGCCCTATACCAAATTTGTTTCTATTAGCGCAGTTAGTGTGCAGACAGGAGCGCGTCATGATTTAGAAAGTATTTCGCAGTTATGTAAAGAAAAAGGGGTACTTCTACATATCGATATGAGCGATCTAGTGGGATATAAGCCTATAGATTTTCATAAGCTGCAAGCAGATTATATCACTGTGGATGGAGCGCGTTTTGGCGCGGTTGAGGGCACGGGCGTATTATTGGCTAAAAAAGAGCGAAAAATAGAGCCTCTTATTCTCGATTACATGGGGCAAAAAGGGTATCGAGGGGGAGCATTAGACGAGAAAAAAATTATTGATTTTAGTTTAGCACTATCGGTTATGCTGGAAAAAGCAGAAAAATATTTGATTCATTTACCTTTGTTACAAAAGTTTTTTGAAGAGAGTTGTGTCAAAGAGGTGCCAGGGTGCAGTTTGCCTTTTAAAGGGATAAATAGAGTAGCGCATGTGAGTGCGATACAAATAGAGGGCGCTTTTAACGAACTTTTAATTTTTTACTTAAGAGAGAGAGGAGTGCATGTGCACTTGGGCGGAGGCATGCTTCAACAAACAGGAGGACTGTTTGAAAAGGTGGGTGTTGAGCCATTTAAAACATCGGAAATCTTAAGTTTTGCATGGTCGATTGATATGGATAGGCAAACAATACATCAAGCAGTACAAGTTATAAAAGAAGAAGTGAAAAGAGTTTTGGCAGTTAAGAGCGGGGAGGGATCTACATGGTAGACCAGTTTGTACAGACCCATCCGTTTGATTTGATGAGTGAAAAACTAAAAAGACGTATTTTTAAGCCGCGTTACGTAAAAGTACAAAAAGAGAAAAAAGCCTCTTCGGATATGGAAGTGGTAAGATTTTCTAAAAAATATGAAAACTATGGCGTGCAAGCTACGCTGTTTGTTGTAATTGATCAAGAAGATGGCTCTGTTGTCGATGTTTCTTATATTGCCTCAGGCCCTACCTATTTGATAGGAGCATTAGAATCTATAGTTGATCTTAGTTTGGGAAACTCTCTTGGGCAGATGGCAAACATTGGCGCGCAAAAAATAGATGTAGAGATGAGAGACTTTAGCCATGTGCCGGCATTTGCTAGCGAGGGTGATGCTTGGATTAATTTTGCTTTAGAAATGGTAGAGGGCATTTGTTTACAATGCGCTAAATATGTAGAGATGGATCCTGCAAGCTTTGTCGATGTTCCTCAAACTCCTGTGGGGGAGATGAATTTAGAAAGAGTGAAAAACTTTAGTTGGGATAAAGCGTCACAAGAAGAGAGACTCAGTGTTATTAATAAAGTTCTTAAAACCGATGTAAGGCCCTATATTCAAATGGATGAGGGAGATATTGAAGTAGCTTCTCTTGAGGGTGAAAAATTGACAGTGCGCTACCAAGGAGCGTGCGTGAGTTGCCCATCATCTATTGGAGGAACACTTTCAGCTATTAGCAATATTTTGCAAAAACGGATTTTTGAGAGTCTAGAAGTAACCGTCGATATGGAAAGCCTTAATCTATAGCCGTTAAATCTTGGACTTGACCGGGGTTAAGTTCGCTAATTTTTCCATTTTTTTTATCTTGAATCAACACTAACCCTAGGCTACTCAGTCCTAGGCAAAGACCAGAGAAAGATTTGTTTTGGTATGTGCCTTGTACCTCTTTATTTGTGAGAATAAACGCAAAATTAAAACTTGTGAAAAAAGGGGCAAACCCTTCGAGTAAAAAGGTGTTTAACGCTTTTAAAATAGCGTTATCTAATTGAGTTTGGAGCAAATCTATAGGGTGTGATGTGCCTGTTTCTAGCAAAATAGAAGTAGCTTGAGTGGGGATAGTTTTTAGTTCTTCATGGTTTAGATTGACGTTGAGTCCGATACCTAAATTAAACCAAGAGATTTGATCTTTTTCTGTGATTTTCCCTAGAAGACCACCAATTTTGGAATGGTGAATGAGTATATCGTTAGGCCATTTGATACGTGCGTTAATTTTTAGGTTTTTTAGAAGAGTGGTGAGGGTTAAAGCGGCAATTTCTATAAAGAGAGCAGTTGGGGCGCTTTTAAAGAGTTGAAGTGAAAAAATATAGGAGGTGAGAAGGCTTTTTTTTTCTACTGCGACAAAAGAGCGTTTAAACTGACCTCTTCCTGCACTTTGATAATCAGCACTGACGCGGTAAACAGTACCGGGATCTAGAGCCTTTTTGCTATTGTCGACAAAGTCCATAGTCGAAGAAGTAGATGTATAGTGAATTTTTTCTATTTTCTCAAACATGGAATTACTGTAACTTAAAAAAAAAGAAAAGGCAAGTCATGTGGGAATACCGCTTATTCAATAAGTTAGATTTTAGGACTGTACCAATTATTTTAGCGATTATGGCTATTAGTCTTTTAATTATAGGCTCTACTACCATGGCAGCGGATCAAGAGAGTGTTTCATTATTGCAGCTCCCTTTTGTGCGTAATCAATGTAAATGGTTTGGTATAGGTTTTTTGTTTTATGCCTTTTTTGCAGGACTGGATTATCATAAGCTGCGTCAATTTGCTTGGATAGGGTATGTACTTATTTTATTTCTTCTCTTGGGGCTTTTTTTTACTACTTCGATTAGACATGTACACAGATGGTATCAGCTCCCTGTTCTTGGAATAATGTTTCAACCCTCAGATTTTGCTAAGCTTATGATGGTAATAACCTTGAGTAGTTTTTTAGAAAGAGAGGGGCTTAATGTAAGTTCTAAAAAAACATTTTTTATGGCGCTATTTCTCTTCTTTATTCCGTTTATGTTAATTTTAAAACAGCCTGATCTGGGGTCAGCACTTGTTTTAATGGCGATGACTATTGGGATGCTCTATTTTGGCGGGGCTAATCCCTTCTTAGTAAAAACAATGTCTATAGGCGTTTCTTTAGTATTGTCCATTTCAGTGATGGTGTTTTTGGGAATTTTACCTTATCAACAGATGAGTGCTTTAGGATCAAAAGTACTTAAAAGTTATCAAATAGAAAGGTTTAATCCTAGTAGCTACCACCACGAATCTGCAAAAACATCCTTAGCGCTAGGGAAAATTAAGGGAAGCGGTTGGGGCAAAAGTATTTATATGGGAAGAAAGTATCTTCCTGCAGCTCATACGGATTCTGTTTTTCCTGCTTTTGTAGAAGAATTTGGTTTAATGGGCGCTTTTTTTATGTTGCTGCTCCTTTTTAGCCTTATTTATTGTAGCTTTCAAACAACCGCTGTAGCAAAAGATCATTTTGGACAAGTTTTAGCCGCTGGTATTTCTGTATACTTGACAGTTCATGTTATTATTAATATAGGTATGATGTGTGGCTTTTTACCCATCACCGGGGTGCCCTTGTTACTTGTTTCTTATGGAGGTAGCTCTGTAGTGTGTACAATGAGCGCTCTTGGAATATTACAAAGTATTTATATTAGAAGGTTTATGTTTTGAACGATAATTATCATTTTCTCACTTCTCCAGGCAAATGGACAGGAGAGGGTAAAATAACGTTAACACTACTCGATAATGAGTCATTTACCTATGTTACCAAATGGGATATAGGAAAGGCTACGAAGAAAGGGGTTCTTAAGGCTGTACAAGAGATTCAGATTAATGGAATGAGCGATATTATGCATAACCATTTTATTATTACCGACATGAAAGAAAAAGGCTTTAATATTGAGCTAACAAACCAAGCTATTGGTAAAGTTGTAGGTTCAGGACTGGTAAGTATGGACCGTTTAGCGTGGGAATTTCGTTTAGGAGAATTAGGCTTTGAAGGATTTGAAAGCTATGAAGCAGGGAAAGAGGGCGGTTATAGTGTTCATGCTGAATATGCTACGGTAGATGATTTCCGTACAGTGATCCACGGAAAAATGTGGAAAACTGGCGACTAAAATAAATTTTATTGAAAAATTAAATCTTTAAAACTATTAGTAAATTAAAACCACAAATAATTTACTGCCTGATGTTACGTTATATATTTTTATTCTTGATTACTGCTGCTGTTACTCTCACTGGGTGTACAGGTGAAAAGTTGATGACCAGTGAAGGGTATGAAAATGTTGAAGAGGGAATGAGTGTCAAAGCTTTAACTAAGCAGTACGGCACCCCTTATACGATCTATTCTAAAGGTGCAGATGTAGAAACTTATGAATATGTAGAAAGAATGCGTATGGGAAGACGTGTAGTGGAGCAAAGGCGTTACTATATCGTTATTTCTGGTGGAAAAGTTATTGCTAAATATATGAAAATATCTAACCCACCACCTTTTGAAGATATGTATTCTGATAGCCCTTACCCAGATTATTAGGACCCGTTTAAAAAAAAACGGGACGCTAATTAAGCAGCTTTTACTGTAATGTCTACGCCTGCTGCAACAGTCAAAGTTTTTAGATTCTCAATAGTATCTATACTAGGATTAAGAATTTCTAAAAGTCTGCTGTGTGTTCGAATCTCAAATTGCTCTCGAGATTTTTTATGCACGTGAGGAGATCTTAGAACAGTATAAATTTCTCTTTTTGTGGGGATAGGGATAGGCCCAACAACTAAAGCACCTGTGCGCTTAGCTGTTTCTACAATATCAGCAGTCGCTTGATCAAGAACCTTTTGGTCATAACCTTTAAGGCGAATTCTAATTTTATTAGTAGTAGAAGACTTGTGTTTAGTAGCTTTTTTTGACATTCCTTAAATCCCTTTTATTTCTTTATTATTTCTTCTTGAATTTTAGCCGGTACTTTTTCGAAGTGACTTGGCTCCATCGTGTAGCTTGCTCTTCCAGAACTGAGTGATCGAAGAGAGGTTGTGTAACCAAACATCTCGCTAAGAGGCACTTCTGCATCAAAGATCACAACATTACGCTCATTACGTTGGTTGAGAATTTTTCCTCTACGTCTGTTAATGTCACCCATAACATCACCCAAGAAATCTTCTGGTGTTGTTACAACAACTTTCATGATCGGCTCTAGAATAATAGCTTTTGCTTGTTGACAAGCCTCTTTAATCGCCATAGAAGAACAAATCTTAAATGCCATTTCGTTAGAGTCAACATCGTGGTAGGATCCAAAAACAATTCTAACTTTAACATCGACTAGGTTAAATCCAGCAAGAATACCTGCTCGAAGTCCCTCTTCCACTCCTTTGATACAAGCGGGGATGTATTCTCTTGGAATAACTCCACCCACAATCTTGTTCTCAATTTCAATTCCTTTACCAGCTTCATTAGGCTCAATCTCTAAGGATACGTGTGCATATTGTCCACGGCCACCTGATTGCTTAACAAATTTAGTGTTTGATTTTGCAGGTCTAGTAATTGTCTCTCTGTAAGAAACTTCTGGCTTACCAACATTGGCTTCAACTTTGAACTCTCTAAACATACGATCTCTCAAAATGTCTAGGTGGAGTTCGCCCATACCAGCAATAATTGTCTGGCCTGCCTCTTCTTGTGTGGAAACCCTAAATGTGGGGTC
>NVUK01000031.1 GCA_002401865.1 Candidatus Aerophobota bacterium | reverse complement strand
GTTCTACTAAAAACTTTTCAATCATTTGAATACGACTAGCACAATTTAAGGAAAACTTTCCCTTTTCAAGATAAGCTTCTACTGTTCTGTGTGATATGCATAGCATAAGGCCAATTTGTTTTGAGCTAAATCCTGAAATAAAAAGAGAACAACACTCAATTTCTCTTTGGGTAAGTCCTAGGTAGTTTTTTTTCAAAGCAGTGACTAAAAGCTTTAAGTTGCCCCAAAGAATCTCTTTAGAAGATTTACTAGTGAAAGATTCTGCCGCTCCCAACTGAGAGAAAATATCATAGAGGTCGAGTTGTGAGATGTAATGAATGACCTCTTTTTTATCATTAAAGACAAAAACAGTTTCTCCACTGTAGAAAATTTTTTTCTGCGTGGGAGCAATACCTTGAAAAGTACCCAGGTGCGTACCGCAGGCTCTCCATTTGGAAACAAGCACATGGCCATAATCCTCCACTTTATCAACTAGAGCAAAAGCGTCAGGAAAAGCATCAAACCAAAAATCCATCACGACCTTAAGCGATTGAGCCCCTTTTTCATAACCTATGGGACTATCAATAATAACATTTTTAGAAAAAATATCATAAGCAGAAGAGGAATCTCTTCCTAAGCATTTTGCTCCCCATGTTTGATCAAAAAAATCCGTTGAGATATCAAGTAGCTTCATTATTAAACTCCAAACCAAAACTTTATTGCTGTTCTTCTGGACCAGACATCTTAGTTGAGTAGTATGGATTTCGTCAAATTATTTTTTTAATAAGCAGTAGCAGCTAGGCCAAACTTTGAGCGTGATCGGTGGAGACTTTGAGTTCTTTATCCATATCCTCATAAAGGGAAGCGACATAAAGCAAATAAGTGTAGGACCAAGGGTTTTCACTGGCAATCTTTTGCAAGCTAGCAATAATATTACGGCCTTGCTTGAGATAGGATTCATCACTACTTATTTGATATAGCATAAGAGCGTTATGCGCTTGTAATGCTTGAGCTGAGGGCTGCGTTAGATCTTCAAAAAAGATAGGGATGTCTATAGACAAAGGTGTGTTTTTACAAAAATACAAACCGTTACTCCCCTGATAGAAATGGGTATTAATAGCGCTTATTACCCCTGTGGCGCGTTTCCAGTAAAGCGAGTCGTTACTTTGCTGAAAAATAGAGAGCAGTGTATTGAGATAAGCGGATAAATCTTCAAGACCTGCTAGGTTGTGTGCTTTATCTCCATTGTAGTATTGATAAAAGTAGTTTTTAGATTTTAAGTGGCTATCAATAAACTCTAAAGTGTCATAGGCTTGTGTGATAAGGTCTTTCCTTTTTAGAAATTGACCCGCCTCAAAAAGTAGCAGTGCAACATGGCTACAATTGCTTAAAAATTGCCGCGTGTCTAAGGATGGAGGATTTTTTTCTTGCATGCCGTTTTTAATCGTTTCAAGTGATTTTTGCAAAGAGCATTGAGTAGATAAAGGATCACTACCATCATCGCTGGCCCATTGAGAAATAGAACGGGTAGAAGCAAGAAGGTTTTTACCTTGGCTATTGCCAATATGCGTAACAGAAAAATAGCTGGTAAAAATATCAAGATCTTCCCCTGCCAATGTTTTATCGACAAAATCTTTGCTGAGCATGTAACTATCACCAAGCCTGTCTTCTTTTAAAGAGTACTGTGTAGAGGCAAAACCTTGACCCTCTATTTTTAGATTAGAGAGAATAAAAGCTAAAGTGTTTTCACAGTCTTTAATTAGAGCCTTGTCTCCAGTAGTAGAGGCCGCAGCGAGGAGTCCTTTTGCTATCATCGTGTTGACAATCAGTGATTTTTCAAAGTAGGGTTTACTCCACTGCTCATCATGAGTAAAAGAAAAATAGCCACCGTAGAGATTATCGGTAATGTTAGAGTGGCGCATTTTTTCAAACGTTTGTTGTAGGAAGAAAAAAGAGCGTAGATCTTCTGCTTTTTTTCCATAATGTAGAAGGTAAAGACTTTGAAAAGAGAGAGGGAATTTACAGCTGTGTTTAATTCCTGCTAGTAAAGGGTCAACCATGGAAAATATCTTATCCGTGATGTCGGCATGATCGATGGGGGCTAAGGCTTGTGGTTTGGGAGGGACCACTTCTGTGCTGTAGAAGTTAACCATTTTACGCCCTTGAGCAGTAACCGTATCGCGGTCTTCTTGATAAAGTATGGCTACCTCTTTTAAAACATCCAACATACCCCCTTGCTCCCCTACAGAGTTTTTTGGTAGATAGGAGACACCAAAAAAAGGCATGAGCTCAGGAGTTAGAAATAAATTGATGGGCCAGGTGAGATCATGGGGAATTAACATTTGAGCCATATTTAGCAAATAGTGGTGGATAAGATGATTTTCATCTTTGTCCACTTTGATACATACAAAATTATCTCTTAATATTTTTGCTATTTCAGGATCTAAAAAACACTCTTTGTTCATTTTCATACACATATATGAAGAGGCAAACCCCATAGACACAAACAAAGGCTTAGAGTGCTTTATCGCGAGATTGATTGCCTTACGCGACCACGTATGCCAAGGAACAAGCGCGTTAATGTGCTCGTTTAGATAGGGAGAATTAGAAGAGGATAAGTCATCAAAATAAGGCAAATCCATACCCATGAAATATAACCGTGGTTAAGTTAAATAACGTCCATGTATTTGGCAAACATGTAAAGCGAAATCAAAATAAAAGAGAGAGTCAAAGACCATTTTAAAATAGGCACCCATCGAATGCCTCCCATAGAGTTTCTACGTTCTACAGGCCCTATCCCATAATAGAAAGGATGGTCATTGGTGTTTGTCTTAAAACTATCCTTTGCCTTACTTATAAAGCTCTCGGCATCTAGGCCTAAAAAAGAGGCATATTGCTTAATAAATCCATGAATATAAACCGGTGAAAGAAGATCTTCTACATTACCATCTTCTATAGCGGTAATATAGTTCCCTCTAATCGATGTGGAACTTTCCACCTCTTTTATAGAGAGGTTAAGTTCTTTTCTTTTGATTTTTAATTGTTGACCAAGATCGGATAAACTCGATGACATATATGCCCTATACGTTGAAATCACTAGCATATCCACATTACAAGATTATCTAAATTTAAGTACAGCACCACGTTCTAGAAATAGTTTTATCTTAAAGGCTTTTCGATGTTAATATTTAAAAGAGCCTTTATTCCAGTGGAGCACCAAAATGAGCCAATCCCCTTTTGTAGTTGTAGTAGATGTGCATCACTCAGAGTCCATTCATGACTATCTTTGTAATCAAGGGTGTATCGTATCTAAACCGGCGCACACCTTTTTTCAAGCTAAAAAACCAGGACTTTGCGTTACTTTTTATAAGTCAGGAAAACTTTTAGTAACAGGCAAACAAAGTGATGAATTTATAGAGTTTTATTTAGAGCCAGAAATTTTACAGCAAACAGGTGTGTTAAAGGCTGCGTTACCTAGTGTAAAAGATAGTGTAAAAGATAGTGAAAAGATAGGTAGTGATGAAGCTGGTAAGGGCGATTACTTTGGCCCTCTTTCAGTTTGTAGCACCTACGCGAGTTACGCTAGTATCGACCAGCTCTATGCTCTTGGTATAAAAGATAGTAAAAAAATTACAGACGATAACATCTTAATTTTAGAAAAGGAGATTAGAAAACTGTGCCAGGTAGAAACTGTGGTTTTAATGCCTGAAAAATATAATGAACTTTATAAAAAAATTGGTAACCTTAACCACCTGCTTGCTTGGGCTCATACCACCGCTGCTACTAATTTGGTGGAAAAATCGGGATGTAACCACGTTTTAGTGGACCAGTTTGCAAAACCAGCACTTTTGGAAAGTTTTTTTGCTAAAAAATCTTTAAAAATTAATTTATCTCAAAGAGTACGCGCAGAAGAAGATATCGTTGTAGCTGCGGCCTCTATTGTCGCAAGAGCAGAGTTTTTAAAAGGACTCAAAGCACTTGCCACCAAGTTTCATCACCCCTTGCCCAAGGGCGCTAGTAGCGCGGTAATCAAAGCAGGATGCTCGTTTGTCGAAAAAATCGGTAAAGAAAAATTACATTTAGTGGCAAAGATCCACTTTAAAACTACGCAAAATGTTTTAGACTTAGGCAATCTATTTTAACTTTTATATAAGCATTTAGTTTTAAAACCCTAATGACTCCTTTAGAAGTGAAAAGGTCTAGAGTTTTTATTATAAATTTGGAATAATAAGGTCCTGTTAAATGGCTTTTATATTAAAAATGGAAGGGTTTGTTTTGTTTAGATCTATTATTGTATCTCTTTTGTTATTATTAAGCGTTAGCGCAGTAGAAACGAGCTCTGATTTTGGGGAAGAAGAATTAGCGCCAGTAGAAAATGCATTTGAGGTGGCTAGGCCAATGTGGCATATTAGAAAATCCCCTGTTAAAGCATATGGTTTGGGCTATACTTTTATAAAGCCTATGGAGCTGGGTCTATGTTATAGAGATTTATCTAGGGAAAAGATCACTGTTATTGAGCATCCATCCTCTACTAATGGTTTTGATGTAGGTCTTTATTTTAATAAAGGCGATTTTTCTATGGGCGTATATTCAGGGATTAATTTTCAACATTGGATCAAGATGGAGAGTGTACAAGGGTTGGATCTAACTCTATTTGAGCGTAGAGGTCCTTATACAGGTATGGAAATAAGTTTTCAGTTTTAGTCCTGTTCGTCGTCATCTTCATATTCTTCATAGAGAGGATCAATTTCACCCTCTTCGTCTTCAAAATCTTCTTTATCTTCGGTATCGACTTTAGGGTCTAAATAGTAACCAAGAGCTGTAGCTCGAGGAGTGGGCAAATATTCGGTTAAATCATCCTCAGCACTCTGTTTATTTTTTTTAATTAAGAATAAAGCGATTATAACAAATAAGATAGAGAGAATAGCAAAGGTTAATAGAAGATATGAGGGGCCAAAAAATTGCATAGCAGAGGAAGAAGCGATGGGGCCAAGGACACAACCTATACCGTAGATAATGAGTAAACTGCTGGTGACTCCAATAACGCGATGTTGGGCGAAATAGTCACATGTATAAGAGATAGAAAGAGGGTAAAAAGTAAAAGCAACACTTCCAAATATGATCATAAACAAGAGTAAAAACCAGTAACTAGAGCTGTAAAACAGAAACAAAATCGATGTAATAATAAACAAGAGAGAGCTCACAGCGATCAGCACATACTTTCTTGGAAAAATATCGGATAAGTGTCCAATGGGCCACTGCAGCACTAATCCTCCTAAAATGGTACCTCCCATTACTTGGGAAATTTGAAAAAGAGAGAGGTGGATATTTTTTGCAAAAATAGGGGTTAGTCCATAAAAAGAGCTCATAATCATTCCAGCTAAAAAACAGCCCAAAGGTCCTATGGGAGCTTTCTTGATCAATTTCCATAGATTTAGGCTAGAATGATCCAGACCTAGGGGCCCACTGCTTTTCATCATAGAAACAGGCAGAACAGATAAACTACTAAGACCAATAGCTATAACGTAGGGAAAAATACTTTTGAGCGATACAGCGTTAAGAATAAATTGTCCCAACCCTTGAGCGAAGTATAAAGTTAACATATACAAAGAAAGCAATTTTCCTCGATATCTTGAGCTGGTGGAAAGGAGCATCCAGCTTTCAATAACAATAAAAAATCCTGAGGAACAAAAACCTGTGAGTAAACGGAAAAATCCCCAAGGAATGGGATGAATATAAAAACCTTGGAACAAAAATACTAAGGAGTTGATCGAGGCAAAAATAGCAAAAGCGCGGATATGGCCAATTCTGCTAATGAGCTTTTCTATGTATAGACACCCTACCATCATACCTAAATAGTAGGCGGAGTTAACAAGACCTATAACAATGTTGTCATACCCCTCTTCTGCAATACGTAAAGAGGAAAAAGTGTTAAAAAAGCCGTTGCCTAGCATCACAATAACTAAACTCATTAAGGGAGGGAATACAGATCTAAAAAGTATCTTCAAAAAACATTCTCCCCTTTTAGACAAACCTGTGGAGTTTTAGAGATCCATGCAGATCCTTGTTTGTCGATGTCTTGCTTAATTTGTAAAAACTTTTCCTTAGAAGAGACATGTCCTTGCTCTCCTTGGCGATGGATATTTTGATTGAAGAAGAAGTTAAAAGAAAAAAGTGTGGGGCTTTGTTTAGAGATTACTATTTTTGTATTGGAAAGTACGGGAATAAAAAATTCACTTTTTTCACCCAAAAGTTTTAAAACGCCTTGTT
Organism: Candidatus Aerophobota bacterium; assembly: GCA_002401865.1. Lineage (GTDB taxonomy): Bacteria > Chlamydiota > Chlamydiia > Chlamydiales > Simkaniaceae. The sequence continues at coordinate 10,929 of NVUK01000031.1, read as the reverse complement.
CGATAGCTTGTTCAAAGCATTCTTGACCCTCGCGTGTTAGCGATTTTTGTAAAAGAAACAAGAGGGTTTCATCAGATGGGGATAAAGCGTAAAGGGCGCTGTACACTGCAATAATATGGTTTTTATCAATGCTTAAATTTTCCCCCACTTGAAAAGAGATTTTCCCTTCACAGTACATCTCAATCTGAGGCCACCTTCTCCCCTCTTCTGCGGCGAACATTTCAAGCATTTGTTTTATTGGAGCTTCATTTTTTTGCAATTCAACAAAAGAAGAAAAGTCTTGGTTTTCGGGAAGTAGTTTTAAAGAGCCAGAGAGTAATTTTTCAGAGAAAGAAATTTTATCCATTACATTGGGTGTTTGATCATAGGCCCAATGAATTAAGTTCAAACTTACATCGGATGCTTTTTGTAGGGAGAGTAAAAATTCCCACTGGTGCTTGTCTAAAATCAAAGCACTCATATCCAATATTTCACTACTGGTGATACTGTAGAGAGCGCGTTGTTTGTTTCCTAATTGAATAAGCTGACGCCTGTTTTCAGGACTTAGACTATCATGTACAGATCCTGTCTCCATATAGTGACACAGTTTTTTGATATCGTTTTTAGGCGTAACGGATAAAAGGCTGATCAGTTGGTGCAATTCTTTATCAGAATTTTTTAAATCTTCAAACTCTTCATAAGCGACAATGATTTCTAAAAAAGCAGAGGATAGTTCTTTAAACATGGTTAAATTTCCAGGTGCTTTCCTATACATAGCAGAGCGCATCAAACGGTCATGAATACCAATTTGAGAGAGTAAAAATTGCTCTTTTATAGACTTGGTATAAAAGTTGATACTTTGAATTTGTCTAAACTGATTTACCTTAGATTTTTTTTTGATCTCTTGCCATAGGCGTATATAATCTGTTTGTCTTCTAGAAAAACGGTGCAATTTGAGCTGTTTGATATCTCGGATAGGATTGGTGATAAAGAGCAGAATTTCAGCAGGAGCATAGATCGCTCTCACTTCAATGTTCTTATCCTCACTTTCAATTACTTGATCATTGATCTTCATAAAAATAGTTGTAATCGCTTGCCTGGGGTCGGTGAATTGAATGCCTGTACGCGCGTTTTTAATAAACTCCATCAGCAAGATGATATAACTAATCTTTCTAGCTGCAATAGCTTGTAAAACTTTGGACTTGGAGTTTTTTTTTAATTTTTGGGCAAATAGACCTAGTGTGATGACAGTTAAGAAGATGTTTTTAAAAAAGTGGCTTTTAAACGTGGATAAAAAATCTGTAGAAATCGCCTTTTTTTTAGAGCGAGGATCTTTTGCATGTATAGCGTCAATATTAGGTAAATTGAAATTTTTCATCACTTAAACACTTATTTCTATTACCCTTCTTTGTATCATTTTTTCCTATTTTTATAGGAAGAATATCTACGTTTAAAGAGCAGAAAAAAGCTAAAATATTAAAAGTAAAGAAATGCCATGATTAAGAGTATAATACCTCGGACAGTCCAAAAAAAAGTTCTGATCCAGTTGGTGCTAATAAGTCTATGCAGAGATGTTACAGAAAAACGGACTGCAAGTTTTTGGTGTTCTGTGTTTTGAAGGATAAATGTGGATAGCCAATTGATGATAAGAAAGATTAAATTGGCTGACGCTAATTGAACAAAAATAGCTGTCTCTGCATCTGAAATGAGTAAAATTGCTGATATCAGTTCCAAAAACATGATGGGAGACATTAGAAAAACAGCTTTTTTTAAATAGTTTTTCTCATAAGTATGAAACCCCTCTTTGATTTTGTAGTATAGAGGATAGTGAACTACTTGCAAAAACCAGATGATACCATTTAGAAAAAAGGTGAGCGCTAATTGAATAATAAGAAGAGATGAGAAATTAAGCATAAGCGCTTCTCCTTTTGTGTGAGTATTTATTTTCCAAACTGGAACGATTGAATAAAGTAGGTATAGTGTTGTTCCTGGTAGTTCTCTCTCTGACATTCCATAGCAAGAAGATACATGTTTGTTTCGCTAAGAATCGCTCTTCCCTGAAATAAAACACCTTTTGCTTCAATGATAAAGTCTAAAGCTTTACATCCACCAACAGTTGTAATATCTGCAAAAAGTAGCTTATTATGAGGATTTTGCGTTAAAAGACCGTTGAGAAAATTTTCTAAACTTTGAATGCTGTCAGACACTTTTATAGGTTCTGGATAATTAGCGATAAGCACCATGTAAACTGCCTTTTTTTCAAAAGCCGCAAGATAGACGTCATAATTCATGCTGTTTCCTGTTTGAGGATCAGACATGACTTGCTTCATATGCTCTGGTTTGTTTGGTAGCGCTATCGTGCACTTCCCATTATTAGAGTAATAATGCTTCCACTGCATTTGCCCTAAATTTTGTTGTGCTGCCTTCACTTTCGCAAAAGCTGGCACTAGCGTATCAAAACTAGCAGCAGACGATGGCGTTGCTAATAAAAGTGCCACCGAAAAAGCCGCATATTGACACGTTTTTCTCTTTAACTTTTTAAAGTTCATCTCCCCTTCCCTATTTTGTTGTTATAATAAACTAACAATTAAAACGTATATCCCAAAGATAGCTATGCCCGATAAAAAGCAGTTAAGTAGCGCCATCCAAGCCGAAAATCCTTGCACTTGCCCCAACGCATGCAAAAATATAATAAAGCCCCAAATACCCAGTACTATACTTCCTAGCTGTACACCTTTGTTGATGTAGGCGGTACTTCCCATTAAAGCTGCTTCGTATCCTGTGACAAATACTTGAGAGCCAATTGTAAACATCAATACTATCCATAAAGCAAGCATCACCACATTAGGCACACTAGCCCAAAAGTTTGCTGCTCTGACCTGTTTAAAAGTCGCTTTCCCTTTAATAATTTTCCCAAGAAGAAAAATAAAAAAAGAAAAGAGGTTTAGTAAAATGTAACCCACTGGGAATGCTAACACTAGCGCTATTAAAATAGAGGCCGGTAAAGAAAATGACTTGCTAAAAGACATTTGCTGAAACACTTGAAAAATATATTGTAAACCATAGATATAGCAAAGTATGCCAAATCTGTGATTCACATTAAAATTTATGATTTTTCCAATGGTTTCGCGTGGTTTTACCCACATGCTAAACCAAGGATTGGTTCCAAGACCCTTCTTCATAGAACGTACCTAATAAGTTATTAACAATCAGTTTGTTTTAATAAAATAAATGTAATATGGAAATATTCCACCCTTCCTAATTTTATTTAATTATAACGAGCTATATTAAGCAAGATTATTATGTATTAATTTTAAGGACCGCAGTGTGGATCACTGTCATTAGGCGTGTTGTCTCCAAGTGGATCGGAGATGGATGAGGCAAAACTAATCACCACACTTATAAAGTTTAGAAATATCAAGGCACTCATTACCCATAATGCTGGATAGTAAGGGTTATATTTATTGTAAACGCGTGAAACAGTGTCAGTTACCCTGGTGTCAACAGCTTGTGTAACGCGCGCGACCCGATCACCTAGTCTGGCAGTAGCAGCTGTGTGATGAACGCCACTTGTTATTATAGGCGCTGCTATTAAGAGAAAAAAATGGCCGGTTGCAGCAAAAGGCCAAATGATATTGGCGATTGTGTGAGCACAATTCCATAAGAGAAGATGTTTTTCCATGGTGACTTTAAACGCTTGTCCATCCGTGCCTCTCCAAACACCTGGCAGGGCCAGGTTAACTCCTGCATGAATCATAGGGGCTAAAGCATAAGTAGCAGCCACTTTGGTTGTTATAAGAGCTCCGAGATTTCCTACTCCAGCGAGTGTTGGGGCTGCAGCGGCGCCTGTGAATAGAGCTGCACCAGTTCTCCAGATGCTATCTGTAAATAGTATAGTCGCCCCAGGAGATTCCACACTGTGCGCTACGGCTTGAACAACTTGCGGGGTGGCACGCGCTGCAGCACGTACACTATTCATAGCGATAGTGGAAAATGCAAATGTTTCTGGCATGTTGGTTGCAACTGCTTGTAGGTGGGGTACAAAATTATCGCGCGCGCGCGCTTTATGCTGAGCGGTAGATTGAGAGAGAATGTGTTGGATTAAAGGGCTGTATTGATCGGAATGTATTCCAAGGGCATTTAAAGTTTGTTCAAGATAAGTGAAATTGCCTGTTTTAAACTCTCTTGTTACAGTCATCAGGCAAGATAAAACTGTTTTCTCCCACTCTATATAGGCTTCTTTTGTAGCTGTTTCTTCTACTCTTTCGAGGTTTGTTGCAAAGTTATTACGGATTAGATCAGAATGAAACATTGTTTGAAACTCAGCTTTAATCCGCTCCAAATTTTGACCTGGAAAAGCGTTTTCTAACATAGTCCGTATTTCTGGAATATCGAATAAATCTTTTTGGTTAGAAGCTCCTCTAAAAACCTCTGCATTCCAAGAGCTTGCGCCATTGGCTAAGGGGTCGTCAATAAAAGGAAGAAGTTTGGCAAGTTTTTGTAAATCACAAGAGAGCAAAAGAGCATGGAGCGAGGCATAAGGCAACAGTGTTACACACGATAAAAGGGTGATAAGTCTGAGCGACGCGCCAAAGGAAAATCCAAAATGCCACAATTTGGTAATGGGCTGTTTTAAGGCTTTAATAGCGCGGTATGCAAAAATTCCTGTGGCTCCAGATATAATAAAAAGTCCTACAGCAGATACTCTGACCCATAAATCCCAAAAATGGGGCCTTTGCTCTCCATTGATGTGAAAAGATTGAGAGTTAGGAATAAAATGGCCCTGCATCAGTTGCCACAAATAGTCAGAAAAAGAAAATTCAGTTTTGGTTAAGGCATGAACATCTTTGCCAATATGCACTACAGATTCACCAATGCTTATAAAAAACCGCGCCAAACTCTCTAGGTTTGTTTTAGCCGCTCTATCGGCAGCTTCCGTGACTACTCTTTGGTAATCACTGGCAAAATAGGGTAGTTTTTCATCGATAAATCTCGCAAAGTCCCCAGCTCTTTGACTAGCGGTGGTGTGAGTGGGTTGTGTGGGTGATGCCATAGATGCCATAGGAGTACCGAATCATTTTTTTTTCAGCCTATTTTATAGATAAAAGTAGAATATTTTCAATCTATTATTTGTTAGACACTTATAAAAAAAAATTTGACACGTAGATCAAGCTTTGGTAAGTTCGCTTAAAAACAGTGGGAGCGCGTTAATTCTTATGCAGTTAAAATCCAAAGCAGGCGTTTTTTTTACTTTATTAGCGTTGATGATTTCGCCCGTATTAGCGGAGAAAAAAGTATCCCCTCTAAGCATTCTTCATTTTTCCATTTTTTCTAAATACTCCTATTTTGGTTTAGAAAAATTGGATAAGAGCGCTTCTCAAGATAGATTATGTCTTATTTTTGAAGATAAATTAAAATTTCTTCAGCGCCATGATATTAGAAAATTTGTTGTAAAAATCTTAAACCCTGAAACGTACCCATTTTTTCACCCCTCTAATTTTTCATCTACTCCAGATAATTTTTTCTATTTCCTTGAAAAGATGTTGCAGTCTACAGAGGTAGAGATACTTTTTGATGAAAAACCTTTTTCTTTGGACATAGCTACGCTTGATACAGTTTTAGCAGAAATGCTTTTAGATCTCGATGAGCCGAACAGTGCTCTAATAGCAGAGTTTTCTACCGACTCTATGCCAGGATTTTATAATTTTACTGAAAAGATTGTTTACTTTGATGCTTTAATAGGATGTAAGCAAATCCCCAAAGAGTCTAAAGCATTCCGTATTTCAAACGTTGTATTTGCTTGTCAAAACCAAGTAAGCCCTGGAGCATTGCAAACAGTGATTAACAATTTTGACCGTTACCGCTTTAGTGGATTTTCTTGTTCAAGTCCAAGCCGTTTGGGTCTTGGCGTGGTGTTACCTATTACGGGTAAAGAATTTGCTTTTGCCAATTTGGCAAGTTTTCCTTTAACTAATTCCATTAGAATCAGCAGTAGCAATAGAGATATAGGGATAACACTTCCAAAGCATTTCCCCTCTTCCAAGCCCTATTTTCCCTCACCTGTTTGGAGAACCGGCGCTTCGATGGCAGATAAAGCTATTTCTTTAGTCAACAATGTTTACTTAGATATGGGTGATGACAAGTTGAAAAGAGAACTTTATCACGACAAACAAGTTTTGCCCCTACCCTCACAATATAGTCCTAAATCTTTGCCGGGACTTGCTAAACGGTTAGAGCATATTTTTACCTCGACGCCCTACGTTCAAGGTCCGGGCTACATATCTATAGACAAAGATAGTGTGGCTGTTAGGGGAAAATATAGCTTTTTTAGAGAAGGGTCAAAAGAGGATAATGGACGCTTTGTTAAGAGACAAAAAATGGGATTTTTTCTTGAAGGATTTGATAAGATGCTGGTGAGACATGTAGTAAGTGATACTATAACAAACACCTCTTTGCAGCTAAATGCTCCCCTCTCTTTTGATCTAGATATAGAAAACCATCCTTATTACTATAGCCCTTTTGCTGTGAATTGGTCCGAGCCTTGTATTTCTCGTTCGCTTGTGTCGAGAATTTTTTATCTATTTGATGTCAATTATACGCCTGGAAAGCCAATGGCTCAAGGAGATTGGCATTTAATTAATTTTCTACATTTCTTGGTCAATACAAAAACAGAATCAGGTTTTTTATATACCCGCCTATTCACGGGGTTGGATAAAACAGCGCTTGGTCCTAGTAATAATTTAGTCATTTCTGACTACTCGGCAATTCCTAATGGTAGCCCTTATGAAGAAATTGATTGGGGCATGGGAAATGCTTCTTTTTAAAACCTTAGGTTGTAGCACTCCTACATATTTATTGGCGTAACTCTAGAAGGTTATTACCCTTTCATGTTAAGCTCCTTTGATACCAAGGAAGTTTTTGACATGGAAGAATTCTCCCAAGATTTACTACAAGAATTAATGAATTTAACGCGGCTAAGCTGCTCAGAGGCTGAGCAAGAGCAACTGATCAACAAGTTAAAAAAAGTGGTAGATTTTGTAGATAAATTAGACGAAGTGGACACGAGTAATATTGATAATACTATCCATCTATTCGACGATTTAGAGCTCAAAACAAGAGAAGATGAAGTGGATACTCAGCAATTATTAAAAAGGGAAGATTTTTTAGAAAAAAATGCGCCCTCCCATATAGGGAGTTTAATCCGCGTGCCTCCTATAGGTATTAAATAGATAGAGTTTAAAATATGTTTAAGTGCAGTGCAGTAGAGTTAAATAAACAGTTAATCGAAGGCAAAATTTCGGCTTGCGAAATTGTGGAGTATTATATCCAAAGAGCTCAAATATTTGATGAAGATATAAAAGCGTTTATCTCCGTATGTTTTGAAAAAGCTTTAGAGAAGGCGTATGACATAGACCAAAGACTGGCGCGCGGAGAGCATGTTGGCAAGCTTGCAGGCATTCCAATTGCGATAAAAGACAATATCAACATTGCCGGCATGGCAACGTCCTGCGCTTCCAAATATTTGAAAAACTACATAGCGCCCTATTCAGCGACAGTGGTTGAGCTTTTAGAAAAAGAAGATGCAATTATCATAGGAAAGACTAATCTGGATGAATTTGCGATGGGATCTTCGTGTGAAACATCGTATTTTGGCTATACACGTAATCCATGGAATCTCTCCACCTCTCCTGGAGGATCTTCTGGAGGATCAGCAGCGGCGGTTGCAGCGCGTTTAGCTCCCCTATCTTTGGGAACAGACACAGGTGGATCAGTTAGACAGCCAGCAGCGTTTACAGGAACAGTTGGTTTTAAGCCTACTTATGGAAGAGTTTCAAGACATGGCCTTGTAGCTTTTGCCTCATCTCTTGATCAGATAGGCCCTTTTGCTACATGTGTGGAAGATGCTGCGCTTATCATGGGGGTGATTGGTAGACCATGCGTTCATGACTCTACTTGTTCAACTAGATTAGCAGAGAATTATTTAGAAGGGTTAGATCAATCGATTTTAGGAAAAACCATAGGGATACCTAGTAGTTTTCTAAACCATCTTTCTAAAGAGCATCAAAACTATTTCGACGTGGCAATCAAACGTCTTGAGGACCTGGGTGTAAAAATTAAGCAAGTAGACTTAAGTCACTCAGAGTATGCAATTCAAGCTTACTACATTATCTCTACCGCAGAAGCCTCGACTAATTTGGCTAGATTTGATGGTATACGTTATGGGTACCGCTCGCCTCATGCTAAAAATTTAAGCGAGGTGTATAATTTATCTAGAACAGAAGGGCTTGGTTTGGAAGTGAAGATGCGCCTTTTAACCGGAGCTTTTGTACTTTCTGCGGGGCATTCGAGTGAGTATTATCATAAAGCGCAAAAAATTAGACGTTTAATCATAGATGATTTTAAGAGAGCATTTAAAGAGTGTGATGTAGTGGCTATGCCAACAACAGGTTCATCAGCTTTTGAGATAGGTTCGATTCAAGATCCTGTAGAGATGTATCTACAAGATCTTTATACCACCTCTGCTAACTTAGCAGGTCTTCCAGCTGTGAGTGTTCCTTCAGGGTTCGATGAAAATAATATGCCGCTAGGGTTGCAGTTTATAGGGCCCCGTTTTGCAGATAAGCGCGTTTTGCACTTTGCTAGGCAGTTGGAAAAAAGTATTAGTAGTAAGCAAAGTTTGCCTCCCCTGTTTGATAAAGAGGCTAGCTAGTGAATCAGAAAAGTTTATTGTTAGGGTGCATAAGAATATGAGTAAAGGTAGTGATAATAACTGGGAAGTAATTATTGGTTTGGAGATTCATCTTCAGCTCAATACAAAGACTAAGCTTTTTTCTTCATCGCCCAATCAATTTGGTGCAGAGCCCAATACCCATATTGATTTTGTAAATACGGCGCAGCCAGGCTCTTTGCCCCGTTTAAACCAGGCAGCAGTAGATAAAGCTATAGCTCTTGGATTGGCTTTAAAGAGTAAAATAGCGCCGGTAAGCGCATTTGATCGAAAGTCCTATTTTTATCCCGATTGTCCTAGAAATTTTCAGATCACTCAGTTTTTTCACCCTATACTTATAGGTGGTAGGATTGATGCTTTAGTCGATGGGAAAGAAAAGACCTTTTTTATTGATAGAGCGCATTTAGAAGATGATGCAGGAATTATTCGCCATTTTACAGACTTTGCAGGTGTAGATTTTAACCGGGCAGGTACACCTTTAATAGAGATTGTATCCACACCTTGTATGCGCTCTGCTAAAGAGGCTGTAGCTTTTGCTAAAGCGGTAAAAGCGATTGCAGAATATTTAGAGATTAGTGACTGCCAGTTAGAAGAGGGTTCATTTAGAATGGACACGAACGTTTCTGTAAGGATTAAAGGTGAAATAGAGTATCGCAATAAGATCGAAGTAAAAAACGTTAACTCGTTTAATCATATGGAGATAGCGATTGCAGATCAAGTTAAAAAGCAAATTGCAGCGTATGAGTCGCGCCCAGACGAGGATCCTAAACTAGTTGTAAAAACAGCTACAGCGCGTTTTGATTTAAAGACTAAGTCTACACCTATTATGCGGGAAAAAGAGAGCGCTAGTGATTATAGATATTGTCCAGAGCCAGACCTCCCCCCTCTTTATATAGCGGCAGAGCAAATTGAAGCTATAGCCAAAGATCTTCCAGAGTTTCCTCATGCGAGGCAGGAGCGTTACATACAAAATTTGGGACTCACGCCCTATTTTGCAGATCTTTTAGTCTCTCACAAGCCACTTAGTGACTATTTTGAAAAAGCTTTAGTTTTTACGTCTCACGCAGTAGAGCTTTGTAAATGGATTTCGATAGAGTTTGTTGGCAGACTTAATGATGCTGATATGCAGCTACACACCTCAGACATTCCGCACGAACATGTAGCTATGCTGGTAAATCTTTTAGCAGAGAAAAAAATCACGGGACGCATTGCTAAAGAGATGGCTACTATTATGTGTGAACATATTGGAAAAAGCCCCTTAAAAATTTTAGAGGAAAATCCCCACTTTAAAACGTTAGATGACGCCTCAGCAATTGATACAATTGTAACCCAGGTTCTTGACGCTAACCCTTCCTCGATTGAAGCGTTTAAAAGTGGTAAAGATCGCGCTTTCAACTATCTTGTTGGGCAAGTGATGAAAGAGTCTAAGGGAACAGCCTCTCCAGATATTGTAAAACAAATACTCACAGAGAAGCTTAAAAAGTAATACTTATTATTACTTCTTACGTTGTTCTTTTTGAAAAAAGAAGGCTATTCCGCCTGCTGCTAAAGCAAGCAATCCAATCGTTGTACCAGCAATTTGACCTGCAACAGTGCTCTTTGGCTCAACAGCAGCGCCATGTGTAGGGCTTTCTTCCGTTTCTGTATCTGTTTCTTCTTTCACACTTATTTGTTCTACGAGTCGCGATTGCATAACCTCGCAAGTAGCTTGTTTATCCTCAGCATAAGCCTCTGCAGCTGAGGTCACCCACAATAAAAGGTCTCTAGGATTAATGTGTACAGGTATCCTAGCGTATTGTCCCCAATAACTATCAATATTGCACCGTGTTAAATCATAAAACTCGCGATCTTTTGGGCCTGTTCTGGAAGAGTGACTGCCGTATAGAAATTCTTTATTTTCAATTCCGCCTGCTTTTAAAAGGGTATATACAAACGATTGGCTGTTAACTGTGTTATGAGCTTTTTCTGTAATATCTGCTTTATATGATACACTTGCTGCCCATGTTATTTCTTGGTCATTGATGCGTTCTCGTGCTTGACGAAACACTTCCATAATAGGTCCAATCTTTAGATGGTATAGTTGTATAACTGTAGTAGGCAGGGATCCTAGTTCTTGTGTTTCTTCATGTATCGATCTACAAAAGCCTATAGAACCTTCCACAAATCCTTGATCAGTACTTAGTGGCTTTATGCTATAATAGTCACCATTGGGTAGTAATATC
>NVUK01000030.1 GCA_002401865.1 Candidatus Aerophobota bacterium | reverse complement strand
AGGATTGAGTTTTAACTATGGAAAATAAACAAAATAGAGCCGCTGTGTCGGCAGAAATGACGATTGCAGACATTTTTTCCACTTTTCCGGAGAAAAGCCAAAGACTTGCTCAAGAGATGTCTAATTTTGGCCTTCAGTGTGCAGGGTGTGCGGCATCTACGCTTGAGACTTTGGAAGTGGGCGTGTTGAGCCATGGTTATAGCGAGCAAGAGCTAGAGTCCCTTATAAAGAGCTTAAACGCTATTATTGACGAGCCTTTAGATTCTACAACGATCTCCTTTACCCCAAAAGGTGCTGAGCGCTTTAAAGAGGTACTTAAAGGGGAAAATAAAGAGGGCTGGGGTCTACGTCTTTCAGATAAACCTGGCGGGTGTGGGGGATTTGAATATATATTGGATTTTTCAGAAAAGGCCAGTGATGAGGATACCGTTTTTCTCTCGCATGGGATAGAGATTTATGTGGCAAAAGCACGCCTGTCTAGACTGCTCGGAGCCTTAGTTGACTATGTCGATGGCCTCAACGGTGCAGGCTTTAAAATATCCAATCCCAATGTTCAGGGCTCGTGTAGTTGTGGACGTTCTCAAAGTTATTAGTTTAGTGGAGTAAAATTATGCTAAAATCAAAGGGATTACCTCCCGCCCTTAAAACCAAATTTAAAGCCATTCTCATCTTTGGTCCTCCAGGATCAGGTAAGGGGACTATGGGAAAATTTCTCTCCAGTGCAGGTAACCACTTCCACCTCTCCTCAGGCGATATTTTTAGAGGTCTTTCCCCTGAATCTCCCTCAGGAGTGCTTTACCACCAATATGCCTCTCAAGGAAAGCTGCTTCCAGATCATGTTACTATTCAAATCTGGTATAACTACGTATCGGGCCTTATCGCTACGAATAAATACTTTCCCTCTCAACAATTACTCCTTCTTGACGGTATCCCTAGAACCGTGGAGCAGGTCAATATTTTATCGCATTATGTAGATGTTAAAACGATTATCTTACTCAAGGCTAAAGATGATCAAACCTTGATTAAAAGGATCCAGAGGAGAGCTTTAATTGAAAAAAGGCTCGATGATCAGGACTCTGAAGTGCTTAAAAAGCGTTTAGAGGTCTATTTAAGCGAAACAGAGCCTCTTTTAGACCACTTCCCTTCTAAGATAATTCACACCTTTAATGCCCTGCAAAGCCCCTTAGATGTCTTAAAAGACATACTAATAGAGCTTTCCTCAGACCTTTAAGGTTTATGTACTTAAATTTTTAAGTACACCCGTTTTTGTTTAGATTTATATTAATATTAAATAGTTAATTATGTTATAGTTAGTTATATGACTAAAGTTAATTATTAAAATTTAATGTAAATCAAGGGAAAAGAGGGGGATTATGAGTGCTACAAAGCTATTAGGCCAGAATTCTGTCCTATCTATGACTCCATGTAAATATGTTTCTGATAAGAATACGCGTGACGCTGTGGGAACACAAGCGGTTGCAAGTGTTCTCAGTAATGGATCGACCTTCTTTAATTCTATTGAAAAATTAACAGATACAGTAGCGAATAACGTGCTGGATAATGCCTCTACTGCTATGAGCTTTATTTCAAGTGCATATGGAGTGCTTACAACCGGTAAAGCGTGGGTAAATCTTTCAAAAAACGCAACAGTAACGGAGCAAATAACAGCGATATCTAAGATGGGAGCGACTTATTTGTCTTCGGTAAAAAAGGTAGGTCAAATTTTTACAGGTATTATTTCAACGCTTAAATTAGCATCGCCTATGATTACAGGTATCACCAACATTTTAAAGCCCGTTCTATCAGGAGTGGGTGGTGTATCTACCGTGTTATCTTTAATTCCTGAAGTGATGAGTTTTGCTGAGGATATCCGCGTAAAAAAAGAGTTAGAAACTCCCATAGAGTTTGTATCTGAAGAGATGAGTCAGCAGATGAAATTTGAGCAAATGCGTGGCATGTATCAAATTACTGAGGCAGATGTTCAAGTTTATCAAAGCTCTAATGCTACCATGTTCAAAGGTTCTCCTATGACAAGGGAAGAGGCGATAGAAGATTTACAAAAGTTAAAAAAAGATCAAATTGTAAAAATGTATGGAAAAAAGACTTTTGAGGCATTGAAGACTACGATCGGAGAGCAACTTGAGGGTGACATAGAAACAGGAATTAGTGCGAGTAGTAGATCTGCTGGATCTCCTAAAGGAGTGATTGAGGGTTCTCATGAGCTATCTTCAACAAATTCTATGGAAGTAACGCCGGCACAAATAACCCATATTTTAACAACAGCAAAAGACGAACTAACTAAAACAATACGTATAAAAGTTACCTTAGCAGCAACTGCTGCAGTTCTTGGAGTAGCTGCTTTAGCGGGAACTTTTGCATCAGGCGGGTTTTCATCTACATTTTTCTTTGCGATTAGCATGATAGGATATGCAGTTCTTACAGGTAATAGCGTTTATCAGTTTGTTGAGACGTGTAAAGAAGAGAAGTTAAAGACCTCTGACAAAGTAGGTTTAAGCGTAATCGCATCGATTGCTATTGTATCGCTACTTGTAAATAGTTTAGATCAAGGCTCTGTTGATTATGAGTCTCTAGCGATTGTAGGTTTTTGGGCAACATTTACCACAATTGCCGCTATGATTTTACACGGTAATGCGGAAAGAGAGTTTAACAAGCGATTAAAAGAGCAATCGGAAAAAGCCACACATGGATTGACCTAAAATGTTCTAAGCTTTTAGCATATGCTAAAATCAGCATCAGTATATTTATAGTGAAAACCGATAAATTACCCTATTTAATTACATCCTTTAGTGACTATATTATCTCCGAAAAGGGGCTTTCTATTAACACAGTAAAAGCCTACAAGCGAGACCTTACCCATTTACATCAATTTTTAAAAAATAAGAGCGTTCAAACACTCGATGAGAAGCAGTTTTCCCTGTTTTTATCCTCTTTAAAAGATAGAGGGCTTGCTAGTAGTTCTATAAGACGCCTTATTTTTTCTTGCCGTGGTTTTTTTCGCTATTTAGAAAGAGAGTTTGAAGAGGACTCAGTAGATTTTGCTCCGTTTCAAGCGCCCACCATTTGGGAAAAAATTCCTCAAGTTTTGACAACAAAAGAGATAGATACTTTGGTTCAATATATAGAAGAGCCAAGTGTAGAACCTATGGTAAGAGCGGTTATTGAAATTTTATACGCTACAGGTATCCGTGTTTCAGAGCTATGCTCCTTGAACTGGGGCGACGTGGGAGAGTCTATGATCAAAGTGCAGGGTAAAGGAGAGAAAGAGCGTATGGTTCCTATAGGGAAATTAGCGCTTCATGCTTTGTCTTTGTATCAAAAAACGTATAAAGTAAAGCCCACCGGGCGCAACGCTCTGTTTTTATCTAAACGGGGCCTTCGAGCTTCACGGCAATCTATATGGCATTTAGTAAAAAAGTGCATAAAAGCAGCGGGTATTGAAAAAAACATATCACCGCATTGCTTTCGCCATACTTTTGCAACCCATCTTCTTCAAGCAGGTGCCGATCTTAGAGTAATACAAGACTTTTTAGGTCATAGCGATATTAGTACCACCGAGCGTTATATGCATCTATCCATGAAAAAAGTGTGCCAAGATTTTCATAAGTTTCATCCAGAGAGAACAACTTAAAGCTTTTTTAGATCTTTTTTCTTTTTCAGCCGCTCGCGTAATTGCTCAATACTTAAAAATAAAACAGGTGTTAAAAAGAGGGTAAGAAGCTGAGAGATAATAAGGCCGCCCACAATAACAAGACCTAAAGATTTTCTCGACTCAGCAGTTAATCCTCCAATACCAAGAGCAATGGGAACAGCGCCCATCATAGCAGAAAATGTAGTCATGATAATAGGTCTAAAGCGCTCTGTACAAGCTTCAAAAACAGCCGTAGCAGGTTCTAGTCCTTGTTTGAGTTTTTCATTGGCAAAATCTACAAGCAAGATTCCATTTTTTAAAACAATACCCAGCAACATGATCATTCCTACAAAAGAGTATAGGGACAGAGTTTGGTTAAAGATAAGTAGGGTAAGAGTTCCCCCTAGCATTGCCGGTGGTAGTGCAGACATCACAGTAATAGGATGAATAAAATTTTCGTATAAAATCCCTAAGATAATATAGATCACAAAAAGAGCTATAATAGTGAGAATACTCAAAGATGAAAAAGAGGAGGCAAAAGCATTGGCGCTTCCTAACACTAAAGGATTAACTCCAGGCTCAATACTTTCTTGTGTGAGTGTATCTAGAGTTTGTATAGCATCGCCAAGATTGGTTTTTCCTTTAAGGTCATAGGTGATAGTTGTGGAGGGCAGGTTGTTAATATGCATGATACTTTGCGGTCCAATAGTGACCGTGCCATTGGTGAAAATAGAGGAGGGGACTTGTGCAGGATAGGATTTCGAGCTTTCATCTAAAAGGGCATTAAAAGGAACATTTTCTGAAGACGAAACCCAAAGCTCTTGCAACGTTTGAGGACTTTTATAGCTCGAGGGTAGAGTTTCAACAATCAGGTAGTATTGATCTTGGACGCCGTTGATTAAAGAGAGCCTACCTGCCGAGTAGCCCATACTGAAAGTGTGTTCTAGTTGTGTGGCGGTGATATTAAGATCACTTGCCCTATCGCGATCGAGTTTAATGTCGTAATAGAGTGCTTTATTACGTAGATCGCTAATAACTTGAGAAAATTTAGAAGAAGAGCGCATCTTTTGAAGCAATTTTTCAGTCGAGTTATTTAATTTTTCCTTATCTAGGCTTTGTAAAGTGATTTGGTAATTGCCTTTATTGGTCTGGGTACCTACGTCGAGATTAATTAAAGGCGTAGGTCTAAAAAAGACCATTTTCCCAGGAATTGGCTCTAGTTTTTTCGTTAAAATTTTCACCACTTCTTTCATCGGTTTACGTTGTTTAATCGGCTTTAAACTGATAAACATGAGCGCTTCATTATAGTTTGGAACACCCGCAACAGAAATAAGGTGGTCGATATTATCATCTTCTTTAAGTATTTGAGATACCTCTTCTTGCATCTGGATCATTTTCTCTGGAGAGGTGTTATCCGCTGTTAGGGTAAAGCCTTGAATAAATCCCAAATCATCGGAAGGGAGAAAATCTCTAGGAAGAATGGAGAATAAAAACAGAGTTAGTACAACAGAGCCCAGTCCTACTAAAAGCGTTGTTTTTTGCCTCTTAAGAACAATTTTCAATCCCCTAGTGTAGAGATTTAAAAGTCCTCGATTAAGCTTTAAAGAAGCTTTTTGGATAAAATTGGGCTTTTTATCCTTTTTTTCTGATGCAGCAAAACGGGAGCAGAGCATAGGAGTAAGAGAGAGGGCAATGACTCCAGAGAATAAAATAGCGATTGTAATAGTTAAGGCAAATTCTCTAAAAATACGGCCCAAAATTCCAGGCATAAAAATCATAGGAATAAAAATAGCACAGAGGCATAGCGTCATAGAAAGAACAGTTTGCGAAATTTCCTTTGTTCCTATTAGAGCAGCTTCATAACGGTTTTTTCCTTTCTCCATGTGCCGAATAATATTTTCCAAAACAACAATGGCATCATCGACTAAAAATCCCATCGAGAGTGTAATGGCTAAAATAGATAAAATATCAATATTGAAACCACACAGATACATGCATGCGAGCGTTCCTGTAATAGATAGGGGAAGAGCAAGCATAGGAATAATGGTATCAGTAATTTTTCCAAGATAAAATAAAACCACCAACACTACTAAAATAAAGGCAATAAGCAGGGTTAATTTTACATCATCAATAGAGGATTGAATCCATTCAGATTGATCAAAAATCACGTGTAGATTTACCGAAGCAGGTAGAGCCCACTGCAACGTTTTCATTTGCGCTTTGACTTCTTTAATAATCTCCATCGTATTACTGCCCAGCTGCTTTCTCACTCCAATAACAACGCAGGGTAGTTGCTCATCATGGTCGTAGTAGTTGAGCGTCATTTTGTCATTTTGCAAAGAATCGATAGCATGACCCACATCACGTATTTTCAGTAGGGATTGGTTGTCGTTACGAATAATTAAGTTATTATATCCCTCAGCATGTTTAATCTGACCATCGACAGAGATAGTATAATAAAAATTAGGACCAAAAAGCCCTCCAAGAGGTTCTTGTGGATTACTATCATTTAGCGCTTTAGCCACTTCATCAATACCTATTTGATGCGCTGCAAGCTTTCCTGGATCTAGCTGCACACGTACAGCATACTTTGATCCATAAACTACCACATCTGAAACGCCTTGAATCATCCCTAGCTGCCGTCCCATCAAAGCGTAGGCATAATCATATAAATCGCCGCGCGATACCGTATCTGAGGTGACAGCGTAATAAATAATGGGAGTTTGTGAAGGGTTTGTTTTTGTATACGTAGGAGCGCTGGGAAGATTGCTAGGCAAATTAGGTGTGGCCCGGTTAATCGCTGCTTGTACATCCGTGGAGGCAGAGTCAATACTCCTGTCTAAATCAAACTGCAAAACAATAGTAGAGGTTCCGTTGGTTGAAGATGAAGCAATCGTTTGAATCCCTTCTACTGAGGTAAACTCTCTTTCCAGTGGAGAAGTGACCGTATCGGCCATAGTTTCTGGGCTAGCCCCTGGGAAAGAGGTGGTGACTTCAATCGTAGGGTATTCAGCATTGGGTAAATCACTCACAGGAATGTAGTAATAAGCAAAGGCTCCAAAAAAGAGGATAGTGATCATCACAAGAGTAGTCATCACCGGGCGCTGAATGAAAATTTTTGATAGGTTCACGGGTTAATTAATGTCCTTCGCTATTTTTTTGCTTACTTTTTTTAATCGTTACAAAAGCGCCTGGAAAAAGAGTTAGTTGTCCACTGGTGACAACACTTTCCCCTTTTTTTAATCCTTTTTTAATGTGGATTTTTTCGCCATCTTGTCTTTGCCCCACTTCAACTGTGCGCATCTCAATTTGTGAAGAATCATTCACCACATAAACTCTATCACCTTTAGGTGTTTTTTCTACGCAAGCTAGAGGAATTAATAACGCATTTTTAACAGGATTTAAAAGCACTTTAATAGAAACATATTGGTTAGGCCAAAGGCGCATGTTGTCATTATTAAAGCTCGCTTTTAACTGGATCATGCCTGTAGCAAGATCGATTTTATTATTAATAAAAGTCAAAGCACCTCGGTACATGCTTTTATCACTGCTGCGATCTAACTTTACAATCACATCTAAACAACCAAAAATTTCTTGATATTTTTGAATAGAGGGAAGGTCATTACCAGGCAAGAAAAATGTGGCGTAAATAGGGGCGATTTGATTTAGATCAAGCATGAGAGAAGAGTCTGTAATAAGATCTCCTTTATAAACTTTTGTAAACCCTGCCCTGGCTGAAATAGGGGCGTAAATTTTAGTAAATCCTAAATTGATTTTTGCCTCTTCTACTTGAGCTTTACTCTGTTTTACAAGCCCTTCGGTAGCCATTGTGTCAGATATAATTTTTTCATAGTTATTTTCTGAAATATAGTTTTTCTTTACCAAACCGCTATTTCTAATTAACGTATCTTTTGCATATTGCATCTGCGCGAGATATTGATCATAAGTGCCTTGAGCTTTATTCAGTGCTTGTATGTAGGGACGTTGGTCAATGACGTAGAGTAGATCGCCCGCGTTAATATTGCCTCCATCCTCGAATAAAATTTGCTCTAAATATCCCTCTACTTGCGCTTTGATAGCGACTGTTTGGTAAGCTTCCATATGCCCTACAGTTTTTATATACTCGTAGATGTTTTCACATGTAGTAGTAGCGACATTAACAGTAATCGGAGGGGTAGCCACCTTCTTTTTTTTAGAGCTACAGCTAGTAATACTTACAGATAAAACTGCAGTAACTAGAAAAAATTTAATATGCTTTTTCACTTTCACTCTCTCCTAATTTTAATCGCGCCTGATCACTACTCACACGGCTGGGTAAAAGAAGGCCTAGAGAGTAGGTTAAATCTGCAACAGAGCTGTACCACTGCTGCTCACTTTTAGCTTTTTTTGCTCTTGCATCACTTACTGCTGTTTGCGCTTGAATTAAATCAACAATATTAGTCGTTCCTGCTCGGTACTTATCTAGGTAGACAGCATAATCTTCGTTAGCAGACTCTAAATAAGCTTTGGCATATTTAAGCGCTTTTTTAGAAAGGATAACGCTGACTCTATAGTTAGAGACTTCCTGCTCAATTTCTAGGCGTAGTTTTTTTAAATCACTCAGTGCAGCGGTGAGTTGCGACTGGCCTTTTTTGATAGCATTGGAAATATAAAACCCTTGGAAAAGAGGAAGAGAGAGAGAAATTGTGGTTGTGTATTTGGTCAAACCCGTGCCTACCATCGGTTCGTGGTAGTAGAGGCGTGCTAAATCTAAACTCGTATTTACCACAGGTAAACGGCTTAGTTTAGAGGCTTTTAAAGCAGCTTCTTTAGATTTCACAGTGGATTCCTTAGAGAGTAGGTCGGGCCTGTTAATCACTGCTTTCTCAATCAAAGAATCTAATTTTTCTGGAGTAAAAGTAAGCACCTCTTTTGGAAAGTTTTGAAAAACAAATTGCGCATCAGAACTATATCCCATATTTTCAACAATGAGAGTATAAGCTTGGTGTGTAGATTGCTCTTGAGAGACAAGATCGAGTTGTTGTTTGAGATAACTTGTTGTGGCTTGTACTACATCAGAAACATCGGCAAGCCCTAGTTTGAATTTTTCTTGGGTTGATTCAAGGGTTACTTCGGCATTAATTAAATCCATCTCTTGAGCTTTTAATAGTTGCTGCTCTAGCAAATAGTTATAAAAATCATCCATGACCGATTTCATGGTTTTTTGCAAAACACTATTATGGGACCAGTCGGCACTAAAAAGTGCCTCTAAGGCAGCTTTACTACTGTAACGGGTTTGACCAAAGTCTAAGAGGATATAACTCAAATCGATTTCAGCGCCATAATCTCTATCGTAAAAATCTATATGATTTTGAAATGTTCTAGTACTATATTGCCTTCTTCTTTCTAGATCGTATTTACCGTTTAGTGTGGCTAAAATAAAATAGTTTTTCAATGACTGACCAAAGACAGCCGCTTCTTCACGGGCGTTGGCCCACGATTTTTTTGTGTCAGGATTTGCCATAAGCGCGATATCAATAATTTCAGCAAGAGTTAGAGGCGTTGTTTCCGATAACTTTTCAATAACCGTTTTATTCGTAACATTCTCTTCAATAATATGGATGCGTGTTAGAGCTGTTTTCGGAGCGACCCAGATAGATGTAGGATTCATCGGCGCTTTACAGTAGGGATTGGAAGCATCTTTTAATGCACAACCCGGAAGTAATAAAATTGTAGAAACTAAAATTAATTTATTCAAAATATATCAATATAAAATTACTCTTAATCTTACAATTATAAAAAATGGAAATTATTGTAAATTCATTTCACTCTCTTTTTGTTTTAAATAGTTTGAAAAAAGGCAATAGACTCTAGACGAAAAAATACAAACTTGAGAAGATCGCATCTAACATGGTCCAAAAAGAAAAACAGCGGCACTCAATTATGGAAAAAAAGACTCTTGGTGATTACAACATTATTAAACAGATAGGGCAGGGAACACTTGGGAAAGTTTTTCTAGCTGAGCATCGGTTTTTAAAGAAGCCCTTTATTTTAAAAGTAATACCGGAAGAGTTTTCTAAAGATAGAAATTTTATACAACGGTTTGAAAAACAGGTAGGCAGTTTAGCGGCACTAGAGCATCCTCATATTGTAAAAGTACACAATGTCTCTTTTTCTGACGGATATTATTTTTTAGTCACGGATTGTATTGTAGACTCTATAGGGGAAACGACCAATTTATCTCAATATTTAAGCGTCAATAAGCAAAGCTTTAATGAGGCAGAAATTTTCACCCTACTTGAGCAAATAGCATCAGCGCTTACCTATATCCATCAAAAAAGTATTGAAGGGACACCGCTAGCACACAGAGGAATTAAGTTGAGTAATTTACTCGTAGGCCGTGGAGACAAGGGTTTGCACGTTTATCTTTCTGATGTAGGTCTTTCCTCAGTGCTTGGAGAAGGGACGATTTTAACAAGAATGTACCGTATGTTATTCGAAGGGATTCAAAAACAGCAAGAAACAGGGGTGCTAAACGAGGATAAATATCAAATTTGTAACGTAGATAATAAACAACTATCGCGTCTACATGCTTCTTTTATGCAAATGCACGCATTTTTAGCGCCAGAGCAAAAAATAGTTAAAAGTAAGCCTGTTTCTAAAAAAGCAGATGTTTATGCCTTTGGTGTTTTAGCCTACTTTTTACTGCTACATTGTTATCCTGAAGGCCATTTTCCTCTCCCTTCATCATTTTACCCAGACATGCGTTATGATTGGGATTTGTTAATTAAAAAGACGCTTGATCCGAGCCCTGATAAGAGGCCATCGGATTTACTGAAACTTCTTAATCGAGTAAAAAATGTAAATTTTGAAAAAGGATTACCGCCGCAAGGAGCTAGCGAGTCTGGTGCACTTGAGAGTGTGAAGCAAGCCACTTTATTTGATATGGAAAAATCTTTTAGTGCTGGTACAGGAGGAATGGGTGAGAGCGAAACTGCAAGAGACACTCTGCCAAGCAGTGTTACTCTAGTTGAGAAAGAAGAAACGCTTGCTACAGTGGATGAGCATATGCTTAGCGGTATAGCAAACTTGGCAAAAAAAGGGGGAGTGACACCTTTTTTAAAGCCTGGAAAAATAGAAAAACCTACGTATGATCCAGACCCGGGTGCAATTTTTCAAATAGAAACTTCGGTAGCGCGCTATATTCCCCAAGAAAAAGAAATTAAAGATGTAAAACCGCTTCTCTCAGAAATGAAAGTTATTGAAGGGGGGACATCCTCTAGAGGTTCTGAGGGTGGAGGAAGAGATGAGAGACCACTTCATCAAATAGAGGTAAAATCTTTTGCTTTAGATGCACATCCTGTAACGAACGAACAATTTGTGCGCTTTTTAGAAGTGATGCAAGGGGAAAAAGATGCGAATAACCAAGATATTATTAGGCTAAAAGAGACACGGATTACCCGTTCAGTGGGTAAGTTAACCATTGAGTCAGGCTATGCTAAACATCCTGTTGTGGGAGTTTCATGGTATGGAGCTGTAGCTTATGCTAAGTGGGTAGGTAAAAGGCTGCCAACAGAAGCAGAGTGGGAAGTGGCAGCGCATGGGGGTAATAGTGAAGCGCTCTTTCCAACGGGTAACAGTATAGAAAAGACGCAGGCGAATTTCTTTAGCGCTGATACAACAACGGTGATGAGTTATCCTGCCAATGGGTATGGTTTATACGACGTAGCAGGAAATGTGTATGAGTGGTGCCAAGATTGGTATAGTTATAACTACTATGAAACTACAGAGCATGAACCAGACAATCCACAAGGACCTTTACAGGGCGTTTATAGAGTGCTTAGAGGTGGATGTTGGAAGAGTTTAAAAGAAGATTTACACTGCTCAAAAAGGCATAGAAATAATCCAGGAACGATTAATAAAACATACGGTTTTAGATGTGCTGCTAATGTGCAAGATGAGAATACATGATCTCTATTTTATTCGTGTGTTATGCTAATTTAGTCAGATCACCTGCTTTTGAGGCCTGTGTTAAATCTTTAGTTGCTAAATGCGGAGCTTCAGAAAAAGTGTATGTCGATAGCTGCGGTATTATAGAATCCACATCAGGGCAACAAGCAAGCTCTAGAATGGTAGAAATAGCAGCGCGCGATGGTATTACAATTGAGCATAGTGCCAAAGTTTTTCAAGATAGTTTTTTCGATCAGTTTTCAGCAATTTTTGCAGTAGATGAAACAATTTTTAAAGCACTTTTTGAAAAAGAGGCTTGTTCCAAATGGAGAAAGAAATTGTATAGAACAGCGCATTTTTCAAGTGATGATAAAAGAGATTTGGCCAATCCTTTAGAAGGGGAGAAAAGTTATTTGGCTACTTGGAATACAATTAAAGAGCAATCATCAGCGATTTTTACACACTACATTTCACCTCAGTTATAATTTATTTTTTTAATAAAAATTGAAAAAAATCTGCACCTTTAATATAGCTGGATAAGGCTTATATATAGGTTTGAGATGTCAGATAGTAGAGATACAGTAACGCAAATAAAAAAGAGGCCTTGGGACCGCGTGTTGGGCCTTGGATCTATTTTTGCGGTAGGTTATGGAGATTTGGGATCCTCCATTTATTATGCTTTGGCTATTACAGCGCTATACTCGCTGGGAGCCACTCCTATTTCTCTACTTTTAGCAGGATCTGTTTTTGCTTGTACGGCACTCTCCTATGCGGAGCTTTCCTCTATGACTAAAGAGGCTGGGGGCTCGGCACTTTTTACAAAAAAAGCATTTAATGATTTGGTCTCGTTTATAGCTGGATGGGGGTTGATGTTAGACTTTATTGTCACCATTGCTATTTCAGCTTTTACAGTAGGGCCCTATATATCTTTTTTCTTTGAATCTATGGCAGAGCCTCAGAACGCTATTATTTTAAGTGTTTCTTTAATTATATTATTATATGGCGTCAATATTTTTGGGGTAAAGCACTCAACAAGGATTAGTTGGGTGTTAACGACGCTTACACTGGCTACACAGCTGTTGATTGTCGTAGTGGGTCTTCTTTCTGTATTTCACTTCAAAAGCTTTATCAGTAATCTTGCAATTAACGTACCCGATAACCCTTTTTCCCCTACGTGGAAAGAATTTTGGAAAGGGACGGCGATGGCGATGGTTGCGTATACAGGTATTGAATCTATGGCGCAGCTAGCTTCAGAGGCAAAAACGCCGTCAAAGACAGTACCGAAAGCAATGCTACTAGCGATGGGTGTTTTGCTGGTGATGTATATGGGCATTTCCATGGTAGCTCTTTCAGCTCTTTCTCCTATTGAGCTTTCTACAAAATATTTAAGTAATCCTATACTTGGAATTATTGAGCATTTGCCATGGATAGGGGGCCATTTTCTTCAAGGGTGGATTGCTCTTCTTGCTGGGGTTATTTTATTAGTAGCGGCTAATGCGGGGCTTATGGGAGCATCGCGTCTTTGCTTTAATATGAGTGAAAATTATCAAATTCCAAGATTTGTACAAAAGCTACACCCCCGATTTAAAACGCCTTATGTTTCTTTGGGAGTTTTTGCTTTATTCGCGATTGTAATTATTATATTTTCTGAAGGGAAAATCACATTTTTGACCGACCTTTATAATTTTGGAGCGATGCTTTCGTTTTTTGCAACGCATGCTTCTCTAATTCTCTTACGTATCCGTAGTCCTGAACTTGCAAGGCCTTTTAAAGTACCGTTTAATATCAAAATTAAAGGTAAAGAGATCCCTATAACAGCTGTTTTAGGAGGACTTGCTTCTATTTCGGTATGGGTTTTAGTGATTATCACAAAACCAGATGGTAGATATTTAGGTTTTTCTTGGATGACTTTGGGTCTTATTATGTACTTTTTATATAGAAGAAAGCAGAAAATAGCGCCCACGGGTAATGTAACCATTCGAAAAATTGATGTGCCGAATTTCAAAACGCGTGCTTTTAAAAATATACTTGTCCCCACCAGGGGGGGAGATCAGACAGCTACTCTACAAATGGCTTGTCAACTGGCTAAACTATTTGATGCAGAAATTACAGCGCTGCATATTACAGAAGTACCCTTTTCATTGCCGCTCAATGCTCCTCTTTATAGAAGCAATAAATCGGCGCAATATGCACTTGAATATGCAGAAGCTATAGGAAGAGAGTTTCATTTGCTTGTAAATTTAAAATCTTTCCATTCTCGCTCTGTTGCACAATCTGTTGTAGATATTGCTGAACAAAATCAGCATGATCTGATTATATTGGGAGCTTCTATGAAGAAAGGTAGTACTCATAAAATGAGTTCAACAGTGGATAAAATTACAAAAAATGCGCCCTGTCCTGTCTGGATTTTAGGGGATGAATAAGATTAAAACCGAGCGTCATAAAGGTGGCAAGCGACGCGGTGGTTTGTTGCAATAGTTCTAGTTTCTGGAGCTTGTTCAAAACAGATCTTTTTTGCATATTTACATAAATTGGAATAGACACATCCTTGTGCTCGAGTTTCATCTAGTTGTGCGTATCAATATAAAAATTTATATTGATATATTCTCCTTCATATGCGACTCTTTCTATGGAATTTTATTAAAAGAGAAAAGATTATGAGCACTATACAACTTAATACAGCAGGTTCTTCAAATTACGCGTTTGTGGTTGTTTCTAGAACTTCTCCCCACTTCCCACAATTAACCGCAATATTTAAAAAAGAAGTGGTGCCTTTACATGGAGATCAAGGCAGAACATTACGCAAGCTAGGTGACGACAGACAAGCTGAAGTGTTAATGCGTAATGACAAAATTGTTGGGGTGATTGTTTATAAAAAAGAGCTTCAAGAATCTAACGAGAAGACAAAGTATCCTGGGGGCTTTGAGGTAAAAAACATAGTGGTTCTTCAAGACTCACCTCGGTATGTAGGTATGCTTGTCGATAGAGTTGTAAAGTTAGCAAAGAGAGCCCTCGCAAGTTCGGTCTATTGTATCATTTCATCTAAAGATAGAACTTTAGATACTGTTAAAACCAAAGGTTTCAAAGATATAAATACTTGGTGTAGTCGTGTCGAGGGCGAAACAGATTACTTGTTTTCGTTAAAGGTCTCAAGCAGAGTACAAGATAGAGCTTCTGCTACAGCTACTAACGGTGGAACCAAGATGGATTTGTCTACCCATAAAGCTGTGGCTGATCAAGGTAGGAGGTTTTTAAATTCAAGCTACAGAGAGTCTGCACCTGCTGAAAGAGGCAGTGCAAAGAGGGGCAGAGATGATAGGGGAGCTGGTGGGCTTAATGCTCCTTATAAGAGGACAGATAGAAGGTTAAGAACTGGAGAGTCAAACAGATTTAATAGAAATGGTAATAATGGTAATAATGGTCATAATATCGGTAGAAATCAATTTTCAGCACGCCCTCCATCAGGCCCGCAAGCACATCGCGTAACACTGAAAAAGAAATATATTGATCAGATAACCCATTATGGAAAAACAATAGAGGGAAGAATTAATAGTGGTATGATGCTGCGCTTTAAAGAAGGGGATACGGTTACATTTTTTGCGGGTCGTTCTGCAGTTACTTGTGATATTGTTGCTATTCGTAAACACCCAAATTTTAGGGAAATGTTAGAAAAAGAGGGAGTAAGAAGATGTTTAGCTGATGTCGCAACTGTTGAAGAAGGCGCTGGGATTTATGATAGAATCCCCGGATATTCTAGAAGAGCAAGTCAAAGTGGGGTTCTTGCTATTGAAATCAAAGTGAAGAAGGGGAGCTAGATGTCAGTTTCCTTAGTAGGACAGCGGGGAGCACTCACTGGTGCAACTTCTTTAGAGAGTACTAGTTCTGTTCCGCCGGCGTATCAATGTACTATGTTAAGAGCAAGTTCGTCCTCAGCGGTTATGGCAGATCCTGTTCTAGCAAGATGTGGACATTTGTTTGATAGGGTTGTTTTGAAGGCAGAGGGTAATTGCTGCCCTATTGATAAAGCTTTATTTTCAGCAAGCAGCTGTTTACCTTTTGCGGAGTTAAAAGCTAAGATTGAGGAGTACAGAAATAAACGTGCAGCACAGAGGTTTGGAGAATCTGCTGGAGCTGGAGGAGGAGGAGGAGCAGCTAAGTTCTCTGGTCCTATGAAGATTCGTGTTATTAAAGATGCTCACCATGATGACGTGCATGGAATAGTCTCTCTCTCTCCTACTATATTTGTGAGTGGTTCAAAAGATGCAAGCTTGAAAGTTTGGAATGCGAATACGGGAGCTTTAGTAAAATCTATGAAGCCTCAAGGGGTAAATGGGTATAAGTATTGGGTAACAGCATTAACACGGTTTAATGGTGGTGATTGGGCTTCTGGATCAAGAGATGGGTATATTACTCTTTGGGGGCCAAAAGGAGAAGAAAGACGTACCCTTCGCTACAATCCTCCGAGTAGAAATCATAAGTGTAAGGATAGAAATAAGGTAAGGATAAACTGTATTACAGAAGAGCAGAGTGATGCAGAGGGCGTTGTTCGTTTTTATACGGGCACACCTAAATATGTTCAGCTATGGGATGCTAGTGGGCAAGGTAGGCTTATTAAGAGCTATAAAGCTAGTGATAATGACTGGGTTTATTGTGTCAAAGTGATAGAAAATAGAAGTTTGTTAGTGGTTATAGGTGCTGATCTTGAGCATTGGGATATGCGTGCAGATCAGCCTAGGAAAACAAGTGTAATTAGAGAATCACAAGCAGATCGTGTAGGAAAACAACGGCCACATATTTCTGCAATTACTCGACTTGATCATAATCCCAATCTTCTGGCAGCAGCACTCTTTGGAGGTAAAGTCAAGGTAGTGGATATTGCAACTAGAGCGTTGGTGCGTGATTATCATGAGCATGAAAAAAGAGTGTGGTCTGTAATGAACTTTACTAAGCATACCTTTGCTAGTAGTTCTGATGATCGTACGATTAAAATTTGGGATGTTAGACAACCAGCATCTGTCTTTACTATTAAGGGCGCCCCAGGAAGGGTATCTTCTTTGGAGAGACTTTCTCCTAATACCTTTGTTTCTGCATCATGTCCTGATGATCTGCGCCGTTCTGAAGAGAGAGCAAGCATTACGTTTTGGGATATAAGAAAAATAAGTGAACGAATACAGGCAGGTAGTAGTGAGTAGTAGTGGTGTTTTGCCAGTAGGTGCAGTGCGTGATCAATCTCTAGGCAGTGTAACAGGGAAAAAACGCAAAAAATCTAGCGGTGTTGCAAAGCAAAAAAAGAAGATAAACAAACGTGTTTGCAGCGATGGGCAAGAAAGAGTGATGCGTCACTTAACGATGAGAAAAGTCTATATCCATCAGATTCGGAACGGGATAAAAACTGTTGAGGGAAGAATTTTTAAAGCTGGAATTTGTAAATATGAGGTAGGAGATTGTATCCGTTTTTATTATTTTACTGATTCTAAAGATGATGTGCAGTGTGAGATCACCCAAATTAAATGTTTTGCAAGTTTTAAACAGATGCTTACAGAGGTGGGGTTTAAAAGCTGTATACCAGAGGCTTCAACCTTAGAAGGAGCTGTACAAATGTATCATAGTATTCCCAAATACAAAGAAAGAGCACTTGAGCATGGAGTAGCAGCCATTTATTT
>NVUK01000029.1 GCA_002401865.1 Candidatus Aerophobota bacterium | reverse complement strand
ATCCTCTACTATGCAAGTCCCTGTTAAAGGCACTTTGAGCCGAATAGTATAAGATTCCTTGTTGTCGATTTTGGCTTTAACTTCACTTGCAGATAAATCGCGGTAGCGGCGGTCATAGCTTGTTCTTTTCCCTGTTTTTGCAGCCACTTCGCGCATGTCCCGCAGCTCTTCCGCTGTAGCAAAACAGAGGTATGCTTTCCCATTATTCAAGAGCTTTTGTGCATGCTCTTGATAAATACTTGTTCTTTCAGATTGACGGTAAGGACCATATTTCCCCCCTTTGTCAGGACCTTCATCCCAATCAATTTTTGCCCAGGCAAGAGAGGCGTAAATGCTTTTTTCGTACTGCTTGCGGCTGCGTGTTTGGTCTGTATCTTCAATGCGTAAAATAAAATCGCCGCCGTAATGCTTGGCAAAGATTAAATTAAAAAGGGCCATATAAACGGTGCCTACATGGGGGTCGCCGGTTGGAGAGGGAGCGATACGTGTTCTAACTTTTTCCATCATTGCTGCTTTTTGAGGTTAATATATTGACTATATTTTGACCGAAATTATCTATAGAATCAAGGAAAAGTATCGTTAGAGTTTAAGCGGCTTTTTTCTGTTCTACTTCTAACAGAATTAAATCTTTGAGAATGTCAATACACTCTTCTTTGGCTAGATCATTTAGGCCATAAGATTGTAAATCTTTTTTTGTAAGATTTTCTTTATAGATAACGGATAAAAAATTTTGAAAATCAGGGTTACTTTCAATTCTTTTTTTAGAATTACTCTTAAGTACAGGAATGAGATTGTCGTATACAGTGAGCTTGTGCTGTCTATTGTGCTTGTATTGCCTTTTCATAGTCGCTCTATAAAAGGGGTGCACATCTTCTAAATTATCGACAAAATTGGGCTCAATGGTTTGGTTTTCGATGGGGTGTTTTACTAAAGATTCACCAAGGTCTGTAGCTTTTAATCCACTGGGAATCTCGATATCTGACTTGATGCCAAGTAGTTGTGGAGAGTTTCCCGATACAGTGTAATAAAGTCCGCGGGTCACTTTATATTCTCCCAAGGGATTGGCTTTGCTAGATTGCATAGGATTAAACGTGAATACTTGATAAGAACCTTTTCCCCAAGTATGCTCATCTCCTGCAATGATTGCTCTTCCATAATCTTTCAAAGATCCTGCGACAATTTCAGCAGCAGAAGCACTAGCTCTGTCGGTGAGGATAACTAATGGGCCATCCCAAATAGGGTGGGCGCGAAAAGTTCTGCGATGTTCTAACCTGTTTTGACTATCTTTAATCGAGGCGACTATACCTTTTTTTAAAAATAGACCTGCAACTTTTACCGATTGCTCTAGCAAACCACCCCCATTGCTTCTTAAATCAAGTAATACTCCCTTAAGAGGATTCGTTTCTTTAAGCGCGGCTTTTAAAGCTGCTTGAATGTCTAATTCAGAGGAAGATTCACTATCTTGATAAAAAGAAAATAGGCGTAAATAAGCAATGTTACCATTGCCAAAAGGAATAAGGCTGTGGTGAAAGCGGGTCTCTTTTAAATTGATGAGATCTCTAATAATATCGGCTTCGAGTTTTTTTTGCCCTTCGGGAGAATTTCTAAGCAGAGTGAGGTGCACGTGGCTCCCTTTAGGACCTCTAATTAATTGTACCGCTTCTTCTATGTCCATGCCAACCACAGGTGTATGGTCCACCGCAATAATCATGTCTCCCGCTTTTATCTCCCCATGTTTTTGAACAGGACTGTTTTCTAAAACATGGACAAGAGTAAATCCTTGGAGATCGTCTCTGAGCTGAGCTCCAATACCAAAGAGGTGTTGTTGCACTTGAAGAGCATATTGTTCGGCTTCCCAAGCTGTAAAATAACTAGAGTGATCGTCGAGCGACTTTGCAAAAGATTTGAGAAATAATTCGTGTGCTTTGGCGTGAAAAGCTTTTTTAGATTGAGTAGTTATTTTAGATTCCATAGAGCGCTGTCTTTTGTCTAGACGTTGGCTCATCCTCTCTGCGGTATCAATTTCAAAGGCTTCTGCGGATTTGATTTGCAGAGCCCTTATTTTAGCCTCGCGTTGGGCCAGTTGTTGGTAATTGTCTCCCCATTCTAGTGTTTTTAGCGCGGAAAAACACTCAAGCTCCTCTCCTTCAGATGTATAGGTTTTTTTGTCCAATTGATTCATTTTTTCAATAGAAGTTTGCATTTTAG
The DNA here is from genome assembly GCA_002401865.1 of Candidatus Aerophobota bacterium. Lineage (GTDB taxonomy): Bacteria > Chlamydiota > Chlamydiia > Chlamydiales > Simkaniaceae. The sequence goes on along the minus strand of NVUK01000029.1, from coordinate 15,914 downwards.
ATAAAAGATGGTAAAAATCGCTAAAGTCTTGATTATCAATGCGTTTGGATATTTGGGCTAATTTTTCTGGAGAAGGGGTTAAATAAGGCTCTATGGAGCTTTTGATTAAATAAGTCTTATGGGGGTCCATTTCTTCTAAAAAAGCTTGTACAGTGCGTCTGGTGAGCTCAGGAGTGACTTTCTCAAAGGTAGCATGATCTCTAAGAATGTAGTGCATAATTTTTTTTGTAGAGGGAGCATCAATAAGGGAGTCTGCTGCCCATGCTATGGTGGGTAATGCTGTGGTTAAGCATATGATAATAAGACGTTTAATGAAAAAATATAACATAAGTTTTTATCATAGTATACTAGAGATTTTATAGCAAATGCCCTGTTTTATCGAAGATTTGATAAATTAAAATTTTTAATATACGAAGAGAAGTAGATAGTTATTCTAATTCTTTTCCTAAAGTCATATAATAGTCTTGATAAATAATGCTATGTTTGTAATAATTATAGTATATGAATCTTACAGATTATAAAAAAAACAAGGACAAAGCGGTTTACAATTGGAACGTTTTGGGGATTGAGGAGGAAGAATGTTTGAAGATGAAGGAAAAGAAGGCATTGTAGCTAATATACTACAAGGTACGGATGAATCAATAAGATTGAAAAAAGTGGTTTCTATTACAGAAGCGGCTCGTATCAACGGTGTGACAAGGCAAGCGATTTATGTTGCGATTAAGCAAGGTAAATTAAATGCTAGAAAAGAGTCAACACGTTGGACAATTACTTTAGAAGATCTTAAAAAATACCGTTCAGAAAGATATTCTAGAAAGAAGTCTATGTTTGACGGTGAGTTGTTATTTGACAACGGCAAAGGTTACTATTCAGTAGGTCAGGCAGCTGATATACTGGGTGTTGCTGCACAGAAAGTTTATTATGCCACGAGAATTGGTATGTTAAAAGCTCACAGAAAAGGTGCTGCTTGGGTTCTACACATTAGCGATATTAATGAATTCAAAGAAAAGTATCTAGCACATAGAGCTACTGAGGAAGATTACAACTTAGTAATGTAGTCTGGGTGATAATAAATTATATTATAAATAAATAATATTTTTCCTATCCAATTATAAAAGCTCACATAACATAACGTTATGTGGGTTTTTTTATTTTCAGATCTTTTATCAATAGTTGAATACTCGGTTTATTGAGGAACATATTGATATGGGGAGTAAAGACAATTTCTAGACGCAGGTGTTTTTTACACAAACTTTTTCGCATATCGCTCAGGCCAAATCCAATGCCCTCGAGCATTCTTTCATCTTGATCTAAGAAGAGTTTTAAATGCGTTTTACCTACAATTTTTGGAGCCCAAGCTTGGACTACGTCAGCAAAAAAAAGAGGGGGAGGGTTCCCTGTTCCAAAGGGTTCTAGAAGTTCAAGCGATTGCATGAAATCAAAGGTTAGCTCTTTGAAATGAACAGGAGAGTCTAGAGAGAGTTTGTAGAGGATGTCGCTGGTTTTAAGGGTTTTGTCCACAATGGCACTAAAAGATTGGGTGAATTCTTCGATGTGTTCTTTTTTAATCGTCAGACCAGCTGCAAAGTCGTGTCCACCAAAGCTGAGAAGTAAGTGTTTGAGCTCTTTTAGCGCAGGGAGTAGGGGGAATTCTTTAATAGTTCTAAGAGAACCTTTTCCCAGGTCTCCGTCGATGGCGATGATAACCGTGGGTCTATTATGGGATTTTGCAATTCTTGCGCAAATAATAGGAATAACGCCAGGATGGATCTCATCAGAATAAAGAACAATAGCTTTGCTCTTTTCAAGGTTGGCGTAGTTTTGAAGGTTAATGTCTAAAGTCTCTGAGCATTGCCTCTCTATTTGCTGTCTTGCAAGATTGTTTGCTTCTAATTCTTTAGCTAGGTCTGCTGCTTGATGTATATCTTCTATAAGGAGTAAATCCACACCTTTTTGAGGATCATCAATACGGCCTAAACTATTGAGGCGGGGCGCTATTTTTGAGGCTATATCTAAAGTGCTAATGGATTCGAGATCTACTTCTGCTGTTTTTAAAAGATTAACAAGACCGACACGTTTTGTTAAGGCAAATTGTTTAAGGCCATAGCGCACTAAGATTCTGTTTTCTCCGAGTAAAGTTCCCATGTCTGCAACAGTGCCTAGAGCAACAAGGTCTAAAAAACTTTTTAAATCCACATCTTTGGGAGCAATTTCTTTTTGCATAACAAGGTAATTGGTGAGGCCATGCGCGAGTTTGAACGCTACTCCTACCCCTGTAAGGTCTCGATTAGGGTAGGTACTGTTGTGGAGTTTTGGGTTTAATGTGGCAATACAGTGAGGTATCTTTTCTGTAGGCTCGTGGTGGTCTGTAACAATAACGTCTATTTGGTGCGTTACAATCTCTTTAATTTCTTTCGCTGCTGTAATACCGCAGTCTACTGTGATAATAAGTGTACAATTATTTTTTAAAGAAAAATCTAGAGCAGTATCAATCATGGTAGAGCTGATATTTGTTCTGTTGGGAACGTAGTAAAGAACCTGGCCGCCGATTTGTCTTAAAAAATCAACAAGTAAAGCTGTCCCAGTCATGCCATCGACATCGTTGTCACCATAGATAAGGATTGTTTCCTTAGCTTTGATAGCTTTTACAACACGTGTAATAGCTTTATCCATGTCATGCATTAGATTTGGTGGATGTAAGCTGGGTAATTTGGCGTATAAGAAATCGTGGACGCTTTCTAAGCTATCAAACCCTCTTGATAACAATATTTGAGCAACGATCGGATGAATATTGAACTCGGATACTATTTCATTAATCCACTTAGTATCTTTCTTAGGAGGTACCCATATGTAGTTCTCGAGAGAGTCTCCAGTTTCCAAAAAATGTTTCCATGCTTTTTCCTCTTGTTAACATGTTTTGGATACTTTTTCTACTCTATTTTTCTCTATACCTTAAATTTTAGGTAGGCGCCTATTCTTTTTTTTCTCAAAAAATAAAACAAGTGGGGCTGCTAAGAAAAGGGAAGAAAATGTTCCAAAAATAACACCAATAATAGTTACTAAAGAGAAGCCAAAAATAGAAGAGCCTCCAATAGTTAACAGAGCAACAAGTACAACAAGAGTTGTTGTGCTTGTCATAATGGTGCGGCTTAGAGTGGTGTTTAGAGCACTATCAATCACAGCTCTTAAAGAGCCTGTAGGATTGTTTTTTCTATCTTCTCTAATACGGTCGAAAATGATAATTGAGTCATTGAGAGAGTACCCAATAATTACCATCATGGCTGCTATAGTATTTAGATCAAATTGAATAGGCACTCCTAAAGCGTGCAAAGTAGCAATAATAGCCACGGTGACAATAACATCGATGACCAGTCCAATTGTTGCACTAAGTGCATAGACTAATTCGAATCTGACAGTGATATAGATGAGGATACATACCAAGGCTAGAAGTAGACCTGCTATGGCTTGGTTACGCATTGCTGACGACATTTGCCCGCTCATGCTGCTCCATGTTTTGTTGATCGTCTCTTGATTTTCTTTGACAAGAGAGATATCAGAATTGTTTAAAGCTTGGATTACTTTTCCTACAATTGGATTCTCGTTATACGTTGCTTCGTCTGTATTTGCTAGATCTTGGGTGAGTTCGATAGCATCTAGGTTAACATTCTTCGAAAGCAATACTTTAAGATGGTTATTAGGAGAGAGTGTTTTGACAGAGAAATGTTGCTTTTTTATACCCGCACGCAGTAGCGCATTTTCAGTGATCATTTGATGATCTTGCGTATGTGTTTCAGGGTCTAGTTGTAAATGGAAAGAGTATCCACCAGCAAAATCCATACCTACTATGGAATCCTTTTTCTCCATAAGAATAGAGCCTCCAAGTAGACAAATACAAAATACACCGATAAAGCTCATCTTAGCATATTTGAGGAATGGAAAATGGCTCTTGCCAAGGATTTGAGACATGGTTATTTGCTTATCAGGGTTTTTTATTGCCCATCTTTCAAAGAATGTTTTTGTCACGAAAAGTGCTGTAAACATAGATGAAACGATACCTATAATGAGGCTGATTGCAAAACCTTTGATTGGTCCCGAGTCAAAGTTTAATAAAATTAGTGCAGCAATAATCGTGGTGATATTGGAGTCAATAATAGCTGTATAAGCTTTTTTATACCCAATTGAGATAGCGCTTTTAATCTGCTTAGTTATCACATATTCTTCTCGAATTCTTTCAAATACAAGAACGTTGGCATCTACAGCCATACCGATGGTTAAAATTACTCCAGCAATACCTGCAAGGGTGATAGTGGCGTGTAGGTTTTGCAGGGTTGCCCACATGATTAAGAGGTTAAAGATAATAGCAAGAGAGGCGATAAAACCGGCAAAACGGTAGTATCCCACCATTACAAGGATAACCAGCACCAGGGCGACTATCGTAGAAGCAATACCTAGCATACGGTCGTGAGCTCCAAGCTCGGGGCTGATGTTCTTTTCCATTAAAATGTGGGGTGTGAAAGAGAGAGAGCCAGCTTTTAGATCAGATTCTAATCGATTAATTTCGCTTTGTGTAAAGTTTCCTTCAATTGAAGCTCTACCTTGAAGTTCTCCAGAAACAGCTGGGGCGCTAATTACTTCATTATTGAGAACAACACCCATGCGCCATCCTCTATCTTGAGTGTAGGAGCCCATATTGGTTCCCTTCACATTTTTCTCTCCAAAAGTGGAGGTCCATTTAGCAAAGGTGTTGCTAGGGTCTATCTTTTCACCTTTAGGTGTCGTTACACTGGACTTTACTTCAAAGAGCAAAATGTTGCCTCTGGTAGAATCATAGCCGCCGCGTACATTGGTTAAAGAGCTGCCATCGAGAGCAAAGCTGTGCATTAAAATCATTAAAGGGTTGTGTTGCCCTTCATGTACTTTGCTTTTCAAACATATTTTGGATAAATTATTGTCTAAAGAGGTGGACGCTCTATCTTCATTAGTAGCAATTCTCAGCCCTAAGTTAAATAGTTTTTCAGAAGTTTCATTAGGAGGTTGTGCCTGGGCAGAAGTTAGCCCCTCGCCGTAGAGATGGTCGCGTGCAATTTGGTTAATGCTATCGACATCTTTTCGATTGGTGACAACAGCTTCATTCCAAATTTCTTGTAGAAATGCACCGGAGTCTATGCCGCATACGGGATTTTCAGGTGCAAATAATTCATTCACCATATGGAATTTCATGGACGTTGCTTCAATAAGCTCTGAGGCAGAAAGGCCTTGAGCGCTAGGGAAGTCTAGGTTGATAGTCTCACCTTCTTGGCGAATAGAGATTTCAGAAAGCCCCATCTTATTTACACGTGTATAGAGCTGATTAATGGCTGTTTGTATATCTGCTGGATCTGTTACTAACATGCCGTCATTATCTTTGACTTGCAGTTGTATACTCTTCCCTCCATAAAGATCTAATCCCCATTTGAGAATTTTTCTCTCATCTCCTCTAAAATATTTTTTTGAACTGAGAAGAAAGTTGGCTACGAGTGTGTTTTGGGAAGGTTTGGGTGTGTCGTATTTTACGTAAGGGTCTAGTTTTACTTGGTTTACATAATAGTTTTCTTTTGCTTTAAGCAGCTCGGCATGGATAGAGTCATCAATTGTATTACTAGCTAAAATTCGTTGTTTTAAATCGGTAAATTCTAGAACAGAAAAGCGGTGACGCCCTTTGCTTTGGAAGTTTTCCCGCGTAGCTTCAACAATGGACTTGAAAAAGTTAGGACATTCAAAGATTAGATCATTTTTGAAGTTTTGCGTAAAAGGGATGCTTTCTCCTGAGTACGAGATAAATCCATATTGAGATAGTAAAGTTCTAAGTGTTTCATAATCTTCAAAAAAGAGCATTTTTTGCTCAGGATCCTTCTCTTTTTGCAGACGTGTTAATATATCTTGAAACCCTTTAGCAACTACGTAGATAGAATTAGTTCTAAGTAAATTATTATCGCTATCTTGATTGGGGCTGTAGATGACTAAACCAAACTGTTTTTCATGCTCGGGTAGGTTTTGGTATGTTTTCAAGTCCCATATAGGAAACATTTCTTGGGATAAATCTGCATGAGTAGGTTGCCAGTGCGATTGGATAGAGTGGATGAGATTTGTGGATAACTTTTGCCCTACTTTAGCAAGGTCAAGAATAAGTAATGTTTTGCTATCTTCCAAAGAGGAGAGTTCTATTTTAAAACGGTTATCTATAGGAAGTATTTTTTCATTGGTAGTGCGAGCCATAGAAGCTATTTCATTATAAATTAAGGTGTTTATAGCTTTGTATTCTTTTGAAGAAGAGGCATTTTCTAGCGCTCTTTCTACATCTTCGTGTAAGTTGAGTGTCATGGTTTCACCATGCCAATCGAGTTTTATAGATTTAAACAGAGGGTGAAGAGAGCCGAAATTGAGTAATTGTGTATCGAAAGAAGATTTTCTTTGAGCAAACCCCTCAGACAATTTTTGCTTGATATGGGCTAAAGACCAAGGTTTATGGGCTTTATTAATATGCGTGTCGTGCGCTCCAATAGTATGTGAAACAGCGCGAAATTTATCTTCGAGCTTTTGTAAGTGACTTAATCTAAAAGCGCTTTTTTTATCTAGAGGTTGTTCACTCGTTTTACTATTTTTCTTCTCTTCTAGCAGGTCTATTTTTTCCAAAGTAAGCGTGTGCTTTACTCCATTGATTTCTTTTTGCAAAATAGAGCTAACAGAATCTTCTGAGCTAAAAGGACCTAGTGAAAAAGTGGAAAGTAGACGTTTTAAAACAGCAGGCTCAGATTTGAACAGATGGGTATACTTATCGATTAAGTTGATGTGCTGAGTCAAGGACGTTTCTTTTTCTTCGGAGGAGGGAAGCTTGGATAAGATATTGACCCATTTAGCGTGGGAGTGAATACCGGTGCATGCGAGGGTTATGGAGGCAACACGGTCTTCAATGACTTGGTAATAGGGGTTTGAGGGAGTTAGAGAGGATAGATCTTTAGAAGCAAAAGAGAAGAAATTGTCTATAGTGTCTGTAGTTATAGGGTTGCCAATGCGGCGCATGAGAGTCATTTGTAGGTGAGATGGGTCTGCGCTTTCGATTAAAGAGAGTTTGGCAGGAGAAAAAGGGATGAGGCTCCCCGCTCTTGGAAAAAATCTTTTAAATCTTTTTCCGTCGACGTCCTTCTTAAAGCTCAAGTTGATGAGTTCAGCAGATTCTGGATTTGTTGTGATTTGGCATCCATTAATGCTTAGCAATTTTAAGTAGTTCCGTGTCCAGTCAAGGCTTTCTTTTTCTAGGTTTTGCACTCTAGAGACAGCTTCTAGTGTAATTTTTCTAGCCTGCTTTTGGTCCACAGGGTGGCTTAAAGGTTTTGAATAATAGATGGCAGTTGGCAAAATATTAAATAAAGTAAGCGCTACTACAAATACGATTAGAGGTAGCTTCCAACGGTTTTTCTTTTCCATATGCTTTTTATTTTCCTCAAACTTTTAAGTTTTGTTTATCTAAAAAGGCCTTTTAAAAGGACTTTTAGCCAAAAAAAAATAATAACGGACCCATGAAGAAAAGTCCAGAATAAAGCCAAATCTGGAGCTATGTTTTCAAAAACAAATCGCTTTGTTAAGGGGGGTGATTTTTTGAATCTTGATGTCTGTGTGCGTGAAAAAATAAATAGAGAAAGTAGGGTGAGAAATTCTTTTTTTTGTTAGGATGAAGTGCTAGAAAGTACTGAAATTAAATCTACGTATGCAGGAATTGATATTAGAAAGAGAGTCGCTTTACTCACCAGAGCAATTACGCCAGCTCGATAAAGTGAGTATACCTCGCCATATTGCTATCATTATGGATGGTAATCGTAGATGGGCAACGAAATTAGGTAAGGCGGCGTTTCAAGGCCATTATCAAGGAGCTAAGCAACTAGGTAATATTGTGCAAGCTGCAGCAGAGATAGGGGTCAGTACTTTGACCGTTTTTGCTTTTTCAACGGAAAATTGGAAACGCTCAGAAAAAGAAGTAGCTGTTTTGATGCGTATTCTTAAAAGTCAAATTCTTGAGCAAAAAGAGACTATGAAAGAAGAAGGTGTAAGGCTTTCGTTTATTGGTGATATGACGCGCCTACCTAAAGGGTTGGTTTCTGTGATGAAAGAAGCGGCAGAGTATACGAAAGAGGGGACTAATTTAGAGCTAGTTATGGCGATTAACTATGGTGGCAGAGATGAAGTAGTTAGAGCAACACGTAAGATAGTGGATGCTATAGGTAAAGGAGAGATGAGCGCACAGGATATTGATGAGAGAGTTTTTGAGTCTTATCTGGATACAGCACATACTCCTCCGCCAGAGCTAGTAATTAGAACTTCTGGAGAGTATAGACTGAGTAACTTTTTACTTTGGCAGTTGAGCTATAGTGAGGTGTTTTTCTTAGATTTATGTTGGCCTGAATTTTCTCATATTCATTTTCTAGACGTTGTGTTAACCTTTCAAAAAAGGAATCGACGGTACGGAGGGTAGGTGTTACAATTTCAAGATCTTACAAAAAGACTGGTAGTCGCTAGCTTGCTTATAGCGGTCATTGTTGTTGTCTTACTATTTGCTTATAACCCGATTGTTTCTTGGTGCGTAGCTCTTGCTGTGTGTGTTTTTGCTGCTACGGCTCTTTGGGAATTTATTCAACTTACGCCATTAAAACACGATAAAATATTTTCATCTTTGGTTCTTGTAATAGGAGCCGTATCCATCTTATTATTTTTCCTTATATCGAGGAAAATGATTCCTATGCGCTTGGCTGGGGCATTGTTTTTGCTTGGAGCCTATGTGATTTTTTTGGCACAGTTTAAATCGTTAGAAAATGGTTCTACACGTATAGCATTTGCATTTTTTGCTCTAATCTATGTTGTTTTGCCTGTAGCCTTAATGCTTAAAATTTTATTTGCAGAGAATTTATCTGTTGTCTGGGGAATAGATGGGCGTTTGTTTTTACTTTTTTTATTAGCGGTGACTAAAATGACGGATGTTGGGGCTTATTTTGCAGGGCGCTCGATTGGTAAAAAATTGTTGGCACCGCGTCTAAGTCCTAAAAAAACCTGGGAAGGGGCGATAGTGGGCTGGGTATGTGCTGTTATTACGAGTTTATTATTAGCGTTCTTGTTTAAGCTTTTTTTCCGGGCGCATTTCACTTACCTTTCAGCTCTGATTTTGGGAGCGATTTTGGGGGTGTTTTCTCAGCTGGGTGATTTAGCGGAGTCTCTTTTTAAAAGGGAAGCTCAGGTGAAGGATAGCAATAAGTTGCCAGGAATTGGAGGCGTGCTTGATATGGTAGATTCGTTACTTTTTACAGCTCCGGTGCTTTCTGTTTATCTATTTCTTTAGGAGGCTCTGATGATTATCACGATAGATGGGCCAGCGGGTACAGGGAAGACAACTGTAGCAAAGCTACTCTCTAAACAACTACATATTATCTATTTTGATACGGGCGCTCTTTACCGCGCTTTTACATGGTTTTATTTTCAAAAACTGAACAACAAAGATATTAATGAACAAGCGTTAAGCGTAGCTTTAGACCAGTTTGATTTAAAAATAGAGTGTAGTCAAGGGGTGGATGCATTTAAGTACGTTGTGTTAGGTCAAGATGTCACTATGCTTATTAGAAGCATAGAGGTGACAGAACAAGTTTCAGATATAGCTGCAGTAAGAAGTGTAAGAAGCGCTCTCATACCTTTTCAGCGCTCTTTTGCTGAAAATAACGCTATTGTAGTGGAAGGAAGAGATACAGGGTCGGTTATTTTCCCCAAGGCAGAGTACAAATTTTTTTTAACAGCGAGTTTAAAAGTACGAGCTGGACGCCGGTTTGCAGAGTATCAAGGAAAAAATATTGAGTGCACTTTGGAGCAAATAGAGAGCAGTATTGCTAAAAGAGACCATATTGATTCAAATAGAGAGGTAGCTCCATTAATTTGTCCAGATAGTGCGTATGTAGTAAAGACGGATGATAAGGTCGCGGAGAAAGTGGCTGAAGAGATGTTTAACATAGTGAAGGGGAAAATATGAATTGGTTATATTGGGGAGTTATAAAGACGTTTAAGTTTTTATTTACAATTTTTTATCGTTTGAAAGTAGAGGGAAAGCACCACTTAAAAAAAGGGGGAGGGCTTGTTGTTGCTAACCATGTTTCTTATTTAGATCCTGCAGCTATTGCCTCTAGTATGAAAGAAGAGATACACTTTTTGGCTAGAAAAACGTTATTTAAAGGCTTTTTTTCCTGGTTTTTTCCGCGAGTTAATGTCCATCCTGTAGATCCCAAAATGAGTAATTTACAGGTGTTTAAAGATATTTGCCGCCTTATTAATGAGGGCAAAAAAGTGCTTATTTTTCCGGAAGGGACGCGTTCTATAGATGGTAAGTTGCAACAGCTTCAAACAGGAGTAGCGTTTATTTTGTCTAGAACCAAGTCATCGTTCTTTCCTGTGTATATAGATGGTATGCACCATATGTGGAGCCGTGGGAGAAAAACACCTAAAATTTTTGGCAGGGTAAAGGTTGTGTTTGGGAAGCCTATTGTGTGGGAAGAGCTTGAAGGCAGGGGTAAAGAGAAGCAGAAGCTAGCTATGGAAATGTTAGAAAAAACGTTTATAGAGCTTCAAAAACAGAGTGAGCAAAAGTCTTAAATCAAGAGTTCTTTTTTCGGGTGTACTCTTGCTAAGCAATAGTAAGAAAGTTATGGTAGAAAAAAAGGGGGATAGGTTTTACAATTCATCTTTTAGATGAAAGCAAAAAATGGGAGTTTAAGCTGTGGCAAATTTAACTAAGTTAGGTGATGATAATTTCGAGCAAACGATTGAAAATGGCGTAGTACTTGTTGACTTTTTTGCTCATTGGTGTGGACCGTGTAAAGCGTTAACGCCTGTTTTAGAGGAAATGGCTGGTGAAATGAGTGGCAAAGTAACCTTTGCAAAACTGGATATTGATGAGGGTGGAGCTTCTGCTTCTAAATATCAAGTTACTTCCGTACCTACATTGATCCTTTTCAAAGAGGGTAAAGAAGTAGATCGTTTAGTAGGTCTTAGAGAAAAAGAAGATATCAAAGCTATGATCGAAGCTAAACTTTAGTAACTGAAGGGAGAAAATTTTATGGGACGCTTTATTATATTAATCTTTTTTACTACCGTTATTCTTGGAGCCATTCTTACCTTTGATCTTCCTTTTAGGTGGGTAGGACATTTGCCAGGAGATTTTTCAGCTTATTGGCAAGGTTATAATGTTATTATTCCTGTAGGTAGCGGTGTTGTATTCAGCTTGTTTCTTTCAGCGTTACTTTTTTTACTCGGAAAACGGTAATTTTTTTACAGCGGCATTACAGTTAACAAGAGGTTTGAAATCTTGTTGAAATAGGGCATGATATATACCAATACCCGCGCTTGTTGCTAAATTTAAGCAAGCGTCTGTCCTGGTATCATAGGTATAGTGCCCGATCTGCGTATTGCTCTGTGACACAAGCAGAGAGAAAAAAAGACATCAAAGCTATGATTGAAGCCAAACTTTAGTAGCTGAAAGGAGAAAATTTTTATGGGACGTTTTATTTTATTATTCTTTTTGCTTACCGTTATTCTTGGAGCTGTGTTTACCTTCGATATTCCCTTTAGGTGGGTAGCGAATTTGCCAGGAGATTTTTCAGTTTATTGGCAAGGTTATGATGTGATTATTCCTGCAGGCAGCGCTTTTGTCTTTAGCTTGATTACTTCAATTTTTCTTTTTGTTCTTGGTAGACGTTAATTTTTTATACTGCATTACAGTTAACAAGAGGTTTGAAATCTTGTTGAAATAGGGCATGATATATACCAATACCTGCACTTGTTGCTAAATTTAAGCAACGTCTGTCTGGTATCATAGGTATAGTAACTAGTCGATCTGCGTATTGCTCTGTGACACTAGCAGGAAGCCCCTGCGTCTCAGATCCAAAAATCAAACAACTTTCGCTGTTATAAGTGATGGAGGAAAAAGGTTGAGATGCTTTGCTCGAGAAAAAAACTAGATTTTCTCGCTCTCTTTTTTTTAGAAAAGCTTCAAAGTCATATACGTGGGTGATATCTACTTCAGAAAGGTAGTCTAGCCTAGCTCTTTTTAACTGCTTACTATCAAAAGAAAAGCCCAAAGGGTGTACTAAAACAAGCCCCGTGCCCGTTACTGAACATGTCCTGATGATATTACCCGTATTTTGAGGTATCTCAGGCTCAAATAAAACAATCTGCATTTTATAAAATATCCCCCGTCAATCCCCTTAGTGTACAATAGGCGTGTCCAGCATGCTTTCACTATCAAGCAATGCCTCAGTAGCGCTACTTAGATCACTCTCTTCAGGAGCATCTGCTTTAATGACTTCAATGTCAAAGATAAGCGCTGCATTAGGTTCTGCTAAATAACCACTTTCACCAAAAGCTCTGTCGGGATGAATATATAGCGTTCTTTTTTCACCCTCACACATTCCCTCAATACCTTTGGCAAAGCCTGCCATGGTCTCTTGCAAAGAAACACGTTCTTCTTCTGTAGAGGTGGTGAAAATTTTTCCATCAATAAATTTTCCTGTATAACGTACTAGCGGTGTAGAGTCTTGCTTTACAACAAGTCCGTCGCCCTTTTTTTCAATCTTGTATTGTACTTTGTTTTTTTCAATTTCTACAATACCCGATTGTTGTGAGTTTTTTTCCATGAATAGATTTGCTTTTTCTAAGTTTACTGCTGCGGTTGCTTGGAACTTTGTTTCTTGAATTTTTGTAATCGCTGCAATACAAGCATCTTCACTTAAAGGTGCTGCTTTCCCTTCAACACTCTCTTGAATGCCTTGTAACACTTGCGTTACATCAAATTCTATACCGACTAACGTAAGGTTTTTCCCTATCACATGGCCAAAAGCTTTAGATACTTGGCTTAGATCAGGTGCCAATTGGAGGGCAGCTTTTACTGGCTCGATTTCTTCTAAATTTTCAAGCGGCTTATCACTATTAGCCCAGCAACAAGTAGAAGCAATTAGACTAAGGGCGATTAATTCAATAAATCTGTTTTTTTTCATCACCAGTTCTCCTCATCACTAGAAATATATTGTATGCCCAATACTATTTTATTAAGCTGATTTTTGGAAAGTCATTTCTTTACTCTAAAATCGAGACCTAATTCTTTAAGTTGCTCATCATCAACAGTAGAAGGGGTTTTCATCATCAAGTCACTAGCTTTTAGGTTCTTAGGAAAGGCAACCACATCTTTTATGTTGGTAGTTTTCCCCAGCAACATCACCAATCTTTCCACACCTAAAGCGATGCCTAAATGAGGTGGAGCGCCGTATTGCATGGCTCGGACAAAAAATCCGAATTTTTCTTCAATAGACTCTGGGCTAAGATTGAGTTTTTCAAAAATCGTTTTTTGTAGTTTAGGGTCGTGAATACGTTGAGACCCTCCACCTAGTTCATAACCATTGATCACTACATCATAGCCAATGGATTTTACTTCTAAAGGGCTTGTTTCTAGCTTGTCTAAGTCTTCTGGACATGGGCTGGTGAAAGGGTGGTGCACGCTTTTTAGGCGGCCTGTGGTCTCATCTTCTTCAAAAAGAGGGAAATCCACCACCCACAAAGGGGCGTAGGCGGGGGTGTTTAATAGGTGGGTGTCGGCAGCTATTTTTCTTCTCAAGTGATCGAGTGATTGGTTGACTATTTTTTCTCTGCTGGCAGCAAACAAAAGAAGATCTCCCTCGGCAGCGTTGAAAGATTTTATTAACTCTAAATGTTCTTGAGCGGTGAAAAATTTACTTACGCCAGAGGCAAGAGTAGTTCCGTTTTCTACTTTTGCAAAAGCCAATCCTTTAAGGCCAAAATGGGAGACAAACTCTGTATATTGATCCACAGTTTTTCTAGAAAAACTGGCGCCATTTTTTACGCAGATACCTTTAACAATACCTCCTTCGGCTACAATTTTTGAAAAAACAGAAAATTTACACCTTTTAGCTAAATCATCTACTCTGACAAGGTTCATCGCAAAACGTAAATCGGGGCGGTCTGTGCCATAGTTTTCTATGCAAGTGGAGTAGTCTATTACTTGGAAAGGAGGTAGCTTTACATCCACGGTTTCTTTAAAAACTTTATTCAGCATGGTTTCGATCATCTCTTTTAGATCATCAAAAGTTAAAAAGCTCATTTCAATGTCAATTTGCATGAATTCAGGCTGGCGATCTGAGCGTAAATCTTCATCTCTAAAGCAAGGCGCTATTTGAAAATAGCGGTCCATTCCAGCAAGCATTAATAGCTGTTTGAAAATTTGCGGAGATTGAGGAAGGGCGTAAAAACTAGAGGGAAAAATACGTGAGGGGACCAAGTAGTCGCGTGCGCCTTCTGGTGTTGATTTACCTAAGATAGGGGTATTAACTTCTATAAATTCTCTTTGGTCTAAAAAAGAACGTACGATCATCATAGCTCGGTGTCTTATTTCTAGCAAAGAGGCTACTCTTCCTGCTCGAATATCTAGGTAGCGATATTCTAATCTTAAGTCTTCACTGATTTGGCTAAGATCTTCAAATAGAGAAAAGGGAGGTGTTTTGGATTCAGAGAGCACATGTAAATGCAAGGCAGACACTTCTATAGAGCCTGTAGCGTGGTCTTTGTTTTCCATACCAGCTTCACGCGCTCGCACTTCCCCTTTAATATGAATGACCCACTCATGTCTTAATGTTTTGGCTAGGGCATAAGAGCTTTCGGCTGTTTCTGGGTGAAATATGATTTGTGTAAGGCCCCATCTGTCTCTAAGATCGATAAAAATAAGTCCACCTAGATCACGTCTTTTGTGGACCCATCCTGAAAGAGCTACGCTTTTGCCTACATCTTCTTTTCTAAGGGCTCCGCAATTGCATGTGCGTTTATAATCAAGAGTTAGCTGCATAATTTTCCCATTGGCTTTTTAAAATATCTTTTGCCCTGTCAATAGGGTGGGTTGTTAACTTACCACTCCGCATACATTTGAGCTGAAATTCCTTTTTTTCCCATTCATTGCTTCCAATAATCAGTGCATATAAAGCTCCCTGTTTATTGGTCTCCGCTAGTCCCTTTTGAATTTTCTTTACTTCGAGCATTTCTCCAGCAAGACCACTTTCTCTGAGCTGTTGTGTTACAATAGCAAGCTTTGGTTTGGCTTCAGGGTGCATGACGATGATATTGAAAAAAGGAGACGGTGGAGGGGCAGTGGTAACTCCCTGCGCGAGCATGGTGAGAAGGATACGTTCAATCCCTGTTCCAAAGCCGATAGCAGGTAAATCGGGCCCGCCATAACTTTTAATAAGAGAGTCATATCTACCGCCGCCGCCAAGAGAGTTTTGGGCTCCTAAAGTTGGTGATGTGATTTCAAAAACTGTCTCATTATAATAGTCAAGACCTCTAACTAAGCTGGGTTTAACAGTAACGGGGACTTTTTGTTCTAGCAAATATTTGACTACAGTTTCAAAGTGGCGTCTACTCTCTGTATTCACACAGTCTAAAATAGAGGGTGCCTTTTCAAGCAAAACGATCTCTTCTGGGTTTTTAGTATCTAAAATTCTCAAAGGGTTGTCTGAAAAACGTTTTTTAGAATCAGCAGAAAGTTTGCTGACATGGGGCGTTAAAAAAGCCTTTAATTCAGAGGTATAGCGCTTTCTCGACTCTTTGTCTCCCAAGGTGTTAATAAGCACATCAAGATGGTTAAGTCCAAGGTTCTTATATAAGGTGTAGAGCATCATGATGGTTTCAAAGTCTCTTTCGGGAGAAGCTTTGCCTATAGATTCGGCGCCAAACTGGTGAAATTGGCGGTACCGACCTGCTTGGGGTCTGTCGTAACGGAAAAAGGGACCGATGTAAAAAAGCTTGTGATTGGAGCCTTGCTGGTGCAAACCATTTTCAATAAAAGCTCT
>NVUK01000028.1 GCA_002401865.1 Candidatus Aerophobota bacterium | reverse complement strand
CCATTTAATTCCACAACATCAGCTACTATATATTCTGTAGGCTGATTTCTATAAGAATCAATCAAGAACTGTATAGTCATTTCTTTACTCCTTTTTAATAATCGCAATTATACCTCAACAATAGATTATATCCAATGCCCGTCCTTATACTCTTGCATAACTGATCTGGATAAAATAAGGCATCGCACTTGAATATACTTTCTACTTTTGCTCAATAAGACCATAGAGAAATATTTTTTTAAGAAAAAGACTTTGTTTTGCCAAGAATATAATCAGCATACCGCTGTATTGCTTCTTCTGGATGATCATAGTCTTGTTTGCTTACCCAATGGTACCGTCTTGAGCCACGCTGCTCTAGCTCTTTTGCAAACCCTGCCATTGTTTTTTCATTCACTGTAAGAAATTTTTGAAGAACTTCGTCTCTAACCGTAAATGTTTTTTCACCATTTACTTCCACAACATCAGCTACTATATATTCTGTAGGCTGATTTCTATAAGAATCAATCAAGAACTGTATAGTCATTTCTTTACTCCTTTTTTAACAATCTAAATTATACCTACGTCCATTATACCCCATCAATAGATTATATCCAATGCCCGTCCTTATACTCTTGCATAATAGATGCTGCTAAATCGCTTAAAGATCCACTTGTAGGCGTGTGTTGTTGTAGCCTGTTAGATACATGCTCTAACCATTTATCTAATCTAGGATTCATCAACCCTAATCTTATTATTTTTTCTTTATATGCTGTGATTGATCCTGGTGAATAAAGTTCTTGAACATCTTCTCTAAAAGCTCTTACTACAGTAAAATTTGGTCTATTCTCTAACTTTAAATCATTATCGGGATCAGGCCTTAGGCACGTTTCATTATCAATAGCATAGAGGCGACGTACTCCTGCTGTCATTTTTACTAAAAAATTATCCCCATGCCGATCTTGATGAGCAAACAATAAGTCAAATATTAACATAGATTGTGAATCTTTAGAAAACGCCTCTTCTTCTGCCAGAGCTGCTGCCGCTGCCGATGCTGGTGCAACTTCTTCTGCATCTTGACCACGCACATACATCTGAATTGACCCTACATCTCCATTTATTTCTACTAGCAAAGTGCAAGGAACTGGAAATGATCTTTCCTTACTAAGACAAGAAGCAGCATGTTCGGTCTTAGCGCTTAATTCAGAAGGCTCTCCTGAGGAATATTGTTTATAAGCAGCTCCATCCCCTTTTACTTCATACATTGTTCTTTCTGAGGCACTTAATTCTCTTTTAACGGGTTTAAAAACCCAAGATGGATTATTTTGATCGTCATGAAGAATATATGCTGGATTATTATTATTTGAACCTAAAAGCTCACGTGTGGTGTAAACTGGTCCCTCCTGAAAAAGTTGAACAAGTTTTGCTCCATCTTCTGATTTTGCTACTGTCGATAGAGCTCTAGATCTGTCAGTAACCGGGATATCAAAGATGTTTGCAAGTCGCACATCCTTGGCCATATGTTTTTTTCTTGTCTCTCTACAATTACCATCTAATCTTGAAATACAACTCTGCAACGATTTAATCACGTGCGCTGGATGAGGATTTAGAGGGTCTACAGGTGCTGATAATTGTTCATTGGATATTTCTTCTAACGTTGTTTCAAAAAACAGTTCGTGCAAATTTGTTATTTCTTCAGTAGTTAAAGGTACAGGACTAACAATTCTCTCATTAAAACGGTCAAAGCAAAATTGGGCTACAACTCCTAAATCACTCATGCTTTCAGGTGCTGATCCAAAACATTGGGTAATTTGAGTAGACGAAGGGGCCGCGTTGGCACCGCCGCCGCCGCCTGCTGCTGCTGTGGCTTTTCCTCTCTTAGCAACTCCGCCAGAATCAGCGCCGCCGCCTCCGCCGCCTTCTGCTGCTGTGGCTTTTGCTTTAGGCTCTACTTTTCGC
The DNA here is from genome assembly GCA_002401865.1 of Candidatus Aerophobota bacterium. GTDB lineage: Bacteria > Chlamydiota > Chlamydiia > Chlamydiales > Simkaniaceae. The sequence goes on along the minus strand of NVUK01000028.1, from coordinate 18,026 downwards.
TTAGTAGATCCACTACCGCCACCACCGCCGCTGCTACCTGCTGTAGCTTTAACAACAGAAACCATCACCTTTACCTGTTCTTGGGGAAGGGCACCGGAAGAAGCTCCAGCTCCAGCTCCAGCTCCAGAAGAAGACATCGAAGAACGCTGAGCCTGAGGGATCTGATTACCTGTTGGCTGTGACTGAGGGTTAATAGGTGTTTTCCCAGACTCTCCACCCACGTTACTTGTCATTTATTCTTCGATTTCATCCTGTTCATTTTGTTCAATGTCATCTTTTACTTCAGTCTCTTTTTTCTCTAGAGACGCTTCCTTCTTAGCTTTATTCTTAGCTTTATTCTTCTCGTCTATGCCCATAGTTAAAGCTGCCATTCCTGTATATGCACCCAGCTGCATTGAATCCACTGCAGAACTTGGCACTATAACAATAGTCGAATTATCATTTTTTAACCCTTCATAAAGCATATTCATGGCTCTCAAATGAAATGCCACAGGGTTGTCTTGATATGTCACAGAAGCTTCTGCAAATTTTTCAGCTATTTGTCTTTCAGAATCTCCCAATATAACTCTAGCTTGACGCTCTCTTTCAGCTTGAGCTTGCATAGACATAGAATTTTCAAGTGACTGAGGAATCAGCACATCTTTAATTTCTACAGCACTCACTTGAATACCCCAAGGTTGGGTACGCCCATCAATCAAATTCAGTAATTCTTTATCTATTTTTTCCCTTCCTTCAAGCATATCCGAAAGTTCTGTTTTTCCAATCACATCACGTAAAGCTGTTTGAGCAGCCCAATTAATAGCATTTTGATACTCAGCCACTTCTAAAGCAGCTTTTTTAGGATCAATCACTTTCCAAAACAAAACTGCATCCACATCCACAGGAACTGTATCTTTTGTAAGAGTTTTTTCCGCTTTGAATGCTGTTGTAAGAGTTCTGGTATCGATCCAACAAACTATTCTGTCAATCAAAGGAATGATGAAAAATAAACCAGGCCCTTTCAATCCATGAAATTTTCCAAGACGTAAAACGACAGCGCAATCCCACTGATCAGCAATTTTAATCGAAGATGAAACATAAACAGCTAAAATAAATCCACCGCCTATTAGCCAAAACCCATCAATATTAGGTCCATATGTGGTATACTCTAAAACCACTCCCCCTAAAAAAATAATAAAAAATAAAAGACTAGATATTGAACTAACACTCTTCATTTTAACTCCTGTTTATTTTTTTCATAGCACACCCCTCTTTTTCTGTTGGCAAGATTTCTACACATGGTCAATTTTAGCGTAAAAATTAGAGCGTCCAAAAGTGTAGGGTCTACAAGTATAACAAATGTTGCCTTAGGCTTTCTCTAAAGAAAATGATGGATCAAAAACTAATATGGAACAGTATAAACAGGGCTCATTTCTATGTTGGTCTAACACAGCTTTAGCTATGCCTTGTTAACCGATGACGATGGATTGATCTTGTTATAAAAATTGCGAACATCTTCTGCTAAACGACGTCTCTTGTTAGAAAAATCGCGAACATCTTGTGCTAAACGACGTTTGCTTCCTCCATTGATTGCAGAGACTTCACACTCTTGAACATAGATGCAAAATTGCTGTTTTAAAGGAGGTAAAGCTTTAAAATAATTTCTACTCTGAATGTTGTTTTGGAATAAACAAGCGTATGTGGCTGCCGCGCTTAGTCCTTTTGTCTTAAATAAAATGCATACTTCTTCGTAATATTTGTTACTAATCAAGCTTATTAGGTTTAATGAACTGGTAGTCATGGTTACTCCTTATTATTGTTTTGTCGTAATGATTATATCTACAAAAATAACTGTCTATACAGCTATAATTATTTTTTAGTAATGATTATATCTATAAAAATAATAAATAGCAATATAGTGAATATCCTAGGCCCATTGCTAACGCTTAGGACTGATCACCCAAACAAAAGTATTGGGCATATTTTCTTCCTTAATACAAGAAAAGTAACCGTATTAGCTCAACTTGAGATTTAAACCCAGTGCTCTAATAAGTGACACAAGCGTGTGCCATTTAGGACTGCCTGTGCCTGAAAGCGTTTTATAAAAGCTTTCTCGACCAAGATTAGCTTTTTCAGCCAGTTTGGCCATTCCTCCATGCGCTTCAGCTACGTTTCTAATAGCTACAAGAAAAAGATGTTGTGACTCCTTATCCCCTTTAAGACTTTCCTCTGAGATCCTTTATCTCCTCCACAAAGAAGCAAAATAATTTTAGTTCCTGTTTTAGAATAATACACCCTTATTCCTGGTCCATAGTGAATACGCAACTTGGAAATTTGTATACCCAAAAGGCATTTTGCAAGCCACTATTGTAGTAAAGTCTTGGCTTTCAAAACAAGGTTACTGCACTGTATTCTACAAACGAGCATTACCTTTGGAATTAAATACCAAAGAAACTCTGTTATGGAAATCACGACTAGATGCCATTACTATTCGTAATTTGAAGGAAGTCTTATTTTGAACCTATGTCCAACGTCTAAGTAGGGTTAAGATAGTCCCTTATACACTAAGTATGAAAGCCGTTTTTTTTACTATTCTGCAAAAATTTTGCTCAGATACCTTTTTGGCATTACTTTGATCTGGTATAACGTTGTTCGTTACAATATACACCAAGAATTGATCTTTTTTCAGAAAAAATAAATAAAGAGTCCCAACATAAAAGTGGATTTTTACGGTTAGATTGTTGGGAAAAGTAAGGCTATTAGTAACTAATTTTTTACAAAAACTACTCTGTTCTGCCAAGAATTTTATTCATAAGCCGCTGTGTTGCTTCTTGTGGATTGTCATAATCTGCCCGACTTATCCAACGGTAATGGCGTGATCCTTCCATCTCTATTTCTCTTGCAAACCCTTCTAGGGTTTTTTCATTAGCTCCAAGAAATTGTTGAAATACCCCTGTACTATCACAAACTTCAAATTTTGTTTTACCATATGCTTCCGTTGAAGAAGCTACTATATGACCTTCCGGTCTATTTCTATAAGTATCAACTAATAACATAGTAGTCATTTTTTACTCCTTTTTTAATGGTTTAAACCACATTCTCATCTATTATAACCCATTAATAAATTTCTACCAACCTACATCTCCCCCTTCCCCTGAGTGGTCTATGTTTTCATACTCCCTCTCTATTGTTTTTAAAACATCTCTAAATGAACCCGTTCCATCAAAATCCATTAGCTTGACAGATACATTATCCAACCAAGCATCGAGAGAAGGCTTCATCAAATTTAAACGGGTAAGTATTTGTTTATATAAACCGATTGATTCTGATGAGAAAAGTGCTTTATCTTCCTCTTTGAAGTTAAATGTATCAGAGATAAATTGCTTATAATCTAACCTTAAAGCAGTACGCTCGGATGGTAAACACAATCCATGATCAATAGCGTATAATCGATGATCACCTGACTCGTTTTTTCTAACTAAAAAATTATCTTCCTTTCTATCATGATTAGTAAATAACAAATCAAATATTAGCATAGCTTTCACATCTTTGGAAAATTGTGCCTCTTCCATAAGTGAGGGTAACGCTGGTTCGTCTTGTCCACTTACAAACATCTGAATAGAGCCTAAATCTCCATTTATTTCTACTAAAAACGTGCAGGGAATCGGAAAGCTTCCTCCTTGACTAAGACAATAAGCAGCATGTTCAGCGTTAGCAGCCTCTTCCCCAAACGCTGCTCCTGAATATTTTGTAGTTGCTCCCATGTGTGTCTTTTCTGCTGGAGTAACAGAGTGCCGACTAACGGGTTTAAAAACCCATGATGGCTTGTATTCATCACTATAAAGGATGTAGACATCATTACCACCGTGCTTATTAAAGAGATCCGATGCATTATAAACAGTGGAACCCTTCCAAGCATCTTTAAATCCTTTATTATTCTTTTCAACAGCATTCAAAAATTGTTCATTGTGCTGTGATTGGTGTCTTGTACCCTCCAAAACTTTTTTAATCAAAGGGTGTCTGCCAATCGAAGACTCTCTTGATACTTTACACTTCTCTCCACTTAGCCTGTGAATACAACTACCCAATGATTTAACAATATGTGCAGGATGAGGCTTTGTAACATCTAATGGGCTTTCTAATATTTGAGTACATACTGGATTTAACGCTGTTTCAAAAAACAGTTGGTGCAAGTTTGTTATTTCTTTAGTTGTTAAATGCTCAGGAGTAGCAATTCTAGCATTAAAACCTTCAAAGCAAAATTTAGCTACTACTTCTAAATTACTCATGTCTTCAGGCGCTGATCCAAAACATTGACTAATTCGAGCAGACAAAGAAACTACTGTACCACTACCACCACCAGCTGTTGCTTCAGGTGCTGCTTCAGGTGCTGCTCGTTTAGCACCACCACCAGCGCCAGCCGTGGCTACGGCGTCGTTGTTTACTGAAGGTGGTGGTGCTTTTCGCTTTACTACACCGGCTGTTGCTTTAACAGCTGAAACCATCTGATCTTGTTGCGTTGGTGACAAGCCTCCAGCAACAGCAACAGCTCCAGAAGAAGACATTGAAGAACTCTGAACTTGAGGAAGTTTCTTGCTTTTTTCTACAGAAGAAGGTGAAGGAGGTGGTGGTTTACCACCACTAGGAGGAATTTTACCTGTCATTTATTTTTTACCTACTGTGCTTTATTGCCGAATAATTATACTATATTTGACTTAATTAAAGATACGTATTATTACAAGTACGATCAAATACATTTTAATATCAATTATTAATTTCAGATCATGGATAGTTTTAATTTTCTGGAAAAATTTGCTCAGAGGCCTTTTTGGCAGCTATCAATCTTGCATTTTTTCTAAACTCTTCTACCAAATGTTTTCTAAGCGTATTTTCTATCCACATCTCAGTACATCTATCAGGATTCAAACGTACTATTCGTTGATCGGGGCAAAACCTGACTGTAGCACCTCTAGCAGTCCAGTAATTTTGTGACTTTGTTGCATTAAAAGGCTCTTGTCCTTTTCTTTTATATCTGTAGTTGAGTGCACGATTAATATTTAACATACGCTCTTTTTCCAAAATGCTCATATCTAAAGACGCTTCGATGGGGTGTTTTTCTGGAGCTCTATGCTTTTGACAAGGCAGAACAAATTACTTCTTTTTGGTGAAGTTTTTACTGAGTTCGGTTTCTATCTGCTCAATCGTAGGAAGATTAGGCTCCAGATCTTTAGGTAAAGATTCCATGATGAGGTCATAGCTTGAAATACTGATCGGACTATTAAAGTCTCTTATCGCATACTCCACTTTCAGTTTACTTTTAGTCTTACATAGAATCATGCCTATCGTTGGACGGTCTTCTGGATGACGCAGTTTGTCATCAACAGCAGATAAATAAAAATTAATCTGCCCAACATCCCTTGGATCAAATTCTTTAGCTTTAAGCTCCACAACAACATAGCATCTAAGCTTCGTGTGAAAAAAGAGCAGATCCATGTAATAAGTATCTCCTTCTACACAAATTGGATATTGTCTCCCCACAAATGCAAACCCCTCTCCTAGCTCAACAAGAAATTTTTGTTAAACAACAGCGGCTTGTTCTCATAAAGCTTCCTGGTCTTACTGGGCCGGCACTCATGGTTACTCCTTATTTGTTGTTTTAGCGTAATCATATAATCAAAAAAAAATAACTAGCAATGCAGTTAATATCCCCAGTCCATTGCTAACGATTGAGACTGACCACCCACACAAAGGTATTGGGCATAGTTTAATTCTTTATTAAAATAATTAATTTAAAAATGATATTATTTAAAAAACAAACATTTAAAAATATTTTTAAAGATAAAACTTGAAAAAAAAGACATATTATAATATAATATTTTACATAAAACAAGGGAGGTGAAAATGCTGAAAGAGCTACAACAAATAGATGAACAAACAGGTCAAATATTTATTGATGGGGACAGCCTGACGACATCTCTTGTTTCTAAGGCCGCACACGATGTTGATCTAAAGGTCGCAATTGACCAAAAAACAGCTTCCCAGATAGAAGCCTCTCACCAAACATTACAGCAAAAGATACGCGAAGGAAGCATTATTTATGGTGTAAATACCGGTGTTGGGGGGTTTGTTAATTGGCTGATTCCTGAAAATCAATCCGGAAAACTTCAAGAAAATTTGATTGCAGCAGTCGCGACCAATGTGTCTACATACCTTGATGACACTATATCTAGAGCGGCGATATTAATACGTTTAAATTCGTTGGCTAAAGGAGCTTCTGCAATTTCATTAGAAAATTTTAACAAGCTGTTAAAAATTTATAACGCTGGGATAGCTCCTTGTATTCCTTCAAAAGGATCGTTAGGAGCGAGTGGAGATTTGGGGCCTTTGGCGTGTATAGCTCTTGTTGCTACAGGAAAATGGAAAGCTAAGTACAAAGGAAGAATTATCTCTGGCAAAAAAGCTTTAGCAAATGCTGGTATTGAGCCTATGAAACTGGGATTTAAGGAAGGTCTTAGTCTAGTAAACGGTACGTCCGTTATGACTGCAGTAGCAGCACTTTTAGTAGAGAAGGCTATAAATTTGATTAAAACTTACGATATTATTTCTTGCCTAACTTTTGAAGCTCTCAAGGTAAAGAAAAAACCTTTTAACCCCATAGTGCATAAAAAAAAGCCACATAGAGGACAATTGCAAACTGCAAAAAACATCTGGTCCCTTTTAGAAGACAGTCAAATGGTTGTTAGTGAAGCCGCTGTGGAAAAACAGTTACAAGCTATATCAACGACCACTCCTGTTGCAACCAACTCCCCTATAGAAGACGCCTACTCTATAAGGTGTACTCCTCATATTATAGGACCTATCCGAGACACTCTTAAATGGAGCCAGTCCATTATTACGGATGAAATCAATTCAAGTAATGACAATCCGTTGATTATTCCTGAAGAAAATGAAATTTTTCATAACGGACATTTTCATGGACAATACATTGCTATGGCAATGGACTATCTTTCTATTTGTTTTACTACTTTGTCCAACCTGTCTGACCGACGCATTGATCGCTTTATGGATCATAACCACAGTAATGGCCTACCTCCTTTCCTATGTAAGGAATCTCCCGGTCTTCGCCTAGGTTTAATGGGAGGGCAATTTATGGCAACTTCAATAACTGCTGAAAACCGCTCACTCTGCAATCCTGTTTCCATCCAAACGCTTCCTTCTACTGGTGACTTCCAAGATATTGTTTCTATGGGATTAATTGCCGCACGAAGAGCTGAAGAAATTTATGAAAACACCACCTATATTTTATCTTTTGAACTGCTTTGTGCCGCCCAAGCAGCAGAAATGCGCAATGCAGAGCTACTAAGCACACCAACAGAAATCTTATTTTCACAGGTACGGAAAATGGTGCCATACTTATCTAAAGATGTATGCTTAACAAACTATTTAGAGAAACTTGCCAAATTTTTAAAGTCAGGCAATGCAGTCAAAGAAGTGGAAAAAACAACTGGAAAAACATTGGAACTATAGGAAAGAAAATTATGAATACTGATTTAATAGACTTAAGTGCAAGCTTTTATGACAAGAATTCAAATTTACAAAACAATTTAGCTAAAGAAGTTTTAAAAGCTTATCAGGTAAACCCACGAGCGTATATTTTAGATGTAGGGTGTGGCGATGGAAAAATCACCTTAGAACTAGCAAAACTAGCCAAAGAAGGAAAAGCCCTAGGTATAGATTCATCACCCAGCATGATACAATTTGCCTCAACACACTTTCCAAAAACAGATTTTCCTAATCTATCTTTTGCCAAGCAAAAGGCCGAGGACATAACCCTGCCTCAACAATTTGATTTAATCACATCTTTTAGCTGCCTCCATTGGATCAGAAACCCTGAACTAGCTTTTCAACAATTAAGCGCTTCTCTTAAGCCCGGTGGCGAGATGTTAATTTTGACATACCCTAAAGAATCCCCTTACTACCAATACTTCGAAGCTGTTCTTAAAAAATATCCAGAACACCAAGCTCTTTCTGCATACAACACTATGCTTTCAGTCGAAGGGTATCGGGATGTGCTCTCGAAAAACAATTTGGACGTATTAAACTTTCAGCAGTGTGATTTTATTGCGTCCTACAGCAACGCGAATGAATTAAAAGACTTTATTAAAGGCTGGCTAAATAGCTACGTTCCTTTACCTGAAGACCTACATGAACAATTCCTTCAAGACATCTGCCAAGCTGTTGCTGAAGACCCTAAGGCACAAGACGGCGACAAAACCATCATTCCATATGCAGCTTTAATCATTAGAGCCAAGAAAAATTAATGAACTAAGCAAGCTTTATTTCATTAATTTTTTTTCAAAAATCTATCGATATCTTTTCTTGTTTTTTCGTAAATTGAGTATGGAATCCAAGAAATTATGAAAATAATCGCAGAGACTAGAACAATATAGTTGATATCCAGACTAAAATACTTGAATACAATTGCAGCAATAACAGCCAATAAAAAACCAGCACTATCTGCAGATACTATGATACCAAAACCCTTTCCTTGGTCATGGAACCCTCTCTCTTTGGAAAAGAGAGAGAAAATTGAAGGGCTTAAAAAAGCATTCCCAAGAGTGTAGAGAAAATAACTCACCGAAATAACAACACTAAGATTTGTCGTAAATAGCTTTAAACCAAAAAACAAGGCAAACCCAATTATAGTAATAACATAAGCACATCTAATTATTTTTTCATCCGAAGTTTTTTTACAAAACCCAAGAATAGAAACACCAACCAAATAACCAACCATCATAATAATAACCGAAAAAGAATATTCTTGAGATTCAAGAAATACAAATAGTGCAATATATTGCGAAGAAGCCCAACAAAAATAAGCCAACGTTCCCAAACGAGTAGTTGCAAGCTCTGTTTCCTTCCACAAAGCCTTAAATTCTAAATGAGCAATTTTAATGAAGCTAAGTCTCTGGTCTTGCTCCCCAGTGTTTGGTTTTCTATCTTTTGGATCTCGATAAAATTTCCAAACAAGGATAATTGAAACCCCTGCTATAATCAATGGAGGAACAATGTCATACCAAATCCAAGATGTATCTGGCATTTTATGAAACACTACTCCTTTAGTAACTCCTAAAATCATATACCCAATAGCATATGCAGAAGTCGCTAATGCAAAGAAAAATCGCAGATTCTTTTCTTGCATATCTGCAAGTGCTGACCATGATATAGGAACAATATTCCCTAAACATGCATTGATTAATATTCCACATAAAAGAAAGATTATGGGGAACAATCCCGGTGACCTAACAAACATGAGACATAACAGACTTATAAAAGAAGCAAGCAGAGCAACAATCAAACTTTTTTTTCGGCAATAGTAATCAGAAATACTTGCTTGCATCGGTGCTGTTAATATTTGTAGAATCAACATAATTGAAATTAACGCCAATACGTTAAAAATATTTTGATTTTCAATTATTTCTACTATCGAATTATTAGACACAACATCTGATAAAATAGTAAGAATTAAAATCGGTAAAAATTTCTTCATCGAGGGAATTGGAACTGAAGTAGACACTATACTATACCCCTACTAGCGTTCTTTTGTCTGTCATCCATTAAATTACACCTATATAACTTTGGCCTCATACATACTAAAGGTAAGGCACAAGAATCCATTACTCTCTTCTAACTGCATCCCTTTTTGGGATCTTAGAAATGCCATACTAGTAAATTTATTCTTTTTCTATAATTTAAGACCTATCGAAAACCAACATTTATTTCAAGATTCTTCTATTGCGCCTACGTTGTATTACTAAACTCAGTATATGTTGATTAAGCCTATCAAAAGAGCCTGTTTGCTATGTATACTCGATGGCCACTATAACCCCTCTCACTTTTCTAATGAGGTCCATAGTGATGAAGAGCGTTTATCCTATCTCCTAGAAGTCATTGAAGGCCGTCCCATATCTCCCAATACTCTTACACCTGAAAAAGTGCTCCACAGTTTAGGATTAGGATCTTTAAACGATCAAGAAAAACAATCGATCTTTAAACGTCTTAAAGTCCATCTACAGATGCTATACAAATATCACCCCAAGCCCTACAAAGGAACACTCCATCTCTTTCAATCTGTCGCTGAACCACCAGAAAAAAGTTGGGAGGATCTAGTTAATGGTAATGTTGAAGTAACAACAATGCATGGTAAACACTTAAGTATGCTAACACAATCGTCTCTTCAGACTCTGATTCAATTTATAGCAAAGCAACTGCAGTAGAAATCGCAATAGTTACGCTATGCTAACGAACGCCTTGGACACTAACCTTGCTTTAGTCTTTTCTTTTTTTTTCCAACTTATCTAGAGTCTTAAGGTTTTCCATTTTTATGCTCAATTAAAATGTATGGTCAGCATAGTCTACTCAACTTCTCCATCTGTTAACGTTAGCTGTGGCCCGTTTTGAGAATCACTATGATGTAGCGTAACAGCCACACCTACTGCTTGTGGGGTCCACATAGCAACAATCTGAAAGGGGTTGCTCTTTACTGTTAACTTTATTTTATCATCTGTTGTATCTACATGAGCATCCACATTAAGCCGTTCTGCCAACATACCTAAAACCCTTATCCCTCTAAAGGCATTAATAGCTTTCCTTGCATAGGTTAAAGCAACTCCTGGTTTCAGGTCCTTAAAACCTACTTCTTCTTTATCAATGTCAGCTTGGAGTTGTGTAAATGCTGCATCCATCTGCAAAGCCACTCCATTTTGGATTTTTATTGGAGGAATGGTATAACCAACAGGAAAACCAGAAGAAAAACCATAACCTTCAACGGCCACCCCATTGTTGTTCGCAACAATACTAATCCCCTCTCGGTGCAACTCTTCATTATATTGTATTAAAATAGCATTAAACTCTTCTAACCCTGCTTGTGTATTGACACATAAACGCTTTTTTCTTAAATCTTCTATCATTGCTAAAGCTCTATCACCTACTCGCTCTCTCCTAGCTGCTCTTTGTTGCTCAATAGTTAATTCTACCTTCACTTCTTCTGTGACAATAGGCTCTTCTGCTGCAGACTTTTTGACTGACTGATTAAAAACGTTAGCAACACGCTTAGCAACACGTTCAAACGTCCCGGATTTCACGCCCAGACCCAGGCCAACGAGAAGTGATCCACAAATCGCCGCTCCTCCCACTAAACTTACACTCATTTGTATCCTCCTTTGTTGATACAATCGGAGAGATGGTAAATTAATTTTTTAAAAAAAACAATTATTTTTTTTTAATTAGGAGGAGATAAGACCTTAAAGATAAACTCTCTCAATTGTGCTTCTGCCTTAAACGTGTCTGCATGATCAGCAGCTAGCTTTAATCTATTGTTAAGTAGCGGGCTGAAATGAAACAAAGGCATTAAAAGCTGCTCTTACTCTGCCTACTACATTTTGAACAGGTGTTGGAATCTCTATTGGAATCTCTAATTGTCCAGCTGCTAAGCCGCCCATCAGCATCAACACTCCTACACGGGGCTCTATACTTCCAGCAAGTAGTGTTACCTCCAAGTTAAACTGTCGATCAAACACTGTTTGTAGGAGTTGTCTCATTTGAGGATCAAATGCTTCGCCAGCTGCTTCATGAAATTGATTTGCTACAGCCCAATGGTTTTCTTCTCTTAAAAAACCTTTCATAAAACAAGCCAGTCCTTTGACACAAGCTGCCACTTTACTCTGGCCGCTACAAGGAGCAACAGCTGCATAAAGAAGCGCAGGAATAGCGTTGATGTCATTTTTTGCCGCATGAAGCACTCTATTAACAATAGATTGCATAGTAGCAGCATCTGCGGTGGTGGGTTGCTGGAGTTCTTTTTGCACTACAGGTGCAGCTGAATAAGCAGCTAAAGCCGCACTAAATAAATGTTGTGTAACAGATGCCATATTAATTACCTTTTTTTTTAAAAAAATCACCTAACTTTTAAAATATTAAGTCCATTAAATTCAACATATTTATTTGTCTGTAGGAGCAATGGTAAAATGACACCCATTTTCAACAAAGTTGCTTTGATACCCTTCTGCGTTGTTAATGCAAATTAGAAGATGTACAAAAAAGCAAAATAGCCTGAAGCAAATGCATCAGCATTGCGTCCACCTAAAGTACACCACGCGCCTCCTACTACCCCTAGCTGAGATGTGAACGTATACTCCACATAAGGAGCTAGACTAAATTGTGCCAAAGAAGGTTGTCCCATAGAAGCTACATTACCGTCTGCTGTTATTCCAGGACTACCTGAAAACGTAGACCTGGTTTGCCATATGTATAATGAATCAAAACCCCATCCCCATTTTTTAGTGATGGCGTGCTCAAAAGATAAAAACATAGTAAGTGTTTGACCTGGATGGACTGTTCCATTAGTCCCAAAACCTCCACCATAAGTATTTAACCCCTTAACATGAACATTAGACGGAAATAAATACGCAATACTTGCTTTAATCGCTAAGGGATGATCACCGGAATAAAACGTCTTATTAATAACCAGTAAAGGCCCTGTTTGATAAGATCCATAACCTGTTAAATCAGTGCCTAATTTTTCAGGAGAAAGTTTCTGATAACTACCAGCGGGAAACACTTCTTGTAAATCTATCCGTATATCTGGAACCCAAGAACCCCTTATATCAGTAGCTATCTGAAAACCAAGAAGAAGCGCTATATCTTGTAGTTTGGTAGATGACACACCATTTTTAAAATTGGATATCAACGGAGCAAAAATTTCCAACCCTGTTCTTTCTGTAAAACCAAATTGAAAATCTACCGATGGGTTGATAAAGAAAGTATTGGTACCACTTTTAAATTTCCAGTTAGCATCATACTGTCCGTATGTACTGCCTATAATCACTGAAGGCTCTAGAGCCGGCTGATCAGGTGGCATGTTAACAGGAGTAGGTGAGAGTAAAGGTCCTGTAAACCAAGGTGCATAGCCTATATCAGGGTAACCCGTTAAAGGACCATAAATCCTTTTTTTACAAAAGCCCTTAGTTGCTGGTAAAGAAGCCACTAACACAAGAAGCAAAAAAAAATAGAACTTTTGTGATAGCTTCGATAATCGCATATGAGCTTTTGTTTTTGTAAAATTTATCTTAGTACAATCAGCTTCTATCATTTGATTATTTTTTACAACAATTCACCATGAATGATAGCCTATCGGTTATTTTTAGAATAAAGAGGCAGTTTTATGCGTTCTATAACACCGTACAGAGCTTTGGAAGAGAGCATTAGACACTTTCTCACTCCTGCAAAAATTACTGAGATAGCTACTAGAAGTGGATCTAATATTCAAGCAACCCTTTCTCCTGGTGAGTATCAATGTCTTTTGAATGTAACAACTACAATTGCTTTAGACTCTTTAAGAAAGGCTTCCAATGCTTCGAATCTATCCAAAGAAACAGTAGCTCCTGTTGTTAAAGAGATTCTTAGTAACGTGTGCCAAATTGATCCTACATTGAATGATCTCATGCCTCAATGTCTACAGACACGTATTGCTTCATGGTTATGGAGAACTTCTTTCCTATTCTATAAAAATTAACAAAAGGCTCTATTGGAGGATGGCCAGGCTTCATATTAATCGGAGTGAGAAGGGCGCAGCGGGCCTGTAAGCCATGAAGCATAACTCACATCTAGATGCTCTAATAAAGGTACCCTGATTCAAATTCACGAGAGTTCAATACCCTCCTATCCAAAAAAAATATTAATTTTACATAAAAAAACTAGTTAATTATAACTAGTTTAGTTTTAATTATTAACAATACTTGTTTATATATAATTTAAATAAAAAAACGGTTATAATATTTAAGTGTTCAATAAAAAAAGAGGTATAAAATGGCTGCAGTAGTAGTACCATTGGCTGCAATAAGTTTCGCTATTCAAGTAAAGTGGGCGATGACAAATTCAAACGCAAGCCTACTTACAAAAAATGTAGCTAAGGCTGCACTGGGCAGCTTTGCTGTGCTGGGGTTAGCAGACTTGGTCACACGTATCCAATTTAGGACCAGGCAAGTTACAATAAACGCCAATGCAAACATATGGCATATAACCCAGCAGATAGAGAGTGTTAGGCTTTGTATGAGCCAAATACCTGGCCTAAAGCATCTTGATAAAAGCAGCGCAGAAGAAATATTTGCTGTATTAAATACTATGCCAAGCAATCCTAACGTAACTCATCTAAACTTTTCTAAGTTAGAGCTGCACTCTTTTAGTCCTTTTCTTTTATCCACAATAACAACGAAATTTCCTAATTTAAAGCAGCTAGATTTACGTGCTCCAACACTGATACTCTCTCAGAAGCATCTCACTATTCTGGAAACGGTAGCTTGCAAGCTAAACATAAGCATAAATACAACCTACAGGACGAGGGTATAAAATGATTACTAAACTAATGACGCCATTGGCTACAGCCACTATCGCTTTTCATGCATATCAGACCGTAACCGTAAAAAATACAAATACAAGTGGACTTGCAACTGCCGTAAGTTATTTGGCACTTGGTATCATAGGCCTGGTAGGTCTGGACTGCCTAAACAACGGCATCGACACTTACAACAACTCTTCCAACATGCAACGAAACGTAATATCTTTCTCACAATTAATGCATATCGAGACACACCAAAAAAGTATTCGGGCTTGTTTCTCTAGAATACCCGGTCTAAATGACAATCCTACAGACAAGTACTGCTACGTTGACTTATTGGAACCTATGCCAGGAAAACCTACCTCAACCGAGGTCTCTTTTTGTGCACTGGAAGCTTTGCCAGTAAATTATAAGATAACCCATCTAGACTTTTCCGGTTTAGGTCTAAAGTCTTTATGTCCTGAGCTTTTTAGCTTACTAGCACAAACGTTTCCTAATTTAAAGTCAGTAGATTTCAGTGACAACCTACTGCCAGCTACTGACATAAAAAGGGTAGAAACCCTCTGCACAAAACAATCATAACTGTATAAAAATTAGAATAGGTAGAGGAACGAAAAGTACCCGGAGGCAAATGCACGGGCATTTCTGCCACCTACAGTACACCAAGATCCGATGAGTATGCCCATATTTGATGAGAATGTGTGTTCAACAAAAGGGGCAAGTGCAAACTGAGACGAGGATGGAAATCCAACAACAATAGATGGGCCTCCTGTATTGCCATCAAAAGTGGATTTTCCTTGATAGGTGTAGACCGAATCAAAACCACACCCCCACTGCCGACTAATAGAATACTCTACAGAAAAAAATGTCGCGAGTGTGGGGCCCGGATGTACTTTGCCATCCGTATTAGCCCCGCCCCCATAGGCGCTTAATCCCTGAATTTTAACATCTGCTGCAAACAAACACCCCGTGCTCGCTTCAACAGATATGCGGCCCATTTTGGGATAAAACTGTTTTTGTACTATTAATAATGTGCCTGTTTGAAAAGCTCCTTGCCCTGTTGAATCTACCCCTAAATTATCAGGGTCCAGATGGCGATAGTTACCCGTTGGAAATACCTGCTGCAAATCTACTCTAATATCTGGCATCCAAGAATCTTTAATATCATTAGCGACTTGAAAACCTAAAAGAATGACACTGTCTTGCATTCTCGTAGAAGAAACTCCCTGCTTAAAGTTGGAAATAAATGATCCAAGAAATTCTACACCGATTCTATTGGTAATGCCAAACTGCACATCAAGATATGGATTAATAAACCACTCATTCCCATTTCTTTGAAGATTCCAGTTATTGTCATAATTGCCGTAGCTACTACCAAATGTAACAAAAGGCTCTATAGCAGGATGACCGGGCTCCATGTTAATTGGCGTAGGAGAAAGAAGCGGCCCTGTAAACCATGAGGCATAACTCACATCTGGATGCTCTTTTACTCGATCATATATAGGTCTCGCAAAAAGCGGCACACTCAATACCACACACGCACACAAAAATAATCTTGTGAGCCTTATTAATAAAAACATTACTGCCCTTTAGCTTGTCAACAGTGGTTAAATTGTAAAAAAAATTGGCTATTTAAGCCATGGAAATTGAAAATTATTTTATTTGGTATCAAGGGACACCATCTTTAAGGCTTGCTCATACGTTTCTTCGCAAATATTTTTTCTAGAATATTTTTCTGAACCACGAACATAGTAACTAATGCTCCCATGGGTCGCAGAAATACAATGAATTTTCCCTGGGGGAAGAGTATTTCTATCCGGTTCATAAAGGAAAATCCTTACCTCTACATTTTTCGCCGTAAATGGATAATTATGTAGATATGGTCTTACTTTTTCATTAGAATTAATATCAGATAAATACTCTCTAATCGCATATACAACTAACTCTCTAGCTTCTTGAAGATTGACTTCATGATAAAAATTAAAGCTCATAGCCATCATTTGTATATCATGCATCATCCCACCGCCTGTGCCTATCAAGACAAGGTTCTTTTCCTTTGCTAATTTCTTGGCAGTGTCATCTGTAATTTTATGTGCTATTTTTACATAGCGAGGTGACTGGTGCCCACATGAAAAAGTTCCAAAGAGAATGACTATAAAAACTTGTAAATTAAAAATAAATTTCACCTAATGGTCTCCATAATCTTTGATATGGCCTTCGATGTGATCTTGTATCACAGTTTCAAAAGTACGGCTTAAACAATCGTGATCCCAAGTCTTTGCGCTGGGATGGGGATCTAACATATGCAATTGATCTCCATATTTTCTATTCCCTATAAAATCAAGCTTGGGCACAAAGTCTCTTTTACTAGCATAATTGTAGGAGCGGAAACATAATTCTTCTGGAATAATAGTAGCAGGAGCAATCGCTAGAACAATGATGCGTTGCCTAACATGTTCAGGAGCGTTTTTTAGAAAATTCTTAACATGAATAGTAGCTCCACTATGGCAAATTTGCAAAAATTTTGCATCAGGACCATGTGTGTTTACAAAATGATCATACTGTTTTTGTAAAAGAGCAACAGGTGTGGAATTAAAACCAGCAAGTCCTGCCCCGCACTCTAACGTATCTATTAGTAGTGAATTAGTAGCATTGTAAGTGCAGTTGATATTCATATTATTAGCATAGGGACTTACCCCTTGAGTGACATTTTTTATTGCACCTGCTGTTGTGGTGCCAACCCCGTTCATGAACCCTATGCTACTTTTTGAAAAATTAGAATCACCTACTTGAAAAGAGTGAGAATTGCCCAGACCGCTATAAGCAAAAGAATTAGCAAGATTTTTACCGCTACGCATAACAGGAGAATTCATAGGGTTTAACATACTACCTACCATCTCCGTAGGACTTTGAAAACCTGAATTATCCCACACTTCTAAAACTTTACTTTTTACTGAATTATAAATAGGGGAGGCAAAGCGTCCGTCTAAATCGGCATAGTTAATAGGGTCGCCTGGAGTATAGGCATATAAATCTACGCAAGCTGGGTAACTCAGTGGATCAGGCGTTAAAAACCTGCCACAAGTAGGATCATAATAACGTTTGCCCATCAACATAAGCCCTGTCCTATCTACACTAGTGCTATGCCAAGCAAGGGACTGTGCAAAACTAAGTAAATCTGAGGGCTGCTCTAAAACTTCTTGAGGACCATATGCTGTAATTGTAGGAGAAACTACGTAAGCAGTATCCCCTATCACCACATCCGTAAGCTCATTTAATCCACTATAAACTAAACTCGCAACCTGGCCACTTTTCCCTTCTATAATAGCATTGCAACCACCCGGGCCTTCTACCTTCCAAAAAAGTTTTTCTCCCACTCTAGTGCCTATCTCTTGGAACTCAAACTCTGGATCAAACAATGTTGTTGTTATGCTAGCAGGCTCTGAGTCTTCACTACACTCAGTTTGAATACGTCTACCCATCCCATCGTAAAAAGCTTGCCAAAAATAATTCTCATCCGAAACAGCAATAAGCTGACCCCAAGGGTCCCATTGAAATGCTTTGTCTCCCTGGTAAGTAGTCTGCCCCATAGCATCATACTCTATAGAATAGGCACCCGTTTCTTTTTTCTCTCGCTTCACTCTACCCAGGC
>NVUK01000027.1 GCA_002401865.1 Candidatus Aerophobota bacterium | reverse complement strand
GGTTGGTTGAACATAACAACCCACAGACTAGACATTTACAACGAGCAAAAGGCAAAAATACAATTCTTAGAGCAGTTTAATAACTTGTTTATTGAAGATGATTTTAGAGCGACTGCACTCAATGAATTACCTACCGCTTACGACTACATTCGATTAGGGCATCCATTATCTTGTGTGTTAGAATGGGCAATTGCCAACATAAATGGTCAACAAGCAGACTTGTCGGCAGAACAGGCAGGAAATATCATCAGTTTTTCTTCCAAAACGATGCCTATTTTGGCTGTTTTAAGAAAAAACTCACTGGATAATAAAAAAACGCAAATTCTTTACACGGGAGAACTACCAGCATCTTTTAACGCTGATTCACAAGGAGCTATGGTTCTAGCTACTAAGTCATGGGATAAAGCTTCAAACTTCGCTCTAGAAATTTTTAGAGAAAGGTGTTTAGGTCCTGTATTATCCATGGTGATAAAAGGTTGGTTAATCTCAGTGTCTTGCGTGCCTGAAAGCTCAATTTTTGCTTTTTCAGCAGCATCTTTTACCCTTTGCATTGCCATTTTGTCTTTAGAAAGATCAATACCTGACTCTTTCTTAAACTCTTCTAAAATCCACTTAATCAGTACATTATCAAAGTCGTCGCCGCCCAGGTGTGTATCACCGTTGGTTGCAAGTACTTCAAAGACTCCGTCGCCAATCTCTAGGATAGAGACGTCAAACGTTCCTCCACCGAGATCAAATACAGCAATTTTTCCATCTTTACCTTTGTCTAGGCCATACGCTAGCGCTGCTGCTGTTGGCTCAGGGATAATTCTTTTTACATCTAAACCAGCAATTCTTCCGGCATCAATAGTAGATTGTCTTTGTGCATCGTTGAAATAGGCTGGCACTGTGATAATAGCTTCGGTTACTGTTTCTCCAAGATAGGCTTCTGCTGTCTCTTTCATTTTTGTTAAAACTTGCGCTCCCACTTCTTCTGGAGTGATTCTTTTACCATGCACTTCAAAAGCTACAGCGCCATTTTTTCCATCTACTATTTTGTAAGGGATATTGGTAGTTTCGCTACTCACTTCTGAATGCTTTCTTCCAATAAAACGTTTTGCAGAACTGATGGTGTTCTCAGGATCTGTTACAGCACGTCTTTTTGCTGGAACACCTACCATACGGTCTGTTGTAGTTTTATAAGAGACCACAGAAGGAGTTGTTCTATTGCCTTCTTGGTTAGCAATAACTTTTGCACGGCCCCCTTCCATAATGGCTACGCAAGAGTTTGTAGTACCCAAATCGATACCTATAATTCTACTTTTTCTTTTCTCTGCCATAATTTAAGCCTCTTTTTTGTTTTTATTTAAATTTTCATCTTCTTTAATTTGATCTTGTTCGTCCAAATTCTCCTCAGCAGGAGCCTTGGAAACTTTCACCCTTGCAGGTCTTAAAATTCTGTCACCACTTTTGTAACCTTTGGTAAACTCTTGGATAATGATACCAGGCTCCATTTCTGTAGTAGACTCTATTTCAATTACTTCGTGAAGATGGGGATTAACCACTTGTCCTTCAGAGTTGAAAGGATGGATATTGTTTTGGTTTAAAACGTCTTTAAATTGTTCTAAAATCATAGAAAATCCTTGAGCCCATGATTTCATTTCTTCATTCATATTTTGAGCAAAGCCAAGCGCATTTTCAAAATTGTCAAGAGGAGTCAAAAAGTCTGTAATAATACTCTCTTGAGCAAATTTTATAGAGTCATGTTTCTCTTTTTGTATTCTTTTACGCGCATTTTCCAGCTCAGCTAAGGATAAAAGATAATCTTGCTTAGACTGTTCAAGAGATTCTTTTAAAGAAGCAATCGTCTCTTCATCACTTTGCACTACTTCCTCTTGAGAATGTTTTTTTTCATCATCATTGGAACAGGCTGGATCTTTGTCTGTCGTATCGTTATCTTTTGGCATATATATTTTTCCTCTTATGTTTCTATAAATGGTTTGTTAAAGGTAATTTTTTTGTTTCTTGGGACAAGTTTTCGAGCGGCAAGGGAGCGGGTTGTCTAAAGGAGATGTTATGTTTGTATAAGTTGCGCGATAGTCGGTGGCTTAGATGCGTAGAAAAATAGTTCAAGATAGCAAAAATTCTTTTGTAATTTGTTCTTAAGGGACCAAAAATAGCAATGGATCCCACAGGTTTACCGTTGATGAAATAGGGTATAGTGATAATAGCGGTATGGTCATAGTTTGTATTGTTTGGAAGAAAACGGTCTATGCCAATAAAACAGTCTAAAGACCCCTTCTTTGCCGACTCATCCAATATCTTTTTAATGAGCGAAGAGTTTTCAAATAGAGATAAACTTAAAGCAAGTGTTGAAGAGCTGGCATCGTCATTCGCGTTAATTAGCTTGGATAGCCCTGTTGTGTAAATATCTTCACAGGTGAATTGTGAATATTTAATAATATGGCGCAGTACAATTTCTTCATAAAGTTTGGAGGCAAGCTCTTCTTCTTTGGCATACATGCGTGGATAATCCTCACCCGTCACCTTGCTTTGGAAAAAAGATTCCATCCGTTTTACTGCAAAGCTGCTTAATTTATAGGGAAGATAGAGCAATTCAGTATGAATGAGGCCAAAATCAGTTACCATGATACAAAGCGCTCTTTTATCATCAATGGAGGAGAGCTTTATTTTGATAATTAGGTCTTGGTCAAATCGGGGAGATGAGACTAAAACAGCATGGCCTGTAACTTTTGAAAGCGCCTCTGCCGAGGTTTGTAACATCCCCACAATCTCTTTAGTGTCATTTGCTAAAGAGTCGTTTAAAACACGCGCATCTTCACTGGCAATATTTGTACTATCTAAATGCGCTGCAGTATAGTTTGCAAAGCCTTGTTTTGTAGGAATTCTTCCCCCAGAAGAGTGTTGCTGGCGTAAAAAACCAAGCTCTTCTAATTTTGAAAAATAGTTACGAATCGTAGCCGAGCTAATATCGCCAAATCCATGCTCTTGCAGTGTAGTTGATCCTACAGCCCTGCCAGTAGATAAGAAAAGCTCTATCAGACCATATAAGATGGTGATCTGCCGCTGCTGCTTTCGCTCTGTTTTTCTCATAAGCTTCATTTCCCTTAGGAAGGACCTTATATATGTCCTACCTCTTTGATTTCTAAGCATAATATAGCATGGGAGGGTAAATGGAGCAAGTGAAATTAGCACTCTCAGTCAAAGAGTGCTTAATAATGGTCTTAAGTGGCTTGAAATAAGGTGATTAAAATTAGCACTCTCAATGAGGATTGATGTGAGGATCTTTAGAGATAAGGGGCAGTACATCGATAATAGAGGGGGACCATGTAAGACTTTTTTTGTAAACGACTCTAGAGGAGAGGTAAGAAGCGATAATGGCTTTTTTATGTGAGCTGGGTAAATCTTCCAATACATTTTTTTGAAAGTTTTTTGAGATAAAGGGGGGGCAAAAATTTAACAGGGCGATATTTAAAGGGTCTTTAGGATTGGTGGGAAGTTCTTTATCTTCTAAATAGGACAAGATTTCGTAAGTATAAGTATTAATTTTAGTAGAGATTTTTTCTGAGATAGAGGTACAAGATTCACCTGTTTCTTTATGTGTTTTTAGGATTAATTGCGCTTCGAGTTCTGCTTTTTCATGGATACTATCGAGCACTTGTTTTGCAAGTATGGCTTTATTTTCAATAAAGGTTTTTTCATCCATGGTTAAGCCAATGAGTACTTCTAAAGAGGAGCTAATAACGCCCCCTTTATTCGCAGAGCTATCTTTAATAATAATAACGCCGAGCTTTTCTAAATTCTTTCTTGCCATGGGAGTTAAGTAGAGGTTAGCTCCTTCAATAATTGCTTTTGATGTGGGTTTGCCCTCAGAGTCTAAAAAGTCAGAAAAGTTATTTTTATTGAGTGTTTGAGGCCTTCCTCCGGCAGGAATAAAGATATCGGTTTTAGTTTTATGGAGACTGTGGCGATATAAAAAATTCATCTCATTACCAGAAATATATTTTTCTTCAATCCCTTTAGCGGTCATGGTAGAGAGCAGGGTTTTGGTTTCAAAAGAACCTGTTTGCTCTTTTTTATGCAGGTTTAAAAGAAATCCATCAGCAGAGAGTTTTTTTGTAGGGTAAGCGTTGATTGCTTTAACCTTTTTAAACAGGTCGACTAAGATTTTTAAATCTAATCCTTGAGGGTCATAAATTGTACCAGAACCATCGGTTAGAGCGATGAGTTTTGCTGTTTTTTCGTAGTGATTATAAAGGTTAAGGATTTGATTTCCTGCGACATCTCCATCAGGGCCTCCGGAGAGTTTAATCGTGAAGGGATCTTTTTTAGGATCGATGCCTAAAAATAGAAGAACTTCGTTCATGCATACATTAACGCCGTGTGAGGTGACTCCTAGTTCTTTATGGTTAAAACCTGTTTTAGGCTTACTAGAGATAAAAGCAGCGCCAGGTTTATAGCCCACTCTTTTAGAATAGTTTGCAATCCATTCAAGAATAACATTGTGCATATTCTCATCGGGTCCTAAATAGATAAATTCAGGTTTTTTATAGTAGTCGATGATTTCTTTATCTTTTAGCTTTCCTGCTGAATCGCAATTAATAAGTACGAGTAAATTTCTGATATAAGAGCGTTGTGCTTGATATAAAAACTCTTGCTTTTGGGTTGCGATAAACTCTTTGGTGCTTTGTTCAATAAAAGCGGCATCTTTACCAAATTTTTTCAGCTCTAGTTGATGGATGTGTGCAGCTTTTGTAAGATCGTAATAAAGGTCTAAGAAAATAATAGCTTTGGATCCCCCTTCAGGGATATCTTTGTTTTTTTTCTGTTGAGTATAGGCGAGGTTGTAACACTCTAAAAAGACATGGGTGCGCTCTGTTTTAACATCTTCTTCTCGTTTAGGCACAATCGTTCTAAGTCCACCACGCGATAAATCTTTAAACCTGATGTGGAAACCTACAAAATGCAACCCGTTGATATAAAAAATGCCATAGGGGATTTCTGGAAAATAGAGGGTGTGGTCAAAAGGTAAAGATTTTAAAATGATGGGATCAATACGGAAGGAAAGCGCTGTTTTTCGTTGAATAAAATAGTTAGTTTTCAGGGCGCAATCTACGAATAAAAAAGCCATTTTTAAGACCGATTTTCTTCTCTCATCATTGTCTGTATTGCCAGTGTCTAGCCGTTCAATCATAGAGAAAAATTGCTCTTTTACTTTGTTATAAGCTTTCTCATCCCGTTTTTTTGGATTGAAGCGAAATTTGAAACCTTCCACAATCATTTGTGTTAAATCAGGGTGTCTACACAAACTTTCGGTGATGTTTTCAAGAGAGAAAAAGTAGGGTCTATGAATGGATAAAAGTTGATGGACAAATGTTCTAGCTGTTCTTAAGAAATGAATCGCATTACCATGTAAAAGCTTGGTTTTTAAAAACACTTTGTCGAAAACATCTTCTTCTGAAAAATATTTGACCAACACTAATTCTCTTTGGAAATTGTCTAAATCAGCAACGTCCCAAGCGGCCTTGTGATTTAAGCCGTGTAGCCCCAAAGAGAGAACAAAAATGTTATTGTTTTTATCGATATCTTGCACGTAGCTGGTGTTAATATACAAAATTTTCAAGTCATGTCTGAAAATCACTTTGGCAAGACGGTGAAGAAAGTGGTATTTAGGAGTGTTTTTCCATGCTAATACAATCTGTACAGAAGGAATAATACCCTTGCCTTTGTTCCAGTTTTCATTTTTTTTCAACTCCCACTGGCAAGAATCACGTGTTTTGGCTCGGTAGATCATTGAAAGAGCCCAAATCAGACGCTCTGTAGAAAGCGACTGTAAAAAGGGAGCGTTGAGATTACAAACAAGCTGTTGGTATTCGTGGAAATCCAGCGCTGAAAATTTTTCTTTAAGCGCTTTATAGACAGCATCTTTTTTCTCTATAGGTAAGCGGTCCATGCAAGCGTGCAGCTCTTGATCATCGTGAAAAAGTGTATAGAGTACCTGCGCAATACGTAGTTTATGCTTAACTCTTGGAAAAGGGGGAGGCACGTCGGAGAGAAAGGTTTGGTAAGAGCGGATACCCATATCAAAATGGGATAATATTTTAAGATCTACATCTGGAGAGTCGAGTGCAATTACAAAGGCTTTGTCTTTAAGAGCAATAATTGAAAAATAGTCTTGCATTGGAAAACCCATCAAATAGTGGGCTAAAAGTTGCTGGTCTTGAGGGGCTATATGCTTATTAAAACTCTCTGGCATATGATCTTTTAACCATTTCTGATACTCAGAAAATTTTTCTGGATCAAAATAATGTGCGCTCGAGGGGAAATTATTCATTACAACTCTTTTTATGTTAACGGTTTAGTGTTTTTAAGGAAGACCCTTTAACCGCACCATACTAAGTCCGTGGATTTTTTAAAAGACGTAGAGAGTTGAGTCCAACAATAATCGTGCTACCCTCGTGAAGGATAACGGCCAAGAATAGGGGAATGATGCCGAATAAAGAGGGAATAGAAATTCCAAAGATAATAGCAAGAGCGCAGACAAAGTTTTGTGTGATGATCGCTTTGGTTTTTTTTGCTTTTTTTATCAGTAGGGGTAAATCGTGCAAATTGTCTTGGGTGAAGACAATATCGGCAGCTTCAATAGCTGTAGGGTTTCCCACTTGTCCCATGGAAAGACCGACGGAGGCTCTTTTAAGAGCGGGAGCATCATTGATGCCATCACCAATCATGGCTAAAGGAGCCTCTTGAGAAAGTTTGTCGATGAGGCTTAGTTTTTGGTCTGGAGTAAGATCTCCATATACTTTGTCGATATGGAGCTTTTCAGCAACGGCAATAGCCGCACTTTCTTGATCGCCAGAGAGTAAATAGGTGGTCATTCCACTCTTTTTTAAAGCGTCCATTAAAGAGGACATTTCTTCGCGGATTGTATCTGTAAAGATCAAAGCATAGATACTCTGCTCCACCATAAGATAGGTCGTTGTGCTGCTCTGCTTAGTGTCAAAAACTTTGGCGTTGAGTTTTTTATTGTGTTGTAAAAGAAAAGCGGCCCTGCCCAAATAAACCTTTTGTTCTTCCCCTTTAAAAGAGATGAGCGCCGATATCCCGTAGCCACTTGTGGCTTCAAAGTGTGTAAGCGGTAGAGGTTTTAAAGAGGAGGATTGCCCTTTTTGTGTGATCGATTTGGAAATGGGGTGATCACTGTTTAAACTTAAAGAGTAGGCAAGAATTTCGGCTTCACCCTCATTTAAAACAGGCGATGATGTGAGGCTTTTAATTGTGTCAAAAGTTAAAAGTCCTGTGGTTAGCGTTCCTGTTTTATCAAAAGCAATGGCGCGGCTTTTAGACAGAGCATCTAAAAACGTGCCCCCTTTTACTAAAATACCTTTGCGCATTAAAGAGCTGATAGAAGCAAGGTAGGCTGTAGGCGTGGCGATAATTAAAGCGCAAGGAGAGGCAGCGATTAAGAAAGAGAGAGCGCGGTAAATAGAGCCTTCAATGCCTAAATATTCAATAGGAAAGATGAGGGGTAAAATAAGTGCTAGTAGAGTAGAGATAGCGATAATGCTTGTAGCGTAAGGCCTTCCTAATCTTTCTAAAAGCGTTTGAATTTTTGGTTTTTTGTCTTGTGCCTGCTGCATTAATTTTTGCATTTTAGCAAGTGTAGAATTAGAGCTTGTACGTGTTACTTGAAGATTGAAACTACCCTTTAGATTTTGGCTTCCTGCAGGAACATCGCTACCTACTTCTTTGTATATAGGTAGAGGCTCTCCTGTTAGATGTGAGAGTTGCACTGAAGAAGAGCCTTTGGTAATAATGCCGTCTAGAGGAACGATATCTCCTGGACGAATTAATATTTCACTGCCAACGGGGATGTCATGAATAGATTTTTCATGGAGCGTGCCATCTTGTTCTACTAACACAGCTTTGGTAGGTGCGAGTTTGTCTAAGGCCAAAATAGAAGCTTGGTTTTTTTTACTCACAGCATCTTCAATCGCTTCAGAAAGAGCAAATAAAACAAGTAGTAAAGCGCCCTCTAGAGCGCTTCCAATAATAAAGGATAAAAAAGCTGCCAATACCATCAAAGTGTCGATGCTTATATGTGCCCGGGCTAGTTTTTCTGTCGCTTTAATTAACGCAGGAGTTCCTGCGACAAAGTAGATAATAATGAGTAGAGCAGAAGTGATAGGAGACGCAAAAAAAGAAGTGGTAAAAGCGATGAGGAAAAGAAGAGTTGAAAAAATAGAACATTTAAGCCCCCAATGATTGCTCCAGCCGCGACCTTGACGTGTTAAAAAGGGGCTGGTCATCCGATCTTTTGCATAGTGGAGAAAGTGTCTGGCTTCTTCAAATGGGCTATCTTGTTGCATTACTATTTAAATCCTTAATTTTGGATTAAAGAGGAGAGAAAGACGTAGCTTAAACCAAGCGATACCGCTCCAATTGCAATAGACCAAATCACACTTTGAGTTTTACGCACAGCTTGCACGTAGGCAGAAAAAATAGAGCAGCCACAAAAAAGGGCTGCAAGAAGGGCAATGTTTAACCATGAAGGAAAAAAACAAAAACCGAGCGTTGCTATAGTTCCTATAATCAACGTTCCAACAGAGGTGAAAAGTCCACGTTTAATAGGGTGTTCTTCAGACTCTAGTTGCATGCCAAGCTCTTCTTCTAACATCACCATTAAAAGTCTATGGTCATCAGCCATAAGCACGTCAATAACTTGAGGAAGAAGAGGCTCTTCAAATCCTTTTAAGCGGTACATAGCTGTTAACTCTTCTCTTTCTTGGGGGCGATTATGTTTAATTTCATGGTGCTCTTCTTCTACTAATTGGTGCAAACGGC
Source organism: Candidatus Aerophobota bacterium (assembly GCA_002401865.1). Classification (GTDB taxonomy): domain Bacteria; phylum Chlamydiota; class Chlamydiia; order Chlamydiales; family Simkaniaceae. The sequence continues at coordinate 11,335 of NVUK01000027.1, read as the reverse complement.
CTAGTTTTTCAAAAGCAACAAGAGAGTTGTTTGCTGCTTTATAAAGGGTCCATAAAAGGGTGAGGGCTGCGGCAAATAGAGGAAGGCTAGGCGCTAGATGGTGGATGAAAGTAGAGAGTAAAAAAAGGAGACTGAGCAAAATAGTGATCTCTTTCATACTTTCTCCCATCGCAAAAAGGTGGGAGGGGAGAGGAGGTGTATGGGTATGCTCTTGTACTCTTCGTCCCTTTAATAAAGCTCTTTTAAGGTGGTCTTTTACACCGGCGCCTTCAAAGTGGTCGTGTTTGCTCATATTGATCTGTTTGTTATAGGTATAAATAAAAGTTTACGCGCTTTTTTCATTGCTCGCAAGGTAAGATTGGAGAAGCTTTATTAAGGAGTCTAAATCTCTTAAATCCATCATCTCTTCAGCTCCATGCATGCTACATTGACCCAGTCCAATATCAATGGTGGGTATGCCGCTTGTTTTCGCCACTAAAGGTCCAAGTGTGGATCCTGCAGGATGGTCACTGTGGGGAACACTAAACTGGAGGGGTATATTTGCTTTTTTCGCAATTTTTTTAATGAGAGCTACCATCGCAGGGCTTGTTGCATAGCGCATAGACGAGGTGGCTTTAAGTGCCGGTCCATGGCCTAAAATAGGGGAGTTGGGCTTGTCATATTTAGATTTGTCCAAAGGCCAAAAAGCGTGGGCATTATCTAAAGATAAAATTGAGGAGCTATAGGTAATAGCTGCTTGGTTTTCAGTGTCGATGTTAAGCGCGGATAATAGGCGCGAGAGTAGTGAGGGTAAAAGGTTGGAAGCGGCGCCTTGGTAGCTACCGGATCCCACTTCTTCGTGGTGGAAAAAAGTAGAGATTAAAATAGTATGCTCTTGGGGCTGGGCCTGCTCCATTGCTTTAAGCGAGGCAAAAACGCTAGCGCTATTATCAATTCTTGGCGCTGCTATTTTTTGCTCTAAATCATCGATGAAATAAGGAGAGCTATTTACAGTAAAATAAAAATCAAAGGAGAGGGGAACGTTTATGGAAAAATGTTTAGAGAAAAAGTTATTTAAATAGGTTTTCTCATCCATACCCTCTTTTACTTCTCCAATAAAAACAGAGAGTTGATGATGTTTTTGAATAGGGGAGGGTTTTCTGTTGGCCTCTTTGTCTAGATGAATAGGGCATGTAGGGAGAAAAAAGTTTTGTGTTACTGTGCCAAGAACGGGCTCAAGAGTGCTATCTTCCCAATAAGCGCCAGCGAGCTGAAGTTTACGGTTCATCCAAGAGTAGAGGTGAGGACCCCCATATACTTCTGTTCTAAAAAAGGCAAAGCCCTCGTCAAAGAAGATGGGGTGAGGGCGCAATTTGAGCGCGGGCGTGTCGAGATGAGAGACTAAAATTTTAGTTTGTTTAACGCTTTTTTTAGCCATCACTATACACGTTGTGGTGCAACCCCTGGATACTATATATTTTTTACCCGGTTCAAGGGCCCAAACTTTATTTTCTTTAAGGGGTGAAAAGCCTGCTTTTAGAAGTCTTTTTTGAAGGTAGGATTTGACATGGTGAGGGGACGGTGTAGAATCTATAAGCTCTTTAAATTCATTAAAAAGAGTTTGCATATGGCCCCTTTATTGTTGGCAGCTAAAAGCTTTCTTTGTAATAGATTTTTACAATTATAGCTAGTTTCTTGTGCAAGGAAACAGGTGACGCGTTTGCTGTTGAAAAAGAGAAAGGTTTTTTTCACAAAGGGAGATGAGATAATCAGCCCAGGCAAGTAGAGCTTTAATCAGTTCGAGCATTTGCAGATTCAAATAATGTAGCGATTTCAACAAGAGAGCGTTAAGCATGTGTAGCAGTTGCCAATAAATTTCCTGTGTGTTTTTTTCTAAGGGCTTTTGGCGCTTGTTTTGTAGATAAAGACATAGAGTGAGTAAAGAGCCAGCAATAAAGCAGGCAACAGCGATCTGCTCTTTTTTAATTTTAAATCGGTCAATCCGTATTTGGCAAATACCAAAAGATTGCATTGTCTTAAGCATAGCAGCTAAAGATACAAAAGTAGTGATTTGTAAAGCCAAACAGACGTTTGATCTAAATATAGACTTAGCTACTCTATCTGTTTTAGATGGATTTTTTGTAGGTTTGATAGTTTGAAACGCAACATGTGTTACAGGATGTACCGTTGTCAACTTTCCCTCCTTCTATTCAGGAAAGCAGCAGTGTAATATAGGGAAGGTGTTTAATACAAGATGTTAACTAATAATCAGTTAAGTTTGAATTTTAGAGATTTGATTTTGTAGGAATAGTATCTAATAGCTTTTCGCGCATGACAGGGCTGGTTACATCAGTAGTCCGGTGTGTTACAATGGCTGAATAGAGACAGCATGTAACGCGTGCTGCTTGGAGCTGCCTTTGTCTATAAGAGGGGTGAGATTTGCGGACTAGATCTACATTTTCAGGTTTTAAAGAGGGAAAAAAATTAGTCCAAAGATCGTACATAATATTGGGTGTTCCCCAATTTTTATTGGAACGTTTTGCAATAGTTATAAGAAGGTCTCCTATAGTATCGGCTTCAAATTCTTTTTGATGATTAGATAGTGGCGTAGTGGGCATTTTGTTTATGACGTCTTGGAGGAGTTGTTTAGATTTGTTATCCAAGGTAGGGTAGTAATTGTCGTGGTATTTGTTAGGCTTTTGAAGATATTGAATACTCTTTTGCAGTATATGGCGCATAAAATTATGCCCCAATTCATGAGCTAGAATTCCTGTTAGACGGTTGAGAGCCTGCTTGCGCCCCTTGGGGCTAAGTCTTAACACATCTTGGAAGGTTTGGAGCGTGATATAAACCATACCAGGACCAGCGGTGCCTACATGAAATTTGGGACTGTTATGCACTTTGATATCCATATGCATCTCTTTAATTTCAGGCCAAATAGTGCCTAGTGCTTGCCAAAGCAGTTTAGATCGGCCTGTAAATTGCTTTATAAGAGATTGAACCTCTTTTCCTAAAGAGGGGATTTGCGCTACTTGCTTTAAAGAGCACATAGAGTAGCCTGACCGGCTTACTTGTTTTTCAAATTTATTTTTTACACTCTTTTGTATCGCTACAAGTAGAGGTAAAGGGACGCTTTGAGCAAGTTTAAAAGCTTTAGCGCGCGATTGCGCCTCTGCTGATCTATGCATAGATATCGACATGAATCCCCCGATTCTTTTAATTATAACTATATTATAACATAATTATTATTATGAATAATAAAGTTAAAATAGTTATTAGTATAAATCATATTATTAAAATAAATAGTTTGCAGTTGTATGAGCGTACAAAGGTGGGTAAAATTGAATTTTTATAATGTTGACAAAAAATTTTACTTACGCTCTAATATCTGCCAAAAAGGAGTCTTTTTATGAGTACTGAGAGTACTGGCAGAAGTGATCATGGAGTTCGATCAGGAACGCCGCCCCATCAAGAAGCAGGGGAGCACGAGAGAGCGACAGAAAAGGTTTTTCAGGCTACTAAGGACGCGGCTAAGACAGTAGCTTCTTTTGTTTATAATCATGGGTGGAGTTTTGCTACGTATTCTGTAGGCAAAGTTAGACAGGGATTGGATAAAGTTTATTTTCAACGCCAGGAAGGGTTTGAAAATTTAAAGAATGACTACACTGCCTTATCAGATCAATATCGGAAAAATGAGCATCTTTCAGGAGACTCTATAAGAGAATTTCTTAAGCAGGCCAACGATGAAGTGACAGAGACTATGTGGGCAACTGCAGGGCTCGCTTTAGTTGCTAATCTTACTATCCAGGTAGCGTGTAGTTTTTTTGGTTGGGTGCCAGGAGTTGGACTTTGCCTTGGGTATGTTAATAAGACGGTTTTAGGTGTAGCGGCTGTGGCGGGTTATGAGCTTCTCATGGCCAAAAAAGCTTTAGCTTCTGCCTCTTCTTATATTTTACGCGCCTCAGATGATTTTGAGAATGATAGGAACCAGGAGTTTGTAAAAGGAGTTGTGGTACGTATTATAGACAGTTATGAAGCACACTCTATGGTAGGAAGCATAGCTCCTGCCATGCAAAAGATCATAGAGATGGGTGAGCAGTTTTGGATTAAGCGTAATTTTGATGTGAGTGAGGCCGATCAAGGGTTTATGGCAACAGCTAAGCGGGTGTTTAATAGAGTAACAGGCACGCCCGATAGAGATCCTAATAACGGTTCTTTAAGAGGCAGATCTCGATCACGTCTACACCATAATGAGTAGGCGCTAGTCTGAATTATTTTGGCTCTATTTTGCTCTCGCCTTGCATGTAGGGTCTTAGCGCTTCAGGGATAGTGACCGAGCCATCTTCATTTTGGTTGGTTTCCAGTAGTGCAACCATGAGTCTGGAAGTGGCAAGGCCTGAGCCGTTGAGAGTATGAACCCAGAGAGGTTTGTCGTTCCCTTTTTTAGAGCGTATCTTTGAGCGCCGGCTTTGAAAGTCGGTGCAATTAGAGATAGAGGAAACTTCGTAGTACCGTTTTTGTCCTGGAAGGTAAACTTCAATATCTAAGGTTTTAGCGGCTTGAAATGAAGTGTCGCCACTAACAAGGTGCATAACGCGGTAGTGGAGATCGAGTTTTTCTAAAACAAGTTCTGCTTGCGCGCGCAATTGAGTCATGATTGTCTCGCTTTGATCGGGTTTGCATATAGCAAACATTTCTACTTTATTAAATTGGTGCGTGCGAATAAGGCCTCTTTCGCCAGAGCCTGCAGCGCCGGCCTCGCGTCTAAAGCAAGGGGAGTAACAACACATTTTAATCGGCAAATTTTTCTCTGGGATAATTTCATCGCGGTATAAACTGTTAAGAGCGGCCTCTGATGTGGGGATGAGGTAAAGAGATTTAGCCTCTTCATCGAGTTTAAATAATTGGTCTTCAAATTTGGGCAGGTTACCAGCGGCTTGCATGGTTTCTTTGTTTGCTGCTAAGGGCATGAGCCAAAATTCAAAACCGGCATTAATGTGCGTGTCAATCATCAGCTGGATAAGAGCCCATTCAAGCCTTGCTCCCATACCTCTATAGGTGGGCCAAAGAGATCCAGTGATTTTAGCGCCCCTCTCAAAATCAAATAGGTGGAGCTTTTCATTGAGTTCCATATGATTTTTGGGTGCGAAAGAGAAAGAGGGTTGTTCTTTATACACTTTGATTTGCTCATTTTCAGCCACATCTAAAGAGGGTTTGACATCGTCTGCTGGAATGTTGGGTAGAGATAAAAGTGCGTTTTGATACGTGCCTAGCAGCGCATTTAAAGAGGCGTTAGTTGTTTGCAGTTTTTCTTGCAGGTGAGAGTTTTCTTTTAAAAGGGAGGTAGCATTTTCCCCTTTTCTTTTCGCTTCTCCTACAGCTTTAGCTGCGCTGTTGCGTGCGTGTTGGAGCTGTTCAAGTTCTGCTTTTAACGCTTTAATTTGTTTGTCTAGATCAAGTAAATTTTTTAAAGATACTTTAGGGTCTTTGCTTTGAAGTTTTTTTTCTATAGTTTCTGGACTATTGCGAATAATTTTTATATCAAGCATTTCTTTTGCGACTCCCGGCAAATATTGATGTTATCATAGGGTATAGGGAGCAAAGTTGTCCCTATTTTTTTTAGTTTTATACACAAGAGAGAGTTCTTTCTTGAAGTGAAGCAATTTTCTTGATAAAATAGTGGGTGTATTAAAATAGAAATTTGCTATTACTTAACCTAAAAAGGTCCACCACACATGTCAGTGAAATCGTTTCCAGAAAACAAGCAACCTTTAATCCTACGTTTTCATAGGTTAATGGACGCTTTTGCTAAATCCGATGATGAAAAAGACTTTTATCTCGATAAGGTAGAAGGCTTTTTAGTTTTTGCTGATTTGAATAAAGATTTTGAAGAGTATACGGGTCTTCAACAAGAGTTGAAAGAAAACAACGACCGTTATGCGATTATTCCGAAGATGACTTTCTATGAAACAAAAAAATTCATGGAAGGATTTGTTAACGAAAAAGTGTACGATATTGATACTAAAGAAAAGCTTTTAGATATCATCTCAGATAAAGAAGCGCGTCAAAACTTTTTAGAATTTATCTATGATCATTTGAGTGAACTAGAAAAATGGAAACTCTACTACCAAGAGAGATCAAGGGTACGTATTATTGAGTGGCTGCGTAAAGAAGATGTCTATTTTGTGTTTGAAGAAGATTTAGATGTAGTGAAAAATCTTTTACAAAAAGTGAAACAATTCGCTTTTAGTTCAGGAAAAGTGCCCAAAGAGGTGCAAGCTGTAAGGCAGTCCATTTATACGAAAGCGAAAACATATTATTCGAATGAAGCCTTAAATCCAAGACCTAAGCGAGGAAGACCACCCAAGCAGGCAGTAAAAGTAGAAGTGGAGCCCACCTATACGTTAGATGCTTATAAAATGGTGCCTCCAATGGTAAGGCAATTTTTATTTGTGCCTGACTATACAGAAGGTGGCCATATGACATTCTCCAATACGTTTGAAGAAGATGAGCGCCTTAGAGATAGACTTAAAGGTACAGGTGAAAAGCATACAGAGCTAAAAGCTTTATCTGAAAAACTAAAAGCTTTAACGAGCTTATCGGATCGTCTTAAAAAGACAGATGGTTTAGATTTATCGAGCGATAGTATGAAAACACACGTTATTATAGAGGACAAAAAAGAGTCCAAAATTACAGGTCTTGCTAAAGGGGTTTTACCTCAGGCATTTATGGGAGCTGCTGCGGTTAGCAAGAAAAAAGTTAAAGCTAAGCAGGTGACGAAGATCGAGAGTAGTAAGAAAGGGGAAGATGATGACGCTAACTAGTTTGGTGCATTCGTCGATCAAAAATGATATCAAGGGGACTTACGGTATGGCCATTACTTCAAAAGAGGCAAAAGCTCTTTTAAACGACATGTTGCTTGCAAGAGCGGTAGATTTAAAGATGCAAAAGATGGTGCGTCAAAATAAGGGGGGAACTTTTCACCTTTATGCGGCAGGCCATGAAATGGTGGGATGTATGGCAGCTAGAGCTTTAATCCCGGGTAAAGATTGGGCTTTTCCTTACTACCGCGATAGAGCATTTGCTCTTACACTAGGCTGTAGTCTAACAGACTTATTTGCAGCCTTCATGGCACGTGATTGTGGGCACCACTCCTCAGGAAGGATGATGCCAGAGCATTATAGCCATAAAGGTTTACGTATTCCATGCCAATCAAGTGTTGTAGGGTCACAATTTTTACAAGCTGTCGGTCTTGCCAAAGGGATTAGTTTGGCAGGTGAGGATGAAGTTGTTTATGTATCTGCAGGAGAAGGTTCAACTTCGCAAGGCGATTTTCATGAAGCTTTAAATTTTAGCGCTCTACATAAGCTTGGCGTTGTTTTTGTTATTCAAGATAATGGATGGGCTATTTCAGTGCCTTCCCATGAGCAAACATGTAGTGGATCAGCTGCTAAGATGGTTAGCGGCTATAAGGGTCTCAATGTTATAGAAGCGGATGGGTGTGACTGTGTAGAAATGGGTATGGCTGTTAAAATGGCTGTAAGAAGGGCAAGGAATAAAGAAGGGCCTACATTGATTGTGGCCAAAGTTCCAAGGCTTGGTCCTCATTCCAGTAGTGACGATCCTAAAAAATATCAGACAGATGCGTATAGACAAGAGGAAGAAGAGAAAGATCCTATTGTTCGGTTTAAAAATTTATGTGTGGAAAACAGTTATCTTAGACAAGAGCAAATAGATGCTTTAGAGTTAGAGATTGAAAAAAAGGTGCAACAAGCATCAGAAGTGGCTGAAAAACTGCCTGTGCAAGATGCGAGTGAGGCAGATACGCATGTTTATAAAGAGCACACACCGGCAGTTGTAGAGCGTGAAGATCTCAGATCAGAGCCTGTAGTGATTATGGACGCTCTAAATCATGCTTTATCCGAGAGCATGGAGCAAGATAGTGAAGTGGTTGTCTTTGGTCAAGATGTAGCGCGTGGCAAAGGGGGCGTATTTGGTATTACAAGAACGTTGACAGACCAGTTTGGAGAAAATAGAATTTTTAACACGCCCTTAGCAGAATCCACTATTGTAGGTCTTGCTATTGGAATGAGTTTTAAAGGGGGATTTAAGCCTGTAGTAGAAATTCAATTTGCTGACTATTTTTGGACCAGTGTGAATCAGATGTTTAATGAGCTATCCTCCATGCACTACCGCTCTAACGGTGAGTGGCATTGTCCGGTGGTGATTCGTATGCCCTACGGTGGCTATATTCAAGGCGGCCCTTACCATTCTCAGTCCATAGAGGCCTTTTTATGCCACGTTCCAGGGCTTAAAGTAGTAGTTCCATCTAGAGCATCCGATGCCAAGCTTTTACTCAAAGCAGCGATCAATGATCCCAATCCAGTGATTTTTTTAGAGCACAAAGCTATTTATAGACAAAGAGTATTTTGTGCCGATGCAGAGCCTTGTAAAGAGGAGAGTGTTGAGCTGGGTAAAGCGCGTTTAGTACGCAGCGGCAAAGATATTACAGTTATCTCTTGGGGATATATGGTTTCTCTATGTTTTGAGGTGGCTACAAGTTTACAAGAAGAGGGTATTGATGTAGAGATTATAGATCTTAGAACATTGAATCCTTTAGACGAACAGGCAATTATTGAGTCAGCTAAAAAAACAGGTAAACTGATGATTGTTCAAGAAGCTCCGGTTATGGGAAGTTATGCAAGTGAAATAGCTGCAAGAGTTCAAGAACCTTTATTTGAATATTTAGATGCGCCGATTAGAAAAATAGGAAGTAAAAACTGCCCTGTTCCTTATGCTAAACATTTAGAAGAAGCTGTTCTTCCACAAAAATCCGATATTAAAGAAGCGATGAGAAAGCTTGCCTCTTACTAAGACATTCTGTTCTTACAGATAAAATGGTTTTGAGCAATTAACTCCCCTGGTGTATGCTACGCGAGGGGTTTGTTTTTTTTACTACGGGTTAAGCGCTTATTATGATTGGATTTTGTCCCCTCGCTTCGGGGTCTAAAGGGAACGCTTTATTTCTCGGGTCACAAGATAAAAAATTTCTCATTGATGTAGGAATTAGTCTTAAAAAGCTTAAAGAAAAACTGGGGGAAATTGGGGTAACTATCGATGAGATAGACGCTATACTTATCACCCATGAACATAGCGATCATATTAAAGGACTTGAAAAGTTAACCGAAATTTGGAAAAAGCCTATTTTCTGTAATCGTGAAACAGCTAAAGTTTTACTTTGCTCTGTTAAGTCAGATTTAAATTTGAAAATTTTTAGCTCGTCAGAACCGTTTTCTTTTGGCGATATTGATGTTTTCCCTTTTAGTATTGAGCATGACACCGTAGATCCTGTAGGTTTTGTTTTCAAAGTTGAAGGGTTTAAAGTGAGTGTGTGTGCTGATTTAGGATTTGCTGGAACATTTGTACAAAGAGCTTTGCACGATTCAGATATTCTTTACCTCGAATCCAATCATGAAGAAAATATGGTACATGCGTGTGCTAGGCCCAGTGTGTATAAGAGAAGAGTATTGAGCCGTTTAGGTCATCTTTCAAACGATGCGTGTAACACACTTTTAGCTCAAGTAATGACAAATAGGCTTAAATGCGTCTATTTAGCGCATCTCTCGAGTGAGTGCAATAGTGAAGAGTTAGCGTATAAAAAAGCTGTGCACACGTTAAAAAACACGCAAGATGTAAAACTCTATATTGCTCATCAAAGCAAAGTTTCTATTCCCTTTAGCTTTGTAGAAGCTGCGGGCGCGGTATAAGCTATAAAGGGATACAGTAGCCGTCGTAGGCAATATCTAAGATAATATCTTGCATGTTCATCTCTTCTAAAATATCGAGATGTACTTGGATTTTTCTTTGCAATATTTTATCTGTATGGCTGGGGTCATGGTGGGTGACAATCCACCGTTTACATCCTGAATATTTTACAAAGATAGAAGCGTTAGCCATAGAAGAGTGTCCCCAACCAATTTTGTGGCAATATTCGTGCTGAAAGTATTGCGCTTCATGCACTAAAAAATCGACACCTTTAACAAATTCAAGCAGGCTTAAATGGGGCTCAAGTAAGGGGTGTTTTCTATGAATAGCGCTAGGGTGACCGGTAAAGCCTAGAAGGAGTTCGTTGTCGGTAATATAAGCCATCGATTTATTGGGCGATTCAATTTTAAAGCCGAAAGTGACACCGGGGTGATTGGTGTAATGGGTAGAGATTTTTATTTTGCCAATGGTAACAGTAGCATGATCTTGCAGAGGCTGAAAAATAATTTTACTTTGCATGTCATCAAGACGCACGGGGAAAAAAGCGTAGGCAAGCATTCCGCTGAAAAGCTCTTCAGTACTTTTTTCAAAGCCTATAGGGGAGTAGATAATAATTTTAGTGGTGGTATTGTATACGGGATGAAAGAAGGGAAAGCCGGTGATATGGTCCCAATGGGTGTGGGAGATAAAAAGGTGGATTGTATCAAAGTGTTGGTCTTTAATGGACTCAGAAAGCTCGCGAATACCTGTGCCTGCATCGAGAATAATAAGATCGTTTTCATAGCGTATTTCCAAACAAGAAGTGTTACCACCATAGCGTACATAGTCAGAGCCCGCGACAGCATTAGATCCTCTAGTGCCCCAAAACCTTATGTATTGATGGGTGTGGGTTGATTTAGGGGTATAACACGCATTAGATTCAAAGAGGGTTCTCCCCTCTGGCGCAGAGGGTTGTTCTAATGTGCCTTGGAAATAGTTTTCGATCGTTTGTAAAATAGAATCACTGCTTTGAGGCTTGGGTAAAAAAGCATCAATACCAAGGTCTACAGCAGCGCGCCAGTTTTGTATCATGATATGATAAGAGGTAACAACCCATCCACAAGTTTTGTTTTTCTCTTCTTCTCTAATGGTTTTAATAATTTCTATGCCATGAACATGGGGCATCATTTGATCGATAATGACAAGATCAAAAGAGGTTTTACGTAATGCTTTGAGTGCATCTACGCCATCGGTAACTGTTTCAAAAATGTATAAATGCGCATTTTTATGCTCAAGAATGGAGTGGATAAACTCATGGCTTGGATCAGCGAGGAGTATTTTTTTCTTATGCCCTGACATCAGTTCACTCGATATACGTGCTTTTTTTGTACGCTAACACAAGAAGTTAAGAAGAAAAAGGGGTTTTTTTATTTTATCTCAGTCGTAGTTACTAAAACTTGTCTTCCTCTACTGCCATCTGCAGGTCCAATAATTTTATTTGCTTCTAAAGCATCAATCAAAGAAGCGGCTCGTGCATAGCCAATTTTCAATTTTCTTTGCAAAAAAGTTGTTGAAGCATTGCCTGTGGTGATAATTATTTGATAAGCGGCGC
>NVUK01000026.1 GCA_002401865.1 Candidatus Aerophobota bacterium | reverse complement strand
TCAATGCTTAAGTTTGCACAGAGTTCAAAATCAGAGCCACGGGTGTCATCAAAACCTGGACAATCTGCCATACCAAAGCCCTGTATTGCATACCCTGTCGTATACAGAGTTTCGGACTCACCCAAGGATTGACCTATTTTAGGGAAGTTTGACTCATCTTGCCCTGCTTTTAACTTGTAGCGTAGCACTTTTTCTCCAACGATATTAGTAAATTTCTCTAGAGTCGCTCCGAGTACAAAGCCTACAGCGGTGCTTTTCCCTGCTCCAGTATTTCCAATAAAAAAAGAGGTGGGTTTTTCTTCAATATTTTTTAAATTTTTCATAGCATCGCGTAGCAGCTTCATCGTATTGGCAACATCTAAGTACTCTTTTACTGCAATTGTTCTTTGATAATTTGCTTCCAAAGTTATCCTTTTTAGGAGCTGTGGCAGGGAAGTTTCTATGGATAAATTGTGTTGGTACTCCAATACTAATGTTTCTAGTTCAATTTTTAAGGGCCTGTCACAGATCACTTTTAAGTCGATCGTTTCTAAATTATTAGAAACTAAGTTTGCTACGAGCCTGTTTAAAAGTTCAAATGTTGCTGTATTTGTAGCTAATCGATTCCTAAGCTCTTTAAATTTATTTTCAGTCTCTTTAAAGTGTTGTAGATTCACTAAGGACTGGTTTTCCTCCTCGTTAATTGTTATGGCTTGTTCAATATTCTCACCATTAATATCAGTGGATGTCTTTTCTTCCGTTACCACAAGAATAGAATCTAAACGCCTAGGTGTTAATTCATCTCCACGGCTTAACAGGCGACTATTTGCTTCAAAGACACGCTGTCTATTAAAATGAGGAGTGTCAGTTTTTTCGACTTCTACTCTAAACTTATATTCATCTTGACCATTTATACTCGTTAGAGAAATAGCTATGTGTTCGCCCAAGCCCAAGCCCAAGTCCCGTTTTCTGGGTGGTATATGTTCATATGTAATGACATATTTACCAGGTTGTACTAAAGGGGGTTGTGCGTCACTGTCTATAGTTATATTGGAATTTGAAGGAGTATGTGTTTGGTCTGACTTCACAACTGTCCATATAGGCGTGAAATTGGTTTGAATCCATGTGACCTCTTCACAGTTTTTGATTTCCAGTTTAGACTGATCGTAGAAGTGGAGGGTTAAACAGTTTCCTCTTCTAACTCCCTCTTTAATAAGTTTTGTAACCAAATCATTAGAATCGTTTACAGTTACGCTTTTATCGGTAAAAAACTCAGCTGGTTTGTGCCAGTAGGAGCGCAACCCGTTGCTCTTTTCAGGTTGGTGTTCAATAATTTCTGATAGTAAGGTATATAAATCCCATTCTACCTCCATCTCTGCGTCTTCTGGAGAGAATAGGGCTCCTGTTTTGATGATGGAGTCTATTTTTCCGCTTAGAACGGTTTCGGCATTTTCGCCTTCTTCAACGCAGGATTTTAGTTGGGATAAAATAAGGCCTTCTAGTTCTTCTGCAGTTTTATGAGTAAAGCTTTGCTCTAAGGTAAGGATAAAGGCGTTAGGAAGCTTTTTTACTTCCTTGATAGATAGTAGGACTTGGAAACATTCGGGTATCTCCTTTAATCTGCGATAATTCTGCTGGGAAATTGTTCCAACAAAAGTTTCAAGTTCGCTGATAACAAACTTTGTTTTTTTAGTTATTTCGGAGACATCTTCACAATCTACAAAACTTTGTATGTGCGTGTTGAGTGGCATCAAACTTTGTATCACATCTTCGGGTAGATTAAGGTGGGTAAAAAAGGGAAGGATGCCGTCGCTGTGGTCTATTACGCCTGATAGAACAGCTTGCAATCCGCTGATAACATCTGCTACGACAAAAGGGTTAGCTAGAGAGGTAACTATTTCTCTAAAGGGTCGGAGTGCTTCTTGGTGCTCTGATATATCTAGCGATACGGTCTTAGCACATCCTCCTGCTGTAGACTGTGATGGTGGGGGTGTATATGTTTGTATTTGCTGAACAGACATCTATGGCCTCCATAGGGGGTAAGTTGTAAGGATGTTTCGGCGACTAGTATAAAGGCTTAAATTTTTTAATACAATGTTTTAAAAAAAATAAACCTCGTATTAGTGTGTGTGTTTCTCTAAGGTTTGCTACCGCCGGAAGAGCTGGCGGAGGTTTTTAAAATAGCATCGCATCTTTCAAGTAGTTCAGCTGAACGCGTATCAAAAACTTGCAAAAAGCTCTCGCATACTTCCAAGGTGTGTTGGTTATTTTGCGGGTGTTTCGTGCCGCGTAAAACTATTTCGGCAAACGCTTTTAATTGCTCCAATGTTTTCCACTGAGTTTTGATGACAACAGCGAGTTGTGCCAATTCTTGACGGTGTTTTGTTATTTGTGCTTGTTCAGATTTATTAGCCTTTTGCAAGGCTGCGATTTGTTTTTTTTCGACAAGTTTAGATTGGCCGTTTTTTTGTAGTTTTAAAGTAAGCGCTAATTCACTCATTAAGTCTTTTTTTTGAGGAGCTTGTTTGCTTTTTAACTCAGCAGCTATTTGCTTAATTTTTTCCCGTAGCGCTTGAATCGATACTTTGTTGTCATTTATTTTTTGTGTATGTTGCGCGATAGAGCTTGGAATACGGTCTAAAAACCGTAGAACAATTTGATCTTTCCAAGTGTTTATTGCCATGTCTACGCATTTTCCAAACTTTTGTTGCATAGCACCGCTATCCATGGCTCTTGAGTAAAGTGCTTTGTCAATAGCGCCGGAGGCATCTGTATATTTGCTTAGTAAGTGTTTTCGCTGGGTTCTGACTTTTACGTCAATAAAATCGACTTGGTGTTGGCTTTGCATCGCGTGAATTGCGTTCCAGGTGTCTCGTCGTTGTTCCAGGTTTCTTAGTTGAAAGACGCTTGCTTCATCTATACGTTGACTAAGTTGAGATATTTTTGTTTGAGCCTCTTTAGCTAAGAGATCAAATCTTGTTCCATCTTGTAGTTTAGATAAAGATTCAGGTGGAATGGCGTGTATTTTTGTAATAAGTAAAAACACTCGGCTATTTTGGCTTGGATCAGAGTCAGAAAAAGCAAAAGGGAATTTATCCCTTATGGTTTGAATCAGCTCTAAAATAGATTGGCCTCTATCGTTTAAAAAATGCGCTGCAGGAACAACAGCCACCACAGATTGAATAGATCCTACTTGATTGACCGCTTCATCAATGCTCAAATTAGTACATAGCTCAAAATCAGATCCACGCGTGTCTTTAAAACCTGGACAGTCTGCAATACCTGCTCCATTGGGAGCTAAGTATCCCGTGGTGTACAAGGTTTCAGATTCTCCCAAGGATTGCCCTATTTGAGGAAAGAGTGCGGGGTCCTGTCCTTCTTTAAGTTTATAACACAGTACACTTTCTCCCACGCTATTAGCCCTTTTTACAACATTGGCACCTAATAAGAATCCCACAGCAGTACTTTTCCCAGAGCCAGTATTTCCCATGAAAAAAGAAACTTTTTTCCCTGCAACTCTTTGTACGTGTTTTGTTGCATCACGGAGTAAATTCATGGTTGAGGATACTTCCAGAAGTTGGTCTTCAGCGACAGTCCTTTGATAGTTGGCTTCTAAGACGATTTTTTTTAAGAGGGCTTGTAGCGAAATACTCACATTTAAATCACTTAGGTGATCTTTTCTTATATTTTTTAACCTCCGATGTAAGAGGGTGCCTTTGAGCAGACTTAAATCTATTGATTCTAACTGGTTAGAGATTAAACTGCCAATTAGCTCAGTTAACAAAGCGCCGTGGTTTTGGATTAATTCTTGTTTGAATGTTTCTATTTTTTTTCTAATAGCTTCTAGGCGTTCTAAATAGGTATTGTTTTGAGGTAGTGCCTGACTGGTTAAGACCTCTAGGGTTTGTTGAGCTCTACTGTTAATGATCTCAGCGAGTAAAGTATATAGGTCCCAATCAGGATTAATCGCCTCTGTTTTTTTACTTATAATAGCGCCTATGTTTTCCCCAGGTTTAAAAAAAGGAGCGAGCTTAAACAGAAGAAATTCTTCTAGGGTGTCTGCCGTGTTAGTAGCTATTAATTTGTCCACTTTTTGCATTGTTACAGATCCAAGCTGTTTTATCTCAGATAGATGAAAAAACGTGTTTGAGTATTTATTCATTTCTGAGACTCTTGCACGTATTGCTTTAGATTGCTGTTTACAAAAGAGTTTAAAATCTTTTCCTATAGCTTGTGTTTTCTCACACGTGCGTATGTGCGTATCTAATTGAGAAAGGCTTTGTCTCACATCTTCAGGCAGAGTTAAAGCTTGAAAAAAAGGAAGAATGCCTTTTTCTGGGTCTATTTTAGTAGTTGTAGCAGACTTTAACGCTTGAACAAGATCTTGTATGAGAAAAGGATTGACCAAAGAAGTTACTAGGGCTTTGAAGGATTCTATAGCATTTAGCTCTGGGGAGGGAGAAGGGGTTAAAGACTCAGGTGATAGCGCAGCGAGATCTTTTTTATAAACAGCATTTACAGACATATTTGTTCCATGTAGAGGGAAGGTGAATTTCCAGTTTTAAGACAACAGATTTTAAAGTATTAAAATTTTTAATACAACTAATTTAAGATGAAAAATAATAGTGAGTAATATTGGAGAGTTTTGATAGAATCATCCTTTCTTTTAATTATTGTAGATAGGTTGTTATGGCATCGCGTAAAGAATTTGCACTTAAAGTCGTAGAACAAATTAATGAGGACAATAGCGTAACCTCTAGAGCGATGTTTGGCGGATTTGCTATTTATTGCGATTTGAAAGTGGTAGGCCTTATTTGTGAGGATAGTTTTTACATTAAGCCTACAGAGAAAGGGGACACGTTTTTAGGCAGCGACCTTGTTGAAGAGCAGCCCTACCCTACATTAAAACCTTGGTTTCTTATTAGCGCAAGCCTTCTCAGCGATCGGACGCGTATGAGCGCGCTGGCTAGAATTACAGCTGATCAGCTTCCCCCTCCTAAACCGAAAAGAAAGAAAACAGCAAGATCTCACAAATAATGCAATACGTATCACTCTTGCGCGGTATTAATGTAGGCGGGCATAAAAGAATTAAAATGGCGGATCTTAAAGAGTTGTACTCTTCCTTAGGTTTTGAAGAAATTGTCACCTATATTCAGAGCGGTAATGTTGTTTTTACTGCAAATAAACAAGATCAAGATTTGTTAATCACCTCTATAGAAAAAGCAATTTATCAACGTTATGGATTTGAAGTTTCTGTGCAAGTGAGAGAAAAAAACGTATTTGCCGAGGCGATTAAAAGGTGTCCTTATTCAGGATCGATGCTGGTAGATGAAACGCAAGTTTTGCTCTGTTTTTTATCTAGTATTCCGTCTCAAGAGGCGTGTTTAGAGTTACAAAAATATGTAAAGAGCCCTGAGCAGTTAGTCATCGATAAAGACGTGGTCTACCTCTACTGTCCTAATAGTTATAGCAATAGTAAGTTGGGCAATAATTTTATCGAGAAAAAACTCCAAGTAAAAGCTACCACAAGAAATTGGAAATCTGTTTGCGCTCTGCAAGCTCTTATGATTGCTTGAATTTTATTTTAAAACAGATTAAATTGGTTTTGTGAAAATTTAGCAAAACCCAAAGTTTTATGAGTAGTATAGACTGTATAATAGATGGGGCTACAGGCACCCACTTTGAAAGTGATATTTGCAGAGAGCCAACAAATGCTTTTTCTTATCACCAATTAAAAACATTCTTTTTTAACCATTCTAAGGCAAGAGAGGGGAGTAATTACCTTTATAAGGGATACTACTTTACTGTTTCTTGCATCGTTCAGTGTATTAGGTATACGGGCTTAATGCAATTGGCCAACACTGTGGGATCCATGCTTTCCGATGCTCCTGCTATTTGTAAACTCGTTTCTCAAAGGCTTGCAAAAATTAGCATTCCGGATAAACAACCAACACATGTCTCTCAGGTCATAATTCTCTACCTTCCAGCAAAAGATGGACCGTGGCAAGACTTTCAAAATTTGCATAGCGCCTTGGAAAATAGAGTGGGGGTAAATAATGTTAACCCTCAGTTTATAGAAAAATGGGAAGGTGGAGGCAATATGGAAGAGGCTCACATAGATCAAGTGCGTCAAAAAATTATTGCTCTAAAAAATCGCTATCCGGAGAATCCTCTGATTCTTGTGGGATGGAGTCATGGGGCTGAGACTACGCCTTGGTCTATGCTAGATCCTAATTCCTACAGTGTAGACAATGGCACTATTGTAGAAAATGGATCCAGACATAGAGTAGTACGCCAAGCTTGCCAAGTGGAGCATGTTTTCCGTCTATGTTCTCCTATGACTGAAAAAGAAGCATTAATCATTCAAAAAATAGGTGTTTCTTTCACAGAGGTGTGCGCCGCTTTTGATCCGCTGATTCCTACCGTTCCTTGTGTCGGTGAGGAAAATAGAGTCTGGGTAAACAGCGCGCATGTAGGAGCTGTTTTTTCACCCGATACAGCGAATGTTTTAGCTGAAAAAGTTCGGCAGCTATGTGCAAGTAGAAGTTTAAAAGCAAAAAATGTTGCTTAACTTTTTGTTAAATAAAATAGTGTTTTTTACGAATAATCTTATTAATTTTTGTTAAATATAAAATAATTTCATTTAATTGTCTGATTAGATATAGTGGCGGCAATAGGCAATAAAGCTATATAAATAATAGGTTTTTAATCAGATGAAATGTCCTTTTTGTACACATGATGAGTCTAAAGTAACTGATTCAAGAACAAGTATAGAAAACAATTCTATTAGACGTCGAAGGGAGTGTTTAAAATGTGGTAAACGTTTTACTACTTTTGAAGCTGTCGATATTTGTCTTCAGGTGAGAAAAAGGGATGGTAGTTACCAAAATTTTGATTTAAATAAGCTTATTAAAGGTGTGGACATGGCCGCAAGGCATACAAAAATCAGCCATGACCAGGTGCGCGAGTTAGCAACATCGATTGCTGTGAAGTTGGGGGAGAGACAGAGTAGGGAAATTGATGCCTTAGATCTTGGGGAAATGGTGATGCAGGAGTTGATAGAACTCGATCCTGTTGCTTATGTACGTTTTGCATGCGTTTATCGCAGGTTTACCGATGTACACCAAATTAAAGATATTCTATCTCATACTCAAAGTTAGTTAAAAACAAGTTAAATTCAACAGCAGTTTTATATTATGACATTAAATAAAAAAGAATTAATTCAAATTAAAGAAAAATTAGAAAAAATGCAGAAGGAAATATCGGGAGTAGTAAAAAATGTTTCTTTAGATATTAAGGTGGATGAAGGGGCTAAATCTTTTTCTCAGCACCCCTCAGATATGGGTACGGATAATTTCAATCAAAAAATCAGTATGGAATTAAGTGAAAAGAATCAGGCGATTTTAAAAAGCATTGGTCGCGCTCTAGAAAAGATTGAAGAGGGGTCTTATGGCCTTTGTGATATGACTCAAAAAGTAATTTCTAAGAAGAGGCTAGAGGCAACGCCTTATGCTATTTATACAATTGAGTCTCAAGAAATTCTTGAAAAGGAAGCAATGGAGTGAGAAAATCGGGATTTAAGGTTGTTTGGTTTTTAGCGATTTTATGCGTATGCATAGATTTTTTTACTAAAGGGTGGATTTTCACCTCTTTTAAGCCCGCGTTTTCTTCTTATACTATTTTCCCTTATGGAGGGCATGGAGTCTTTCAGAACTTTTTTTGGGGCATAGATCTTTGCATACAAAAAGTGATTAATTTAGGCGGTGCTTGGGGAATCTTTAGCCAGTTTACAATTATTCTTGTAGGTTTACGTATAGCTCTTGTAGCGCTTTTATTTTTTAAACTTGTTCGAGGATCTAGCAAAGAAAAAGGGTATGGGTGTCTGGTTTTTATCACATGGGGCGCTTTGGCAAATATTATAGATTATTTTCGTTTTAGCGGAGTGGTAGACTGGATTCATCTAACGTTGTGGGGATATTCGTTTCCTGTATTTAATATTGCGGATATGATGATTAGCCTGGGTGTAGCTTTTTGGGCAATCCAAATTATAGGGCAAAAAAGGGGTAAAGATAGGAAAAATGTGGTTACTTGAAGAAGGCGATCTGAGTAAACTAGGGGAAATGCAAGCTTCTAAATGGCTTAGAATACGTATTTTATTAGATGAGAAAACTTTAACTCAGTGGTTTGATTTGATAGGGCAGGTTTGTTTTGTCAATTTGTTTGCAACAAAGAGTGAGGACGCGCTAATTGTCTCACCAGAAGAAGTCTTATCTAGATACACGCAGTATATGGAGCAAATAAAGGCAGGCAAAGAGGTGGATCACGCCTATTTTCAAAAAAAATTAACGCTACATATGACAAAAGATCCTAAATCGTGTTATAAAACTGCGTTGAAAGGGAAAAGTATTTACTTTGCTAAAGAAAAAGCACCGGGTGTTCGTATGGCTTTGTTTGGTTTTTCATGGGACAAAAGTCACCGTGAAATTCACTCTAATGTATACTCTAAAACAACTATTAGCTGGGGGCTTGAATTTTCCTATCCTCAAATTTTTTCAGGTAGTTTAGACACTGAAGTAGTCTATTTAGCACAGGAAAAAGATAGGCCTAATAGTGCTCTTTTTGTGCAGTTGAAACAGTTAATTCGCAGAGCGAGTAAGCCTGTAAAATTTATCTATGAGGACCAAAAAATTATTTCTTCTCTACGTATGGATAAAACAGGAGGCGCTTGGATCAACAATCACTTCGGATTAAAGGAGAATTCTTTGAAGGTGGATTTATGAGATGTTGTATTATTTCTATTGGAGACGAGCTGGTTAGAGGGTTAACTATTAACACGAGCGCGCCTATGATATCTTCAGCACTTTTAGAACAAGGGTATTCAGTAAATAAAGTGATCGCTGTAGGGGATGAAAAGAGAGCGATTAAGCAAGAAATTAAACAAGCGATGCAAACCCATGATCTATTAATTCTTACAGGAGGGTTAGGACCAACATCGGACGATTTAACAAGGCAAGTGCTGAGCGAGCTATTTAATAGACCTTTAAAACATTCGAAACAGGTAGCGCAAGATTTAGAAAAACGTTATGGACCACAACTTTCGACGCTTGAAGATCAGTCTATAATTCTTGAGGGAACAAAAATATATCTTAACCCTGTGGGAACAGCACCAGGGTTTTCTTTTCAAGAAAAAGAAAGTATGGTGATGGCTCTTCCAGGACCTCCTTCTCAAATGCAAACTATTTTCCTACAAATGCTTAAAGACATAGTGAAAAAATTCCCTGCTCAAGGGGTGATAGAAAAGCGTTATTTGTTTGGTCTTAGCGAGGAACAAATTGATCCTTTTATAAGAGAATGGGAACCTCAGGTAGAGGGATTGAGTATAGGTGTTTGTCCAAGTTACGGCGTTGTCTCTGTCTATTTTTGGCAAGAAATGGAGGCGCGCTCGGAATCTTTTAGCAAAGTATTATGCGCTTTTGACAAACTTTATGCCAAGCAGATCTATTCGACATTTTCCCCTGATTTAGAAAAAGCGGTGATTGAGTTACTCAAAGAGAAAAAGAAAAAGCTTACTTTAGCTGAGTCATGTAGTGGAGGTCTGGGACTAACGCGTCTAACAGATGTAGCTGGCGCGTCAGATGTGATTTTAGGTGGATGGGTGAGCTATAGTAATATAGCCAAGCAGCAGTGGCTAGGTGTGGATTCCAAACTTCTTCAAAGCCTCGGAGCCGTATCTATTGAGGTGGCGGAAGCGATGGCGCAGGGAGCTTTAGAGCGTTTGCCCGTAGACTATGCCATTAGCATTACAGGTATAGCAGGGCCTAGCGGTGGCTCGTTAAACAAGCCTGTAGGAACAGTATGTGTAGCGCTTGCTATGCGTGAAGAGGGAAAAGTGTTTTCAACACAATTTTTATCGAAGGGCAGTGGGCTCAGATCACTTGTCAAAACGTATTCAGTGAATTTTGTATTATCAGCATTTTTTGCATATTTAAAATGGGGCCAAGAGCCCTTTAGTAAGGGGAGAGAAACTTAATGTATAAGTTATTAGACAGTGGCGATAAGTTTAAATTAGAAGCTTTTGGTCGGTATAAAATTATAAGGCCTTGTGGCATGGCTCTTTGGCCAAGAAGAGATGAAAAAATGTGGGATGAAAAAAATGTTGATGCCATTTTTACGCGTGAACAAGATGAAGGGTGGATAAAAAATAAATTACCACGCTCTTGGGATATAGAAATAAAGGGAATAAAAGCGCGCGTAAAGCCTACAGAATTTGGCCATTTAGGATTGTTCCCAGAACATTTGGAGCATTTTGACTTTTTTGAAAAAGCCTTAGGCGGAGAAAAAGAGATTAGAGTGCTAAATTTATTTGCTTATTCAGGAGCGACATCTGCTTTTCTAGCAAAAAAAGGGTGCCATGTAACGCATGTAGATGCTTCAAAGCCAATGATTCTTTGGGCAAAAGAAAACACGGAAATTAATGGACTTGAGGATGATGCTGTACGCTGGATTACAGACGATGCGATAAAATTTGTAGAGAGAGAAGGTAGAAGAGGCAATGTTTACGACGCCATTTTACTCGACCCTCCAACTTTTGGCAGAGGGGATAAAGGACAAGTGTTTAAAATAGAAGAAAGTTTAGATAGACTCGTTAGTGGCTGTTTGGAACTTTTAAGTGATAGACCCTGTTTTTTCCTTTTTACTAACCATACACCTGGATTTACTCCTTTATTTCTTAACCGTTACTTCTCCTCGTTTCAAGGCAGGCATTTAAAAGCAGGATTTAAGCAGTCGGGAGAGATGTTACTTGGTAGCAAAGAAGAAGGGTTTCCTATGGGTGCGTATTATAGGTGGAGCGCTACTGGTGAGTGAGAGGCCAGTAATTGTTAGTTTGCAAAACCAAAGTGTCAAAGATGCTCTTAAGTTAAAAGATAGACGGAAAAGAGAAGAGACAAAAACATTTTTAGTAGAAGGGTATAGAGAGTGTTTAAGGGCATGGGAAAGTTCTTGGAAGTTTGAAAAATTGTTTTTTTGTCCCTCACTATTTCTTGATGTGGATAAAACTATTCTGGTGGAATCGATAAAAAAAACAGGTGCTGAGTTAATTGAGCTTGCTCCCCATGTGTTTGAAAAACTCTCTTATAGAGATAGACCTGATGGCTTTCTTGGTGTGGCTATTGAGCAAAAATATAGCGTTGAAGATTTAAAAAAACGGTGGTCTAAAAAAGAAAAAGAGCCTGTATTGCTTCTTGCAGAAGCGATTGAAAAACCTGGGAATTTAGGATCTATACTACGTTCAGCTGATGCTGCAGGTGTTGATGGAATTATTTTATGTGATGAGCGTGTTGATGTTTTTAATCCTAATGTTGTGCGGTCCAGTTTAGGAACACTCTTTTCTACGTTGATTGTGACGCTGAGTATAGATGCCGCTTTAGATTGGCTAAAAAAAGAAAAAATCGACCTAGTGGCTACATCGCCAGACGCTAAGGAATTGTATACGGCAACGTCTTTAAACGGGGCCATAGCTATTGCTATGGGATCAGAGAAACTGGGATTGAGCGAGCGTTGTTTAAAACAGGCTGATAAAACAGTTTACATTCCTATGCTAGGAAGAGCTGATTCACTCAATGTTGCCGCTGCTGCCACGTTGATGCTTTTCGAGGTTGTAAGACAACGCGGAGTATCTACTTAAGTGAAAGAGTCTGTTATAGAGCCATGGATTTTATATGAGGATAATCACCTCTTAGCGCTAGATAAGCCTCCACTTTTATTAACCCAAGACTCTCCTCAATCTACGCGCTCTTTAGAGAGTTTAGCAAGAGATTACATTAAAGAAAGAGATCAAAAAAAAGCAGGTGTGTATCTACATGCTGTGCATCGATTGGATAAAGAGGCTTGCGGCGTGGTACTATTTGCTAAAACAAGCAAGGCCTTGTCTCGGCTGAATAAAGCGATGAGGGAAGGAAAGTTTTCTAAAGAGTACCACGCTGTGGTAGAGGGGTATGTGAGCGGAGATGAAGGGGAGTGGGAAAACTTTATCAGTCACGGCAGTCACCGAGCGATCATAGGGAAAAGAGAAGGTTGTTCTAAAGCGGTTCTTGCATTTAAATGTTTAAAGAGAGGCGCTAACAGGACTCATTTGCACATTGATTTAAAGACAGGAAAGTATCATCAAATTAGAGCGCAGAGCAGTCATCGCTCGCATCCTGTTTTAGGCGATAAGAAATATGGAAGTTGCTTTAAAGGGAAAACGGGCGGCATTGCACTACTGCATAAAACGTTACAATTAGAGCACCCAACTACGCACGTGTTAATTGTTATTGAAAGCAAGCAAGACGTTAAGGCGTGGCTCTAAGCCCTAGCTGTCTGGATTTTTAATTTTGAATAGTATAGAATCCGCATAGATTAAGAAAACAGGCACCTTTTATTTGAAGCAGATACTACAATACTCATCAGAGCAAGCCCTTAAAGCATCTTCCCTTTTATCTACAGATCAAGTGATAAACTTCATGGAAGAAGTGGCGTGCGCAATTGTACGTTGTTACAAAAAAAAAGGTAAAGTTTTAATCGCTGGTAATGGAGGTAGCTTGTGCGATGCGATGCATTTTGCAGAAGAGTTAACTGCGTACTATCGAAAAAAAAGACCGGCATTGCCAGCTATTGCTTTAGCAGATCCTGGACATATTACTGCTGTAGGCAATGACACTAATTTTGATAAAATTTTTGAAAGAGGTGTAGAAGCTTTGGGCCAGCCGGGTGATGTGTTTGTTGCTCTTACGACAAGTGGCAATTCAAAAAACATTGTATTGGCGGTAGAAAAAGCTAAAGAGATGGGGCTTACAACGGTAGGTTTTTTAGGTAAGAGTGGCGGCATTTTACAGGGAAAAGCTGATTTAGAATGGATAGTTAAAGGTTTTGATACTTCAGACCGTATACAAGAAGTACATATGGCGGCAATTCATATGATTATTGAATGTGTAGAGTATGCTTTATTTTACAAAGATGCTCAGATAGATGTGGACGCTAAGTCCGCACAGAGAAAAATAGGCGTTTAAGTTGTGTTACAAAAATCGATCACAAAAGTTATTGCAGGGCAGGGTGGAAGCTATGGGCTTAAAAGCGCGCTTTTATGCTCTAGTTGGTTTTTTCAGTTTGGCGTAAAAACTAAGCAGTTTTTTGACAGTACATCTTTTCAAAAACCTTCTCGAGTAGATGCTCCGGTTGTATGTATTGGAAACATTATAGCTGGTGGTAGTGGTAAAACACCTTTTTTACAAAGGATGCTTACCGACTTAAAAACTATTTCTCCTGAACATATAGCGGTTGTTTCTAGAGGCTACAAAGGGCAATACAATAAAGCGGCGGATGTTTTGCATCTGAATAAAGAGAGAGATTTAACAGCTCAGTTGTGTGGTGACGAGTCTTATATGCTTTATAAGAATTTTCCTAGTCATGGTTTTTTTGTTAGCAAAAACAGATATAAAGGTGCTTTGCGTGCTGTTTGTAGGGGAGCAAAACTTGTTTTTCTCGACGATGGTATGCAAAACAATACTCTTTTCCAAGATATGAGAGTGGTTGTGTTACATGCAGAGCGTTTGTTTGGTGGAGAAGGAGTGCAAAAAGGGTTTTTTCTGCCCCGAGGCCCTTTACGCGATTTTCCATCGAGTTTAAAAAAAGCGAACTTTATTGTGGTTAACCACGCTTGTAGTGAAGAGAAAATAGAAAGAGCGAATAAAGCACTTGAGCATTACAGCACTTGTCCTATTATCTATACTCAAATGGTGAAACAGGGTTTTTTTGATGAATCGGGCAGAGTAGAGATGGCGGCAAACTCGAGGATAGGTGTGTTTTGTGGGTTGGGAAGTCCGAAGAGTTTTATCGATTGTTTGAAAGAAGAAGGTTTAGATATAGCGACGTCATGGTTTTTGCAGGATCATGAAAAAGCAAATGTGGAAGCTTTAGATCAGTTTGCTTTAAAAGCAAAAACTATGGGGTGTAAATTTTTAGTATGTACGGAAAAAGATTGGGTTAAACTTATCAAGAGAGAGGGTTATGCCCTTCCTCTTTGTTTTATAAAATCAGAACTGGCAATAGTAAGAGGCCAAGATGCATATGCTACGCTTTTAAACAGCGTAAAAACACTAGTGAAAGAGAGAGTTTAGAATATGAAGCCATGGGTTAAAATAATAATAGGGTTGACGCTAGGTGTTATCACGGGCCTTGTTGTTGGACATGAAATAGACATTTTAGAAAGAGTTGGAAAAGCTTTTATTGATCTTTTAAAAATGCTTGTAGGATTAATTGTATTTTCTTCACTGGTGGTAGGAATGTGCCATATCAGTGATCCAAAAAAATTGGGCCGTATTGGTTTCAGAACACTTATTTTTTATGCTGTTACCACAGTTGCAGCGATCTCTTTTGGTTTGGTTCTTGTTTTTTTATTAAAACCAGGAAGTGGTTTGAACTTACCTCTACCTCCTTCTTCAGGGCCAAATATGGGTATAGGATTAATGGACTTTATCTTTTCTATTGTCCCCTCTAATCCTTTTGCTTCTTTTGCTGAGGGCAATATTTTACAAATCATTGTGTTTTCAATCTTTTTTGCTTTTGCTATTACTCTTGCAGGGGAAAAAGCTAAGCCAGTACTTTCCTTTTTAGAGTCGGTTAGTGAAGTGATGTACGCTCTTACGCATACGATTATGAAACTTGCTCCTTATGGGGTTTTTGCTTTGATAGCAACAGCTGTAGGTTCTATTGGTTTGAAGGTGATTTTGCCTCTTTTAATCTTTTTGCTATGTAACTTTATTGCTTGTTTTTTACAGATTGTTATTGTGTTTTGCCTTTCTCTCAAATATTTGGCAAAACTCAAGATAGCACCATTTTTCAAAGGAATGAAAGATGCTATTGTCTTGGCCTTTACTACTAGCAGTAGTTCCGCTACTTTGCCTGTTTCTTTGGAGTGTGCAAGAGATCATTTAGGGGTTTCTGGAGATATTGCTGGTTTTGTGATGAGTTTAGGTTCCACGATTAACATGAACGGTGCCGCCATTGGTCAAGCTGTTTCGGCGATCTTTATAGCACAAGCGTATGGCATCGAAATTACGTTTGTCAAAATAATTATTTTAATTTTTGTTGCGCTTGTTTCTGCTATTGGTGCGGCAGGAATTCCAGGAACGGGTATTGTGATGCTCTCTGTTGTTCTTAATGCTATGGGATTGCCTTTAGAAGGAATTGCTTTAGTAGCAGGAGTGGATAGAATTAGGGAAATGATGTCAGCTGTTGTGAATATTTTGGGAGATGCAGTGGCTACGGTTTATATAGCAGTAAAAGAAAATCAAATCGATAAGAAACAGTATCATGCTGTAACTTGGCTCGAATAAGAAAAAAAAAGAATAGCGTAGATTTATGACAAAGAGTGTGGAAATAGTATTACCTAAACTGGGTGAGAGCATTTTAAATGCGACAGTTGTGCAGTGGTTAAAACAAGAGGGTGACGAAGTCAAACTGGATGAGGCTATTGTTGAAGTTTCTACAGACAAAGTCAACAGTGAGATCCCTTCACCTGTTGCTGGATATTTAGAAAAAATTTGCGTGGAAGAGGGCATAGAGGTCGATGTAGGCGCCGTGATTGCTATTATTCAGGCAGAAGGCAAGGCTAGTGGGGATAGTATTGAGGCACCAGCTGCAGAAGTGTTGGATGAAAAAGAGCCTGACAACGATGCTCCATCATCAAAATTTTATACACCTGTAGTTTTAAAAATTGCTAAAGAAAAAGGAATTACGCAGGAAGAGCTTGCTTCGATCAAGCGCACGGGAACGGGAGGAAGGCTTTCGCGTAAAGATTTACAAACGCATCTTGAACAAAGATGTAGTGGTAGCAGTAGCAGTAGCAGTAGTGAGGAGAGCTTAGAGCAAGAGAGTGGGGAAGATAGCAGGCCTGTTAAAATGGGCGCTATGAGGCAAATGATTGCGCGTAATTTAGTCAAATCGTTTTATGAAGCACCTCATGCATCACTTGTTTTTGAAGTAGATATTACAAAAGCACTTGCAAAAATTAAAAAAGAGAAAGTGAATTTTCTCAATAAAAATGGATTTAAACTGACGATTACTGCTTTTTTAGCCAAGGCTATCACCGAGG
Organism: Candidatus Aerophobota bacterium; assembly: GCA_002401865.1. Lineage (GTDB taxonomy): Bacteria > Chlamydiota > Chlamydiia > Chlamydiales > Simkaniaceae. The sequence goes on along the minus strand of NVUK01000026.1, from coordinate 4,848 downwards.
CGGTACTAAAATATCCGATGATCAATTCTTCTTTAAAAGGAGACACCATTTTGGTGAAATCTAATGTCAATTTAGGTATTGCTGTGAGCGTAAAAGAGGGTGTGATGGTTCCTGTGATTGCTAAATGTCAGCAACGCTCTATTACAGATCTTGCCCGCCAAGTAGCGCAACTCTCTAAGCTTACAAGAGAGGGGAAATTATCTTTAGGCCAGGTCAAAGAGGGAACGATTACAATGACGAACTTTGGCATGGGGGGAGCAATGATAGGGATTCCAATCATTAGGTTCCCTGAAGTGGCTATTATTGGCATAGGCGCAATTAGAAAGAAGCCTGTTGTCGATGAGGAAGAAAAAATTGTTGTACGTGATATGGTGAACTTATCACTCACTTTTGATCACCGCGTCATTGATGGTATTTATGGGTGTGACTTTCTAATGGAAGTGAAACTATTTTTTGCAGATGAAAACAATATGCAAGTAGATTAGTTGTTTAATTAATTCTTGTGTTCTATGTTCTTTGAATATAGGGTTTTTATTAAAAGTTTTATGTTTGGTGAAATATGTTAGAAGAAATTTTTTCCAATTATTCCAATCAATTAAATTATTTTTTCAAAAATATTGATTTAGAAAAAGTTAAAGAAATTGAACAAGAACTTTTAAGTTGTTGTGGCAATGTGGTTTTTGCTGGTGTGGGTAAAAGCGGTATTATTGCTGAAAAAGTGGCAAAAACGTTGGTGGCGACAGGTACACATGCATTTTCTTTAAATGTTCTCGACGCCTTGCATGGTGATATAGGAAGATTAAAGGCAGATGATGTGGTTGTTTTGCTGAGTAAAAGTGGACAAACGCGTGAGCTTTTGGATCTTATTCCTTTTCTTAAAAAAAGAGGAGTAAAGATATTAGGGTGGACAAGTCATCGTGGAAGTTTGTTGGAAAAACAGGTGGATAAGGTTATTATTTTACCTATGCAAGAAGAGATATGTCCTTTTAAGCTTGCTCCTACAACGTCTTCAACGATTCAGCTTATTTTGGGTCATATTATAGCGATTTCGATGATGAAGAAGAAAGATCTTTTATTGGAAGAATATGCAGAAAATCATCCTGCGGGTAATATTGGAAAGAAGATCAATCTAAGTGTTACTGATGTGATGAGAGTGGGAGAGGATGTCCCTAGGTGCTTAATTGGAACGAGTGTAAAAGAAGGGCTGTTTGAGTTAACTAGCAAGTGTGCGGGATGTGTGATTGTAGAAGACTTGGATGGAGAGATGAAGGGTATTTTTACCGATGGAGATTTAAGAAGAGCATTGCAGTCTGGCGGCAGTGATGTTCTGGAAACGCCTATTGAGCAATTAATGACAAAAACTTTTGTTTCTACTAATGAAAAAATGTCAGCATTTGAAGCAATGAAGGTGATGAATAAAAATAAAAAAGTCAATGTGCTGCCCGTATTGAAGAATAAAAGTATTATAGGGTTAATTAGGATGCATGATTTAGTAGAAGAAGGAATTTTGCATTAAACAGCGCGCTTTGACAAACAGGAAAGAAAAAAAATGGATATATTTACACTCTCAAACACGCTTTTAATCGGGATATTTTCTCTGGGCTATATAGCTATAATATTAGAGTATTTTATTAGGGTGAATAAGACAGCGGTGGCTTTGTTTATTGCGGTTGTTTGTTGGGCTATATATTTCATGGGTGGAGGGCAAACCGTTGATGTTGCTTCGAGTTTTTTAGCAGGGCATCTGGGCAATGTGTCTCAAATCCTATTTTTCTTACTTGGAGCTATGACGCTTGTTGAATTGATTGATTCACACAAAGGTTTTAATACTTTTATTCACTTATTGCATTTGAGATCTAAAAGAAAGATGTTGTGGCTGATAGCAGGGCTTGCGTTTTTTCTCTCGGCGGTACTGGATAATTTAACTACTACAATTTTGATGATTTCAATCTTAAGAAAACTAATTCCTCATAGAGAAGATAGGATTCTTTTTTCTTGTATGATAGTGGTAGCTGCCAATGCGGGTGGTGCTTGGACACCGATTGGAGATGTTACTACAACAATGCTTTGGATAGGAGGACAAATTACATCAATTGCTGTGATAAAAGAAGTGTTTTTACCCAGTGTGATCTCTCTTTTAGTACCTTTGGCTATTTACAGTGTCATTTTAAAAGGAAAATTCCCTAAATCGGAAGTGAATTTTAAAAACATGCCCTTAGAGCCAGGTGCTCATCTAGTTTTCTATTTAGGTATTTTACTATTCTTATTGGTTCCTGTATTCAAAGCGGTTTCAGGTTTACCCCCTTACATGGGCATGCTCATTTCTCTTTCGATCATGTGGATTGCGACAGATCTCATGCACCACAAATATGAGCAGAGAACGCATTTGAGAATACCCCATATTCTTACAAAGATAGATGTTTCGAGTGTTTTATTTTTTCTAGGAATTTTACTCGCGATTAATGCGGTAGAAATGACGGGTCTGCTTGAAATGAGCGCTGTTTGGCTCGATACACATGTCCAAAGTACAGCAGTGATAGCTACCATTATAGGACTTGTTTCTGCAGTTATTGACAACGTGCCACTTGTTGCGGCTACGATGGGCATGTATGACCTGCAAACCTTTCCTGTGGATTCAAGTCTATGGCTTATGATTGCGTATACAGCAGGTACTGGGGGCAGTATACTTATTATGGGCTCATCTGCGGGTGTGGCACTAATGGGTCTTGAGAAAGTGGACTTTATGACGTATCTGAAGAAGATGAGTTTGCCTGTTGCTTTAGGCTATGGAATAGGTATGTTGTTCTATGTATACGTTTTTTAAAAATAGGTAAATTTCGTTTTATTTAAAAGAGGTGGGGGCCTTGACTCTTGGTAGTAAAGGTTGCAAATAAGCAGTGCTCTCTATGTGTGGTTAAATGAGGAAGTAGCGGTGTCTGGCTGCACCTGTTACTACGCCTCAAGTTTTGTTAGTTTTTATGTGCTGTTTTTTGGTTGTTTCATAGGGAAAACAGGGGTTAAATACCCATATAAATCGTTTTTGAAAACCATGAAATATTCTTTTTATTAGAAAAGGGTTGTCTTAAAAAGGAGCGCCGTTATATAGTCTAGTTTCTTCCTTAAGAGATTAGGGAGGAAAAGCTAAGCTCAGAGAAGCTAGCAGTGTTATCTTGACAGTATTAGAGAAGTGACAAAGCAAATAGGGTTTCAAGTGTTAGCCGGTAAATTTATTTATCTGCTAGCACTTAAAACGTTAATTTTTTTATATTTTATGAGAATTTGATCCTGGTTCAGATTGAATGCTAACAGCGTGGATGAGGCATGCAAGTCGAACGAGACTGCAAGCTTGTCTTGCAGACTAGTGGCGAAAGGGTTAGTAATACATGAATAACTCACCTTTTACTTGGGAATAACGATTGGAAACGATCGCTAATACCTAATGAGGAATACCGAGATAACTCGGATATTTCAAAGCAGGGGATACCTTCGGGTACCTTGCGGTAAATGAGAGGTTCATGCGATATCAGCTTGTTGGTGTGGTAAAGGCGCACCAAGGCTATGACGTCTAGGCGGACTGAGAGGTTGACCGCCAACACTGGGACTGAGATACTGCCCAGACTCCTACGGGAGGCTGCAGTCGAGAATCATTCGCAATGGGCGAAAGCCTGACGATGCGACGCTGTGTGAGCGATGAAGGCCTTCGGGTTGTAAAGCTCTTTCGCCGGGGAACAAGAGATAGTACCTAATAAGTACTAAATTTGAGCGTACCCGGTAAAGAAGTACCGGCTAACTCCGTGCCAGCAGCTGCGGTAATACGGAGGGTGCAAGCATTAATCGGATTTATTGGGTGTAAAGAGCGCGTAGGCGGATTTGTAAGTTAGGTGTGAAATCTCGAAGCTCAACTTCGAGGCTGCATCTAAAACTACTTTTCTAGAGGGTAGACGGAGAAAATGGAATTCCACATGTAGCGGTGAAATGCGTAGATATGTGGAGGAACACCTGTGGCGAAAGCGATTTTCTAGTTTATTCCTGACGCTGAGGCGCGAAAGCAAGGGGAGCAAACAGGCTTAGATATCCTGGTAGTCCTTGCAGTAAACGATGCATACTTGGTGTAGCTGGATTCAACCCCGGCTGTGCCGTAGCTAACGTGTTAAGTATGCCACCTGAGGAGTACGCCCGCAAGGGTGAAACTCAAAAGAATTGACGGGGGCCCGCACAAGCAGTGGAGCATGTGGTTTAATTCGATGCAACGCGAAGAACCTTACCTAGGCTTGACATATAGAGGACCGCACCAGAAACGGTGTTTCCCGCAAGGGCCTCTATACAGGTGCTGCATGGCTGTCGTCAGCTCGTGCCGTGAGGTGTTGGGTTAAGTCCCGCAACGAGCGCAACCCTTGTCGTTAGTTACCAGCACATAATGGTGGGGACTCTAACGAGACTGCCTAGGTTAACTAGGAGGAAGGTGAGGATGACGTCAAGTCCGCATGGCCCTTATGTCTGGGGCTACACACGTGCTACAATGGTCGGTACAGAAGGCAGCAAAGCCGAAAGGTGGAGCAAATCCAGAAAAACCGACCTCAGTTCGGATTGAAGTCTGCAACTCGACTTCATGAAGCCGGAATTGCTAGTAATGGCGCGTCAGCTACAGCGCCGTGAATACGTTCTCGGGCCTTGTACACACCGCCCGTCACATCATGGAAGTTGGTTTTACCCGAAGCCGCTGACTCAACCGCAAGGGGAGAGGCGTCTAAGGTGAGGCTGATGACTAGGATGAAGTCGTAACAAGGTAGCCCTACCGGAAGGTGGGGCTGGATCACCTCCTTTAAGGACAGTAGCATGGCCTTTAAT
>NVUK01000025.1 GCA_002401865.1 Candidatus Aerophobota bacterium | reverse complement strand
CCCCTTCTCTTGCAAGCTCGTTCCTACGATATGAAGGTGTTTAGCCCTCCCTTGTTTCACTAGCTCGTTTAATTCTCCAAGAGTGCAGTGCCTAATCCCTGTTTTGGCAAAAATTTTCTCTTCAATCCAAAGGCGGGCATTCTCTCCACTACAAAAACCTCCCTGATCAGCAACTCGGTTCAAAGCCTCTTTTTTCTTAGATGAGAGCCAATAGTAGCTCCATCCCAATTTCAACTCTTCCCAAACAAGGGTTTTTACACTCACTCCATCTTTAAACTTAGCTGCAATTCCATCACCGTCCAAAGCTTTCAAAACTCCTTCAACCTCTGATTCAATCTCTTCAGGATAATCTGCTAAAAATGTTTTTAAAAGAGGCACTCCATCTACTTTCCTTTCAAGCTCCTCTTTAAGCTCTTTCGCTGAGTAGCCTACTGCAAAAAGAGCAGCTGTAATAGCTCCAGCAGAAGCTCCTGCTACTCTTTCAATATGTTCTACCAGCAGCCTTTGCTCCAAAACCTCGATACAAGAAACATACCCAATCCCCTTAGGCCCTCCCCCTTTAAAGGCTAAATTTTTGATCACCACTTGAGCAGGATTTCTAGCCACTTTACGCGCTTCTTCAGATGTCAAACTTTGGAAAAACGCCTTTACCTGTTGGCCTGGTGCATCAGTAGCAATACAGTCTTGAGCTTTGTCCATATTACCATTTTCAGCTTTCGTATTAGCTTTTAAAGCGATTAGTGTTTCTATCGCCGCTCTATGGCCCCCGGCACAGGCAAGGTGCAAAGCTCTATTACCATCGCCATCACGCGCTTCAATTTTGCCCCCTTTTTTATACAAGATATAAATCGCTTCTGCCTCGCCAAGAGTCGCTGCAAGCACTAGAGGTGTTAATCCCTCTCCATTTACCTCCTCTAACATTCCCTCCACGCTTGTGAAGTGGCGGTCTGAAAGGTAGTCAACCATATGAAAAAAGCCTGATGACACAGCTAAATGAAGAAGATTACCCTCCTCTTTTTTTTGCCTTTCAGAATTAAAGTTTACCATTAAAGCGTCCACCACAAACCTTTCACCCTGATCAATAGCGACATGTAGCGGTGTATCTCCGCTATTATTGCGCGCATTAGAGTCAAAACCATTTTGTAGCAATATAGGCACGGCTAAGCGAGCTCCAGATAAAGCCGCTATATGCAGAGCGCTATTGCCTTCGCTCTTGTCTTCTCTATCTACCTCATCTTTCCACCCTCTTTGTAAAAGTCCCTTTACTACTTGTACATTGTCCTTTTGAATTGCCACTCTAAATAGCGTGTTGCCATCTTGATCTTTTAACTTATTAAGTAGCGGTAGTAGAGGCTTAAGTAACTCCCACTCTCCATCACAGCACTTTTGATAAGCGCTTTCAATACACGCCTTTTTCCACTCTTGCTCAGATAACACTTCCCCCTCTGTCAATCCCAATTGGCTTGTTAACAACTTATGCTTATCTGTAGAAAGAGCGTCTAATGACTTTGTAGAAAATAGCGCAAGCCCCATCAAGGCGGTTGTAATAGATATAGGTAATCTAACAGAACTTTGAGCAAATTTTCCTACCAATGGCTGTGCACCAGTTCTCGCAGATGTAGTACTAGAGCACCTTCTCATAGAAAAAACTTTCTCTGTTTTTCTGGTGCTTTTCGGAACCTGCGTTGAACGCGCCGCTACTGTTTGAAAAGATCTGTGTAAACCCCTTCTCCAACTTTGTGCTCTAAAAATATTTCGAATTGCCATAACCTATTTTCCTTTTAAAGATTTCTTTAAGAAAACAAGTTTAAAAAAAATATATTAAAATCAAATATTTATTTGATTTCTCGTGTGATGTACGCCTGCCCCTCTATCCTTAAATCGATCTCTAAATGGCTAGTAGGCTCATTCAAGGATTGAACAAGCGTTAAAACCTTATCCACGACCGCTCCTTCTTGTCCCTCTAAAAAAGTTACAACTACTTGCGCATCATTCCATAAGTAGTGCACTACAATCTTGCGCGAGCCAAGGCTCATAGCATCAATTAAAGAGACATCAATCAGCTCCAACCTTAGTAGAGATTCATCCGGTAGAGATAGATGTGGGTATAGCTGTAAAACCTTTTGAAATTTCACATCATCAATAGCTATACCTAAAGGTGCCTGCTGAAATTTGCAACCCAAGAGCAGTTTTACTCTTTTTTGCACCGCATAAAAAGGATACAGGGGAAACAAAAAACCCTCTTTATCTATCCCTATGTTTTCATAATCCTCTAAAATAAATAGAGGCGTGCGTAATTGGTAACCAATCACCAGTGTAGATCTTCTTTTTTTTATAAAGCCACTCTCTATCATAGGCAAATTCAGGAGTCTCTTTGTTAAAAGCTTAATCTTTTTGTTATTGATTACAGGCTCTTCTAAATTCCCAATATATTTAAATAATTCTAAAGCGGGCGCCGACAACTCTCCCATAGGCTCCATGACAAAGGAAGTTACACCCAGCCCCTGCTCTTTATAATAACGCTTTAACTTGGACGTAACAAACAGAGTCGCAGCCACAAAAAAAATGAAGGAAACACTCCCTATGATTAGAAAAGATTTTCTCATGCCTTGGCCACCACCTCTTCTATCCAATTATGCACATTGCCAGCTCCCATTAGAATAACAATCTCTTCAGGTTCAAACTGAATATCTGCTTGAACAAAATCCACTAACTCTTTGCAAAAAACTCTCTCTTGATGCCCCCACTTTTCAAGTGCATGAAACAAACGTTTTCCCTCATTTTTAACATAACTCTCACCCGCAGAAAACACATCGAATAAAATACACCTGTTAATTGTAGAAAAGGGAGATTTTACACACCTTAAAAAAAGAGGCATTCTAGAAAAGCGGTGGGGCTGAAATATACAGGTTATTTTCCTACCAGGATAGTGCTCTGCAACCGCTTGTAATGTTTTTTTTGTCGCCGTGGGGTGGTGTGCATAATCACTGAAAAAAGTAACACCATTTTTTACTTTTAAAAATTGTAACCGCTTTTTTATCCCTGGAAAACTTTTTAACTTTTCCCCAATTAAAGAGCACGAGAAGCCCAACTCCAATAATAATCCCAAACAGGGCAAAGCGTTCAATACTTGGTACTTTCCGATAAGAGGTAAGAAGAAATCTTTGTATACACGCCCTTTATAAGAAAAAGAAAATAGCTGTCCATTTTCCCAGTTTTTTATATCTAAAAGCTTTAAATCAGCGCTCTCATCACTGCCATAACTCACACCATCTTTCATCGATAATTGCTTCAGTCCAGGATCCGAGCTACAATAAAAAACAGGCATTTTCCCACTCATGGTACTAACAAACTGTTCAAACCCCTGAATCAACTTCTGCTCGGTACCCCAATAATCAAGATGATCACTCTCTAGATTCGTAATAATAGCGCCGTCTGCTGTATAGTTTAAAAAAGAGCCATCACTCTCATCTGCTTCAATAACAAAAAGATTTCCTTTTCCACTTTTTCCATGAACTCTTTCATCATTGAATAATCCTCCCACAGCGTAGCTAGGATCAGCTCCTAGTTCACCAAGTAAAAAAGCCAACAGACCACTTGTCGATGTTTTACCATGTGTGCCAGCAACAGCTACCACCTTTTTCCCTTCCATTAAACGTCTCAATAACTCTGATCGGTGCCAAATAGGGATCTGCTTTTTATTAGCTTGTTGAATAACCGGGTGGTCTTGAGCAATAGCTGAGGATACGACTAAATGGCTCTGCTTATCTAAATCTAACTCCTCTCCAATATAAACGCATGCTCCACCAGCGGAAAGCTCATCTGTAATAGAGCTGCGTACGCTATCAATGCCTATCACCTGCGCTTTTTCTTGCAAAAGGATATGGGCCAAAGCGCTCATTCCAATTCCTCCAATACCCACCAGGACATAAGGTTTTGTATGTTTCACTCTCCCCCCTTAAGGGATTTGATATCAAAATCTTGCATTATCAAATCTTCAAAATTTGCTCTTTTTACACCTGCTTTATAAGCAATGATTGACTCTTGCATCGTTTGAAATTCTAGACTGCCATGCTGGCTTAAATCTAGCATCTTACCAAGTAAAATTTGTCCACTAGCCCCTTTTTCTAAAACAACAACCCCCCCCGCAACAAATTCCTGCATAAAAAAGGCATTGTAGGCTTGATGATTGTCAGAAGCCTTTGCAAAGGGAATCAATATACTAGGCTTATTATACTCAATTTGCTCTAAAACACTTAAAGCTCCACTCCTTGATATACAGGCATCACTAGCTCTATAAACAGCGCTCATATCTTCTATAAAGCGCGTAAGATGCGCGCGAACACCCCGCTCCGCGTAACACGCTTTTATTTTCTCTATATCATCTAATTTACCCACGCTATGGATGATTTGAAAATTAGCAGGCAAGTTTTCGAGATAAAGCAAGCTATCCATGACCAATTTATTAATAAAAGAGGCTCCTTGAGAGCCACCAAAAATCAAAAAGGTAAACATATTTGGATCTAGTCCCAGCTGCTTTTTAGCCTCAGCGTAGGGTAAAGATTTTAATGGTTTATGTTTAGGAATAAAACGGACAGTTTTAACCTCTCCCTTTAATGCCATTTTCGCTTGAGAGAAAAGTGCTGCTGTATAAACAGCTTGATTTGAAAATAAACGGTTCACTTTTCCAGGAAAAAAATTAGCCTCAAAAAGAACGATAGGCACTTTTAAAAGACGCGCTGCCAATAGAGTTGTAACGCTATGATAACTACCAAAGCCAATACAAAGCGCTGGTTTTGTTTGACGCAAGAGCTTGAGAGCGCTCAACAATCCTTTTAAAAATTTAAAAGAAAAAGGCAAAATTCTTTTTAGACTAGGCGCTGGTGAGGCAACCTTAACCTGTTTTATCCCTTCTAACTTAAAGTTTCCTTTTAAAGAGGCATTTTCTCCAGGGCCAGCAAATGTAATAGTTAAAGCGCTTTTATTTAAAAGAGCACCGGCTAAACTTTTTGCTAAAAAAAGATGTCCTCCCGAACCCCCTACAGCAAAAACAACATGGGGAATAGATTTTAAACTCATATAATCCCCTCTTCTTGAGTATCCCTATGTCTCTTTGGCTTTTTAGCAATAGAGTAAACAAGCATCAATGCTGCCGTATTCACCCATAACGAGGAGCCTCCTTGAGAGAAAAAAGGTAAATTTGTCCCTTTACTTGGAAGAAGGCCTGAGACAACCCCTAAATTTAAAAATGCTTGGATTGTAATCAGAAAAATAATAATAGAAACGACTAAAAAACTTTTTAAACAGTCCGCTCTAAGGGCAATAAAAAATCCACTAATGGCTAATGTTACATAGAGTAATATAATAAATAAAACGCCTAAAAAACCAAATTCTTCTGCAAAAATTGCTGCGATATAGTCACTACGCGCTTCGGGCAAATAGTTAAGTTTTTGCAAGCTTTTACCAAAACCTTTGCCATAGAGTTGCCCAGACCCTGTAGCGATTTTTGCTTGGTAGGGTTGATGTCCTTTTCCATAAATATCTTTTTCTGGATGTAAATAGACAGCAACGCGCCTTTTTACATGAGGCATTTGCCAAGCAAAAACAGCACCGATAAAAAGAGCACTAGCTAGAGGCAAAAGCCAATATCTTAAAGGGACGCGGCATAAGAAAACAAGCGCCATCATCGCAAGTAAAATAATAAAAACTGTACCATTATCGGGCTCTAAGAAAATTAGTAAAAGAGGAAAAGAAAACAGCGCAGCAATTTTGTAAAAGCGTTTTATTGTAAACGAGGACTCAGCTGTAAAAAGCTCAATAAAATAAAGTGGCATGGCTAATTTCATCAATTCTGAGGGTTGAAAAGAAAATCCGGCAATCCTAATCCATCGATAAGCTCCATTGACTTGTCCCCCTATTCCTGGAATAAATACCAAAACCAAAAGAACTAGAGTGATAAAATAGATGAGCGGTATGTATTTCATGACCTGCTGCCACCCACAAACAGTAATAGCTACAGCAAAAAGAGCACTAAAAAGAGCAAAACTCACCTGTTTAAAAAAAGCATGGTACGTGTTACCGCCCAAATTCGCATCTATCACTTCTGCAGATGTTGTATTAAACACCATCAGCATACCTATAGAAAAAAGAAGTAGCACGCTCAAAAGTAGTGGAAAAACCGCTTTTTTTCCCATATTACTTTATTCTTAACTTATTACCCGGTCTAAGGGTTTTTGCGCTTTGCTTGTTCATATTATTGAGCTTAAGTAGCTGATCTACTTGAATATTATTTTTTTTAGCTATCGTCCAAGGATTCTCCCCTGGCTGCACGGTGTAATAAGCCGCCTCAGATGCAGTAGTCTCTACTACTTTTGTCTTAGCAATGCGTTGAGGAATAATCAATTTTTGCCCTATCTTTAACCGCGTGTTTTTTAACTGATTCACTTCCATAATAGATTTCACACCCACGCCAAATTGCTTAGCAATTTTTTCCAACATGTCGCCTTGCTTTACTTTCAAAGTAATACTTGCATCCTGGTAAGCGCCCTTAACAACTTTCTGTTCTACTTTTTTCGCTAAAGAGACTTTTGCTTTTTCAACTTTTGCCAGTGCCGCTGTCTCTTTTAATTTTAGTACAGGTTGTGCCACTTGAGAAGTAATAGGTGCGTGACTAGCAACCATGCTACTACTAACTGCTACTTTAGGAAAAAGATTTTCAGCAGGTATAGATTTCGATTTTTTGCTAAAGGCAAAAATAGCTAGCAGCATCACGCTGTTAATTAACATAGCTGCAATAATAATATCTTTCTTATTCATCAAGATCTCCTACTCTCTTCAATTATCTTCTTGAAACAATCTCCACGCTGCTCGAACCTAGAAAACTGGTCCCAACTCGTGCATGCTGGTGATAGTAATACAATATCCCCTTTTTTGCCTATTTCCAAGCTCTTTTCTACTGCATCTTTAAAAAGATGCGTCAGAAATACACTATTTGTCTCTTTTAACGCCGTATAAAGCTCTTGCCCTGCTTCTCCATAAACAATAACACGGCTACCACTTTTTGCAACTCGCTCTCTAATTTTTTCTAAATCAAGTCCCTTACTCGCCCCTCCAAGAAGAAGTACGAGAGGTTTTGTAAAATAGGAGAGCGCAAAAAAAAGCGCTTCTTCATTCGTCGCTTTACTATCATTGTAAAATTCGATGCCGCGATGCTCTAATACAAATTCTAAACGGTGACGTGGTTTTTCAAAAGTATGCACCCCGTTTTCCCATGCCTGATCTCTAATATTTAAATGCATTGCAATCGCATGAGATAGAGAGAAAAACGAGGAGGGCAAAGCCATATTTGCATAAGGCTTGGCCTTTTCTAAATCGGCCGTCACTACTCTTTCAAAAGCACTCTTTAAACCCGCATCACTCTCCAACATCCTCTTTTTTACGCTACTACTAATAAAAAGAAGCCCCTCTTCTTTGATTGCTTTTAATAAATTCCCTTTAGCACGTGCATAACTTTCAAAAGATCCATGACGGTCTAAATGGTCTGGTGCAAAGCTTGTAATTATGCCCAGATCAATAGAGCGCGTCTTTACTGTTTCAAGCTGAAAAGAGCTCATTTCAATAATATTGAGAGTATTCGGATTATTACTTTTTAAAAGAGAATAACAGGCGCTATTGCCAATATTGCCCATTAACGTGTGATCAACCCCTTCCTGTTTAAACAAATGCGCTAAAAAGAGCGCGAGTGTTGTTTTACCATTAGTACCTGTAATCGCTATAACAGGGCCCCTTATAGAGCGCAGAGCAAGCTCCAACTCCCCTATAACTTCGATACCCTCTTTATAAGCCTTCTTAATTAAAGCATTTGAAGATGGCTCTATTCCTGGAGAAATCACTACTTGATCAAAAGCTTTGCTCGTAAGGCTTGTTGGATCACTAAGCAAATTCCAATCACCCTTTATCTTATCAGGATTACTATCACAAACCAGGACTTGCCTCCCTAAAGAGCGGAGCCAAAGAGCGGCGCCTTTACCGCTCTCACCCATACCTACCACTAAAACTTTTTTCATCCCTCTCCTACTGAAACTTTATAGAAGCGAGTGAAATTAGAGCAAAAAGAAACCCCACCATCCAAAAACGGAGCACAACTTTAGATTCAGGCCATCCCTCCATTTCAAAGTGGTGGTGCAAAGGAGCGCACCTAAAAATACGTTTACCTTTGCGCAAACGAAAACTAGCCACTTGTAAAATAACAGAAAGTGCTTCAGCAACAAAAACAAACCCCACAAGAATCAGTAATATTTCACGCCTAAGCATCACAGCAGCCATGCCAATAAGCCCCCCTAAAGCAAGCGATCCTGTATCTCCCATAAAAACTTCTGCAGGTAATCCATTAAACCATAAAAAACCTAAAACGCACCCAGCTAAAGCGCTTAAAAACACCCCTATTTCTCCACTGCCAGGGATGTAGACAATATTGAGATAGTTAGCAATAGATAAATGGTTCGATAAAAAAGCAAAAAGCGCCAACACAAATACCACGGGAAGCAGCAGTCCTGAAGCTAGCCCATCTAATCCATCACTTAAATTAACAGCATTACTCGTCCCAGTAACAGCGCACACCGTAATTAAAAAAGCTAAGCTCATAAAAACACCACCCATTTTCAAAAAAGGCGCTTTTTTAAAGGGGATAAAGTAAGTGGTGTAAAGCGTAGTGGTTGTCACATCAAGTTTTTTAGAAAGGATTTGCGTAGTAGGCTTTTTATTCACCAACTTGGCATCTAGTTGTTTTGGCATCGATGAAAATAGATAAAGAGCAAAAACAGCGCTAAAAAGGAGCTGAAATAAAAATTTAAACCGGGACGCTATACCCTTAGAATTTTTATTTTTCATCTTTAGATAATCATCTACGCCCCCTAAACTACCTAAAAATATTGCTCCAAAGAAAAACCATTTAGTAAAAATATTGGAAAGGTCCATGAACAAAAGCATAGAAAAGAGTAGCGTAGTTAAAATTAAAACACCGCCCATAGTAGGCGTGTTGCGTTTTTTCTCATGAATTTTTGCAAGTTCAGGACAATCCTCTACCCTTACACTGCTCCCTGTTTTGAGATAACCCAGTTTTTTAATCGTCCAAGGACCTAATAACACAGTAAATACCAAAGCAAAAATAGCGGCGAGCACCATGCGTGTTGAATATTGATAAAACGCTAAAGGAACATTGCATCCCATTTCCTTTAAAAAATCTACTAGCCATAAAATCATACTCTACACCTCTGTCTTAATAAGCATCGATAATTTGCCACATCTGGTAACTATTTGACCCCTTTACTAATACAGCATCTCCTTTCTCTATGAAAGGAAAAAGCTTCTCCTGTAAAAGCTTTTTATCTAAAAAAATGCGCGCTGAATCTATGTTTTCTATCTCTTTAATTTTTCCCCAAGCGCTACCTAAAAAAAAGACCGAATCCATCCGCTCCATTGCAAGTTTTGCGACCTTTCTATGCGACTCTATTTCCAAATCTCCAAGCTCTTTCATCGCTCCTAAAACCGCTATCTTTTTATTGGATGGAATAGACTCCATTGCTTTTATCGCCATCTCTACAGCATAGGGGCTAGCGTTGTAGCTATCATCAATAAAAAGTGTTTCTTTTTTATTAATATGAGCAAAGCGATGAGGCGTTAATTGGACATGTTTAAAACCGCCCGCGAGCTTTGTAGCCTCTATCCCCATCTCGCGACACGTGGCAAAAGCTGCTAACATATTCTCCACTACAGGTTTGGACTCCCCTGCAAAATCTATAGAAGCAGAAAGTTTTGCTTTTTCATAAAAACTAATCTTTGTTTTCTCAATACGCGCGCTATAATCACATGCTAAATCATCGAGTGCATAACCAACTTTGACGGTAGTGAGTTTTTTCACAGCATCAAATGTAAAATTGCTTTGATGGATCACGGCTTTTTTCATCCTATCACTTGTAAATAAGCGGCACTTTTCTCGTGCAATTGTCTCTAAAGAGCCTACTCCTTCACTATGAACTGCTAAAACCCGTGTTAAAACACCCATAGTTGGCTCGCATATAGCTACAAGCTTTTCCATTTCTCCTTGTTGAGTAATCCCCATCTCTAAAACAAGTGTTTCTTGCCCGTGCCACTGATTAATTACGCTCGAAGGTAGTCCTGCCTGCGAATTACAATTTCCCTCAGTTGCTAAAACATGGTTATCCAAAGAGAGCAGCGCGCGTATAAAATCTTTAGTCGTCGTTTTCCCCACACTACCTGTAACACCAATCACTTCCCCACGCGTTTTTTTTATCAAAATATGCGCCATAGATTGTAAAGCTTTCAAAGGATTTTTAACGCGCCCCAGTTTCAAACCAAAACTAGGGCCCGTATAATCTTCTTGAACAACAGCACATTTAGCGCCGCGCATGGCTACTTCTTTTAAAAAATTATGTCCATCTACGCGCTCGCCTTTAAGAGCGATAAAAAGTGATTCTGGTCCTACTTTACGCGAGTCAAACTGCACTGAGGTTATGGAAAAGTTTTCCACTCCTCGTATATCTGTAACTGTATTGAATAATGAGAGATCAAGCGGCATTGTCAAAAAAAAATTCCCTCTAGTAACTTTTTACCGGAATAGTATTGTTTTTTGGATTTTATCTATAGAAAAAAGATTTTTTTACCCCTTATTCCTCTTTTTTCAATTTAGAGTATTGACTCTAAACACCCCTTTTACTCATAATTGATCTCGCTGGACTATTGACCTATAAGGTGGCATAGCCAAGCGGTAAGGCCGAGGCCTGCAAAGCCTTTATCCCCAGTTCGAATCTGGGTGCCACCTTTTTTTTACCCTTTTCCCAAGTATTTTTACTATGCTCTATATTGTATCCACCCCTATTGGGAATTTACAAGATATTTCCTTAAGAGCGATACAAACACTCAAAGAGTGCTCTACCATCTACTGCGAAGATACACGTCTCTCTATTCGACTGTTAAAAGCGCACGGCATCGACACACCTTTAAAAAGTTATCATAAATTTAATGAAAAACAGCGCTTAAGCGAACTGATTGAAAGACTTAAAGGGGGAGAAGATCTTGCCCTTATCTCAGATGCTGGAACGCCTCTAATTGCAGACCCAGGAAGTATTCTTATTAAAGCACTATATGAAGAAAAACTACCTATAACCACCATTCCAGGTCCTTCAGCGCCTATTTGCGCGCTTGTGCTTTCAGGTTTGAGTGATACACCTTTTCAATTTATTGGTTTTTTTGAAAAAAAGAAAATGGGATTAATAGAGCAAATCTCTAATCTTACACTTTATCAAGGTTCAACAATTGCCTTCATCTCTCCCCATAAATTAATCGACACATTCAAAGCGTTTGAAAAAGTACTTCCAAATCACCCTCTTTTTATCGCCCGAGAAATAACAAAAAAATTTGAAGAATATTTATGGGCTACGCCGCAAGAGCTTTTAGACAAATGGTCTAAACAAGCAGTTAAGGGAGAATTTGTAATGGTTATTCCTGAAGTTACCAGCTCTATAGCGCACAACCCTCAAGAATGGATTGAACATTTGAAAGAAGTTTTTTCTTTATCCACAAAAGAGGCCTTAGGAGTTGCAGCCAAGCACTTAAATCTTTCTAAACGTAGTCTGTATAACCAACAACTAAAAGATCGCTAAACCCAACTGATCACATAAGATGGGCATCACCGCTAAAAGAAATAAAGATAGATCCAATTTATGCGCTGGAAAACGTAGTGATAGTGATACAAATAAACCCGATAGCAATATCTCTTTATTAAGATCTTTTTCACTTACGTCATAAGAAAGCAACCCTTGAGCAATCTTGGGGAAAACAGCCTCTATTTTATGCATTGTTTCCGGAACCAGATGATTAGCTATCGATAGTACAGGACCATAAACAGCATTAAAAGGCTGCTGAGAATAACTATAGTGCGTATAAGCTTGATATACATTACTTACTGCTGTCCGTACTCTACTATCTGATGCTAAATTTTGAACCGTAGAACTATTCCATAAATTTAGCAAATGTGACTGCACCTGTAACTGCATTTGCGCGATCATCCCCGACATAATACCCCTTCTTAAAACAAGCTTGAAAAGCGTGTTTTTTATTTTATTATACCATAAAAATGACTAAAAAACTGATATTAAAAATATGTTTATATATATAAACTAAACCATCTGCTCTATTCTATATAATAAATATTTGCCATATTCATTATTACCATAGCTTAAAGCAATGGCCTCCAGCTGGGAAAGTGATATATAATTTTTTAAAAAAGCTATTTCTTCAATACACCCCAGTTTATGACCAAGCAATTTTTCCTGTTTTTCCACAAAATGGCTAGCTTTATAGAGGCTATTTACTGTGCCAGCATCCATCCAAAAGGCCTCTTTACTATCCAAGAAAGAGACATCAAGAGAACCTTCTTGTAGATAGAGTTTATTGATATCAGTAATTTCTAGCTCGCCACGTCCTGATAAGCTCAAGGATTTAGCTTTTTCAACCACACTTTTATCATAACAGTAGAGTCCTGTCACAGCGTAGTTAGAAGGAGGGTGGATGGGTTTTTCAATAATATCCACGATATTACCACGTGAATCTAGATCAAAAACACCAAAGCGGGAAGGGTCTTCTACTCTATATCCAAAAATAGTAGCGCCTTGCTCTTTGTTTGTCGCAAGGGATAAAGAAACTTCCAAACTTTTATCGTAAAAAAGATTGTCCCCTAAAATTAGAGTTACACCCTCATTTTGAATAAAGTCTTCTCCAATAATAAAAGCATCGGCAATCCCTTTCGGATTATGTTGAACAGCGTAAGAGAGCTGCATTCCCCATCTTGATCCATCACCGAGTAATTGCTCAATTCTGGGAAGATCTTCTGCAGTAGAAATAAAAAGTACTTCGCGAATACCCGCTTGCATAAGTGTTGCTAGCGGATAGTAGATCATGGGTTTATCATAGATGGGTAAAAGCTGTTTACTCATAACCCAAGTTAAAGGTCTAAGTCTAGTCCCCAATCCTCCTGCTAAAACAATTCCTCGCATGCCAGGCTTCTTACCGCTCCTAATCTATTTACTCACGAAGGCACAGCCTATTATGCTATGTTTTATCCGTCAAGATTTTCAGGATCAAATTGACATCCCTGCTCGATTAATTCATCGAGAAAAGCAAGAGTAAATACGCCCGATTTAAATGTTGCATCGTTCATCATGTATTGGTGAAAAGGAATGGTGGAATGAATGCCACCAATATGAAACTCTTTAAGAGCGCGTTTAGCAACCGTCATAGCCTCTTCTCTATCAGCCCCTTTGATAATCAATTTGGCAATCATCGAATCGTAGTGAGGAGGAATGGTATACCCCGTATAACACGCTGTATCCACTCTAACACCAGGACCACCAGGAACATTAAAATATTCTAATAACCCTGGGGAAGGGCGAAAGCCGTGAGCAGGATCTTCAGCATTAATTCTAAACTCAAATACATGCCCATTAAAGGTCACATCTTTTTGCTTGATTGAGAGTTTTTCTCCATTTGCTGTTTTAATTTGCTGCTTAATTAAGTCAATACCCGTTAATTCTTCAGAAATAGTATGTTCTACTTGTATACGTGTATTCACTTCCATGAAGTAAAACTTTTTGTGCTCATCTAGTAAAAATTCTACAGTTCCCACCGTATGATAATTAGCTGCTTTGACAAGATTAATCGCTGCTTGTCCCATCTTTTTGCGTAGTTCAGGCGTTACAGCTGGCGAAGGTGTCTCTTCAATCAATTTTTGTCTGCGCCGCTGCAACGTGCAGTCTCTCTCTCCTAAATGGATATAATTGCCAAACTTATCTCCAATAATTTGAATTTCCACATGGCGAGGATTTACTACCATTTTCTCTAAATAAATATCGCTATTGGAAAAAGAGGCTTGAGATTCTGCTTTTGCCGCTTTAAATTGACGCAGAAAATCATTTTCTGATTGCGCTACACGAATACCCTTTCCACCGCCACCAGCAGAAGCTTTAATAAACACAGGGTACCCTATCTTTTTTGCCTCTTGCAGCGCATGCTCTTCATCTTTTACAATACCTTCAGTTCCAGGAATTACAGGACATTTAGATTTTTTTGCCAAACCCTTAGCCCTAGCTTTATCACCTAAAAGAGCAATAGTGTTTGCCGAAGGGCCAATAAAAGTAATGCCTGAACTCTCACAAATACTTGCAAATTTTGCATTTTCACTTAAAAATCCATACCCTGGATGTACAGCATCTGCATCGGTTATTTCAATGGCTGCTAAAATAGCTGGAATTTTTAGATAGGACTGATGCGAAGGCGCATCTCCAATACAAATAGCTTCATCAGCATAGAGAACATGTAAAGCTTCAGAATCCGCAGTAGAGTAAACAGCTACAGTTTCAAGCCCCAACTCTTGGCAAGCACGTATGATTCTAACAGCTATTTCGCCTCGATTGGCAATAAGAACTTTTTTCATACACCAACGTCTCTCTATTCTATTCTAATTAATTTACTACCAAACTCGACCGGATGGCCATTTTCAGCATACACTTCAACAACAGTACCACTCTTGCCAGCTTTCACCTCGTTCATCACCTTCATCGCTTCGATAATACAAACGATCGTGTCCGCTGTAACTTTATCCCCTTCTTTAATATAAGGAGCATCTCCAGGTGAGGTCGCACGGTAAAACATTCCTACCATCGGAGAAGTTAGAACAAATCCCTTCTCTTTTTTTTCTACAGGCTCTGTTTGCTCAGGAATTGGTGCATGATGCCCATGATGAGAGTAGTGTATAGGCATCTCCCCTCTTCTTCCTCTTTTTTCAAGTTCTACACTCAATCCATTGCCATCTTCAATCTTCAAATGGACTAAGTCGCCTTTATCCATTGTTTCAATCAGGTGCTTAATTGTACTTAATAGCTCTTTATCATCCTTTCCCAAATGATTAACTCCTTATCGATTAAATTCTTTGCACATATTCGTTAAGATGGGTATCTACTTTGATAATATCACCCACTTCTATAAACAGAGGAACCTCTACGCGCCCGCCCGTTTCAATCACTGCCAATTTACTCACATTGGAAATAGAAACTTTGGATTCTATCTCTTCAATTTTTACGACCATTAACTCTAAAAATTGTGGCAGTTCAATAGAAAAGACTGTACTTCCATAAAATTCAGCTTTAACTTGAATACCTTCTTTCAAAAAGTTGATCTTATCCCCTACAACTTTCATATTAACAAGCACTTGATCAAGTTCATCTACATCTAAAAAAAGATACTGTTTATCTTCTAAGTATAAAAATTCTAAATGCCTTTGTGCTAAAGACAAAACCTCTATTTCTTGGTCCAACTGAAAACTTTTTTCAATCAGCTTTCCACCCACCAAGTCTTTGAGCTCTGTCTTCATGAAAGGAACACCTCTAGGCATGGAAACCTTAATGCTCGATTCTACGCGGTACGTTTTTCCTTTTTCAGAAATAACTTGCCCCGGCACCAATTGACTACTTGTTGTTGTTGTCATAATTTTTTTTCCTTCTCCAGCGAGTGTAAAATATCCCTTAACTCCCTTAAGTATACAATGGTATAATCCACATGGGTTTTAAATCCAGTATTACCTAGACCTCTACCTGATCGAATTTGCACAGTTTTCATTCCAAGCTCCTTAGCTGGAGACAGATCTGATTTTATTCTATCTCCGCAAACCAAACTATTTTGTGCTTTTCTTTTTAACTCAGTGAGTATTTTCAAGTAAATTTTTTTCTTACCCTCTCCCTCATCGAAGTGAATGTGGGTAAACCAGTCTTGCTCAATACCCGCAGCTTCCATTTTTTTCATTTGAGCTTGAGGTATACCTTTAGAGACAAGCGCTAGTGTATGCTCGCGGGAAAGATCGTGTAAAAGATCCAAAGCCTCCTCTTTAGGGAGCGCCTTAGAGAGAAAAATAGAGTGGTGATACAGTTTTTCTAGGGCAAACTGTTGCAAGAATGGAGGGATAGCGTAAATTTGAGCAAACTCTTCAAAACCGTGCGCGGCAGACAGAGCATATTTATCGAGACAATACCACTGCTCAAGGGTTTTTTCAAAATCTGAAAAGTGAAAACCTTGATTTTCCATCTCTTTAAGAATCCAGCGTAGTAGCGGTGCAGTCAAAGACTTTTGTGTATCAATCAAAGTATCATCAAGATCAAAAACGACTAACAATTTTCATTATCTCTTTAGTAACTTGGCTTGAATTATGACGAATCAAATTCCTTTTGAGCAAGAAATCATTTTTATCTTTTGCTTCAATATTTCCCAGAAGTGGCGCTAAAATGATCCGCTTATCGTACATATCATTTTCAGTCAACTCTCCTTCAGCTCTATACCGATCAATCAAATTAGGACTCGGTTTTTGGTCATTTACCAAAATCCAATCAAATACATCTTTGCCAATAAATTTAGTAATTTCATTATAGTAGTCACTAACTTTATATCCAGTAGTTTGCCCTTTACGATTCATTAAATTGGAAATATATAATTTCTTAGATTTCGTAGTAGCAATCGCATCCGCGACCCCCTCCACCAGCAAGTTAGGAATTAATGATGTATGTAAACCACCTGGGCCCATGATAATTAGATCGGCATTTAAAATAGCGTCTATGGCGTGAGGGTTAGCTTTAGCGTAGGGCTCTAAAAATATTGAGTCATACCCCTGATCAATTTCTGTAGAAAGGTAAACTTCTTTCTCTCCTTCTAAAATTTTTTTAGACTTCAAAATCATTTTCAGGCGTACTTCGTGCGTTGTGACAGGTAATACCCTACCTTGAATAGAGAGAATTTTACCCGCTTCTTCAATCGCTCTTTCAAAGCTTCCTGTAACTTTTTGCAAAGCAGATATAAGCAAGTTACCTACGCTATGACCTCCCAGTTCGGTGCTGTCAAAGCGGTAGTTCATCAAACTTCTCATCACCACTGATGAATTAGAAAGAGCGACTAAACATTGACGCACATCTCCTGGTGGTAAAACGCCAAGCTCATCACGCAAAATACCTGTGCTTCCACCATCATCGGCCATAGAAACAACTGCAGTTAAATCTAGATTATGATTTTTAAGCCCGCTAAGCACTGTAAAATTACCCGTGCCCCCACCGATGACTACTATTTTTTTCACTTAAAAACTCTTAAGACCTTTTAGCTTTGTTATTTTTTCTTCCAAACTTCCACCTTTGTTATTAAACAAATAAGTACCCACAACCAATTCATTGGCGCCAGCGGCCACGCACTGCTTCCCCGTTGAAAAATCAATCCCACCATCAACTTGGATAACATAGGGCTTAAAGGAGTCATCCCCTACTTTAGCATACTTACCACCCTCAGTAACACGCATCTTTTTCGTCAAATCACTTACCAATTCTACTTTGGGTAAAACTTCGGGCAGAAAAGCTTGTCCGCCAAATCCAGGGTTTACTGTCATAAGCAAAATTTTGTCAAATTTATGTACAAATTTTACTGCAAAAGATTCGCTTGTTTCAGGTCTAAATGCAAGCCCTGCTTTCACGCCACATTTCTTTATAAAATTGAGAGTGTCTTCCAAATCTTCTGTCGCTTCAAAATGAAACGTGATGCAATCAGCGCCACTTGAAACCAATCTCTCTACATAATCAAAAGGGCTATAAACCATAATATGTACATCAATAAAAAGTTTCGTTGATCTCTTGATTGCCGCCACAGCAGCAGGCCCCAGTGTAAGATTTGGTACAAAATGGCCATCCATAATGTCAATATGGATTCCATCGGCACCAGCGGCCTCTAATCTCTTAGCCTCTTCAGAAAGACGGCCAAAGTCGGCAGCGATAATGGAGGGGTATATTTTAGGATGACTGTGTGAATTACTCATAAATTGCTAAACTAAGCTCCTTCTAATTTTGCACACACTATACTAGTGTAGAGTTTGTAATAAAATCAACTCTACCCTCACTCATACCCTGTAACAGAGGTTAAAGGTTCTACTTTTGATGAAATAATTTCAGTTCCAGAAGCAGAAGCGCGTAATTCTCTCGCATAGTGCTGAATACTCAAAGGTATGCCATATTTGCCTGCCAAAACTAAGGCTCTATGGTGGATGACAAAATCATTCCCCTCACTCATCGCACACGCTTGTGCATGGCTAATCACCTCTAACAACTCTGCCCTACTCTCTTTCTTTGGATCACGGGTATAAACACCTAAAACATCTTTATAAAACACAACCCCTTTTGCCCTCAGCCCTATACCTAACGCTACAGAGCTCGTATCTGAGCCCCCTCTTCCCAAAGTGGTAATCTCTCGATTTAAGCTCATGCCCTGAAAACCTGCGACAATAACAATTCTGTCCTCATCCAGCGCTTTTTGAATACGCTCTAGTTTGAGATCTTTGATACGCGCTTTTTGATGATCTATAGAGGTGATAATGCCCGACTGACTCCCTGTAAAGCTCACTGCATCACACCCCTGCGCTTTAAGCGCCATAGCAAGTAGCGCCATACTAATCCGCTCTCCTGAGGAGACCAACATATCAAGTTCTCTCTCAGGGGGCTGAGTACAGATAGTGTTAGCAACAGCATAAAGCTGGTCTGTCATATCTCCCATAGCACTTACTACAACCACAACTTTGCCTACACGCTCTTTAACTTCTAAGACCGTTAAAGCAGCCTGCTGAATATGATGAGGCGATGCTAAACTAGCCCCTCCAAACTTCAAAACTAACATGCTAAAAACACCTTTTTAGGGTAAACTAACGAAGGTATGAATAAAACCCGAGCTTTTTTTTTAAAGAAAAATTTAGGTAAAAATAAATGTTTTGTGCAGCACTTTTTAACGAAAGAGTAGGAGGCTGTGTTTGAAGGTTGATTATTTATGAATTCTTTGTTAGTATTCCCCTTGAACTATAAACCTATGGAGTAACCCTTTTAACATGTCTGAAAAAACCACTTACGATTGGAATGAAAGCAAAATCATTGATGATGTATCCTTCGACCCTAAAGAAGCTGCTGAGTTTGCCAATTTACTAAATAACCGCGAAGGCAAGCAAGAACAAGGCTCTATCTCTTCAATGGAAGTGGGGCACATCTATACAGGATCAGTTGTTGAACTAACCGCAGATTTCGTCGTTGTTGATGTAGGTCTTAAATCAGAAGGGCTTATACCTACCTCAGAATTTAGTGATCCAGCGAGCCTTACTCTTGGCGGAGAAGTGGAAGTTTTCTTAGATAAAACAGAAGGTGAAGATGGACAAATTGTTTTATCTCACGAAAAAGCTAAAAAACAACGTCAATGGGAATACATTGTTAATCACTGTGAAGAAGGTTCCGTTGTTACAGGTAAAGTAATACGCAAAGTTAAAGGTGGTCTAATGGTAGACATTGGTATGGAAGCTTTCCTACCAGGATCTCAAATTGACAACAAACGCATTAAAAATTTAGATGAATTCATCGATCAAGAATATGAATTCAAAATTTTAAAAATCAACATCGAAAGAAAGAATATTGTTATTTCTCGAAGAGAACTTTTAGAAGCTGAAAGAAGTAGCAAACGTTCTGAACTGCTGGAAGAAATTCAAGAAGGTAGCGTCAAACGTGGCCTAGTTAAAAACATCACCGACTTTGGTGTGTTCTTAGACCTAGATGGTATTGATGGTCTACTCCACATTACTGACATGACATGGAAAAGAATTCGTCACCCTTCCGAAATGGTAGAAATGGGTCAAGAGCTAGATGTTACCATTCTTTCTATCGACAAGGAAAGAGGACGTGTAGCATTAGGGCTTAAGCAACAATGTGACAACCCTTGGTCTGACATTGAGAAAAAATATCCTGTCGGTACCAAAATTAACGGTAAGATTGTTAATCTTGTTCCTTACGGAGCGTTTATTGAAATCGAGCCCGGTATTGAAGGATTAATTCACGTCTCTGAAATGTCTTGGACAAAAAACGTCTCTGATCCTTCAGAGATCGTTAATAAAGGAGATGAAGTAGAAGCAATTGTTCTTTCTATCCAAAAAGAAGAGGGGAAAATTTCTCTTGGTATCAAGCAAACAGACAATAATCCTTGGGAAGGCATCGAAGAGCGCTATCCTATAGGAAAAGTTGTTACTGCTGAAGTACGTAACCTTACAAACTATGGCGCCTTTGTAAAATTAGAGCCCGGTATCGATGGACTGATTCACATCTCTGACCTTAGCTGGACAAAGAAAGTTTCTCATCCGTCAGAATCGTTGACTAAACATGATCAAGTAGAAGCTGTGATTCTATCTGTGGATTCAGAAAGCAAAAAAATTACACTAGGCATTAAGCAATTAAGTGACAATCCTTGGGAATCTTTAGCAAAAGATTTAAAAGTAGGTAGCACCGTGACTGGAAAGATCACTAGACTTGCTGCATTTGGCGCTTTTGTAGAGTTGGAAAATGGTGTTGAAGGCCTGATCCACGTTTCTGAAATTTCTGACAAGCCCTTCAATAAGATTGAAGATGTAATTTCTGTAGGAGAAGAAGTCTCTGCGGTTGTTTCAAAAGTAGATCCAGAAAACAAAAAAGTCTCCCTGTCTAGAAAAGATAGTCAGGTAGATGGCGGTAATCAGGATGACATAGTAATAGGCAACTCAAAACATTAAGGAATAAAAGTCGTTAAAGCGGTCCTATTAAAAAATAGGGCCCTAATAAAGACAAACCAGGGAAACGAACTAATATGAAAAAAGATCTTCTTGCAATTTTTGAGTATCTTGAAAGAGAGAAAGGAATCAAGAGAGAAATTATAATCGATGCTATCGAAGAAGCTTTAGTTATTGCTGCTAGGAAAAGTATCACAGGTGCTCCTACCCTTTCCGTTTCAATCTCTTCTAAAACAGGTTCTATTGAAGTTTTAGCAGAAAAAGAAATTGTGGAAGAAGTGACTTATCAAGATGAAGAAATCACTCTTGAAGATGCACAAGAACTCGACCCTGCTGCGCAACTTGGACAATGGCTAAAAGTAATCATTCATCCTGAGAATTTTGGAAGAATTGCTGCTCAATTGGCCAAACAAGTGATTGCTCAAAAGATTCGAACAGCGGAAAGAGATGTCATCTATAACGAATATAGAGACAGAATTCATGATCTTATTTCTGGAACTGTCAAACGGATAGTCCGACGTGGAACACTGATTGTTGATCTTGGCAAAGTAGAAGCTATTCTTCCTGAAAAGTTTTATTCTAGAGAAGAAAATTACAACGTAGGTGACCGTGTTCAATGTTTACTTTGGGAAGTACAAGACACAGAAAATGGTGGAGCCGAAGTAATTTTGACTCGAGGACACGCAGAATTTGTTGAAAAACTATTTGATCAAGAAGTGCCTGAACTCAATGAAGGCGTTGTAAGTATTAAAAAGATTGTTAGAGAGCCTGGCTATAAGACCAAAATGATGGTAGCCTCTACAGACCCTAGAGTTGACCCCCTTGGCGCCTGTGTTGGCGTAAGAGGTACACGTGTAAAGAACGTTATCCGTGAGCTAAATAATGAAAAAATTGATATTGTTATTGCAGTAAATGACCCTGTTCAACTTCTTGAAAGTCTTCTTTACCCTATACAGGCAAAAAAGTTAACCTATAATTCCGAAGACGGTATTATGAATATTGTTGTAGAAGATGAGGACTATCCTATAGTTATCGGAAAGCGCGGCATGAACACGCGACTGAATGCGCGTCTTATTGATTTGGAAATTGTTGTAAAGAAAAATACAGAATACCAGCGCGAGCTGAATTTTGAAAGGCAGCAAATGAATCTAAATACCGACGATGATCTTGACGTGTCTATAGAAACTATTAAAGACTTGAATAGTTTAGTGAAAGATTCACTCACAGAACATGGTCTTACCACCTTAAGAAGCCTTATGAACACTTCTTCTGAGGAATTAGCTAAGAAAACCGATATGAGTATGGAAATCATTGAGGATATCAAAGAAAAAATCCGTAAATTAAGGACGTAGCCGTTGGCCAAAAATCTAAATTTTAAAGTAAAAAATGCGCAGCTAGCTCAAGCGCTTGATCTGAATAAAAAAAAGAAGGATCTTGCCAAGAAACGTGCTGAAGCTCAAAAAGCTCGTGTTGAAGCAAATGATACTGCTAATCAAAATAAAGCTGTTACGCTTAAGCCTATCCCTCCCCAAAATTCTGAAGAAGCACGCGAAGCTGCTGCTGCTGCTGCTGCTGCTGAAGCTGCTGTTGCTGCCGAAGCTGCTAC
>NVUK01000024.1 GCA_002401865.1 Candidatus Aerophobota bacterium | reverse complement strand
CATCTTAGTATCTTAAAAACACAAGGAAAGGAAACGCAAGTTTTGCGAAGACTGGCTGCTTCAGCAAAAGTTTTTCAAGGGAGAGATTTGATCAAATGTGATAAAGCACGCATGCTCTTTAATAAAGGTAAGGGACAGATGCAGGATTGTGAAAATCTAGAGAAGCAAGACAAGCTGCCCGCG
This sequence comes from Candidatus Aerophobota bacterium, assembly GCA_002401865.1. Lineage (GTDB taxonomy): Bacteria > Chlamydiota > Chlamydiia > Chlamydiales > Simkaniaceae. Next base: position 22,249 of record NVUK01000024.1, on the reverse strand, counting down.
ATCTTATTTGGTGCTAAGCAGACCCTTTATAAACAACCTGAAAAAAAACCTCTTGAGATGGATCAAGGGCATCAACGTGCAGCTAGTGTAGGAAGGCTTGCAGTGATTGATCCCTTGGTGAAGGGGCGTGGTTCTGATCAGAAGTTAAGGGGTTCGGTAAACCCTAAAGCGCGTACAGGTCACGTGCGTAGGGCTAGAAGGTTTTATTCAAGTCAAGAACTCACGATGTTGGGAAAACAGGCAATGAAAGGAAGAGGCGAGCTAGGGGGATCAAATACCTATGATGGTGCGGGTTCCTAGCAGAGTTAATGGGGATTCTTATGGTTTGTATTTCTCAGATGTTAAAAAGGAGTGAAACATGAGAACAATATTGTTAATTGACCGTTTTAAAAGTCTGCTTGCAGGAGATATAGTAGCTGAGGTTACTGTACTAGATGGTAAAACAACATTTAATGTTAGAGACAAGGTTTTTCAAGCATTTCTTAATGCAAATGACTTAACAATCAAAGGGTTTATTGGAGATCTAAAGAAGCGTGGTTCAATACAGTACTCTTTGGTAAGCAAAGAAGACTATGACAATCCACAAGCAGCAACACAGCGGCGTATTCAAGCAGCTGTTGCCAAATATGGTGGGAAAGGCAAGTAGTTCCTCTTAAAAAAATATTTCTCTACGGTCTTATTGCTTCTAGTACTAGTGGAGAATATTGATCTATAGTCAGTGACTGTACATCAACCCAAGAACTCCCTTTTACATCTTCTAATGTAATAGAGGGAAGTGTAGTTTATATTACTAACAAGGAGTGAAAAATGACTACAATGCTGCTAGTTGATATGCATCGAAATCCGCCTAAGGGGAATATTGTGGCGAGTTATTGTGAATCAGAGGGTAGAAGGTTATATACGGTTAGAAGTAGGCTACTTCAAGTATATATTGATGCAAATAAGCACCCAATAGAGCAGCTTATGGAAGAGGTAAAGCAGCGTGGTTCAACGCGGTATCATTTGATAAGCAAGGAAGACCGTGACCATCCAAAAGCAGCCGCAAAGCGGCTTGTTGATAAGCTTTTTGGTAAAGGTAAGTAGTTCCTCTTAAAAAAATATCTCTCGACAGTATGGCTTTATTCCTTTCCAAAAATTTAGTTACATAGGCGTATTTGGGTTGAAAAGATTGGGGCAAGGCATTAGCCTCTCTAACTAAGAATTACCTTAGGAGGCTCTGCGAGTGGGTTATTTTAAACTGTTTGTGTTCGCACTGTTTGCTGCAGTGGTATTGTCTTTTGTCTGGCCTCAACAAGCAGGCTCGGTTTCCGCTAGTAGCCCTGTGCAAGAGCAAGTAACGACTGCAAGTGAGCCCGATGGCTACGTGATGGTTGTTGTAAAATTTAGCTATGGATTTATTAAAGGCTCTTTCAAGGGCATCTATTATAGTATTAAGTGGGTTGTGTTCTTCTTAGTAAATTGCATCATTCACCCTATTAATACTTTCCACTATATATATGATCTGCTTGCAGCTTTGGTGCATTTGGGGAAAAATGACCAGTGGGGCACCATTATATACGTCATCGTGCCAGACCTATATCAACTGGTTAACCAGTGGGATGGGCTGCGTGCGGTTCAGGTGGGAGAAAAAGTGGGCGCTTTGCTAGCAAAGCATGGCATCGATATCTTGGCGCCAGACGCTTTTGAGAAAATAGCGCAGCAGCAGGATAGCACGCATGGGATTGAATCCAATCCTTATAGATTAAGATAAATGGAACCTTCTTCGTTGAGGAATTAAAAGGAGCGAAAAAATGGTTACGTTGTTATTGGTGGATTCTTATGCAGATAGACCGAAAGGAAGGGTAGTAGCTTCCCTTGAAGATGGGAAGAAACTTGAGTTGGTTGATACTTTGTTCAAAAAAAGTATGAGTATGAACGGGATTACTCTACCAGAAAAAAGAAATGGCGCGTGGCGTATTTTCCCAGATGGAGACCCAGCACAATTTCTTGCTGCTTTTAGAGAAAAAATGGCAACGGATGGTGCGGGTAGATACCATTGGGTGAGCCAAGAAGAGTATGATGATCCAACAATAGAAGCGCAGCGGGTTGCTAGAAAAATTCTTGGTACAATAAGAGAGTAATTTTCTTATTGAAAAACTTTAAAATAAATTTTAAAAAGTATAAATAAAAATTAGAGAGGACATAAAAGTTCTAGCGGGTGTATAATGGCGCTGAAGTTTTACCGCTTGGTTGGGATACCCTTAGAAATATCCCGTCAACTACAAGCTTTTTTAGGGGATCATGACTCTAAGAACGCAGCAAATATAATTTTGTAATTTGCCGTTCTTAGGAAACGGACCCACCTGGTGTTAACAGGTTGAGTGAAGATACCTAAGCCCCTGGCCAAAGCGGTTTTTTTTCTGGTGCTTCTGGTGCCTCCTTAGAGGAGGACATTGCCGACTTAATATAGTAGTAAAAATCCCACATCATATCCGCATAAGATTTACTTTGTGTATTTTTTACTTTCTCATCCATTACCGCCATGTAGAGCGGAATCATCTGCGCTATAATCGTGTCTGGCGGATTGCGATTGCCCGATACAACAAAGCAAGAGTGATACCCATCGTCGCCCACCTCTTTGAAAAAGATATCTTTTGCCAGCACACTAGCTACAGGCTTGAGCGATGAATAATGGTCATCACTACTATCATCAGATGAGCGGATAAGGCAGCGGTCTAGAGAAATAAAATGTTGCGAGGTATTACCAATGCCTGGCGCATAAACCTCTTTCCTCTCAGCATGACCTACACCGCTATCTTGGAGCTGCTGTGCAAAATCCGCATCTAAAGCACTTTTGCCAGAAAAATAAATATCTCCAGTAGCTTCTAACGCATATATGGAAAGACCTTTTAAATATTCTTTGCCCCCCTCCAGCTCTGCTATTCTATTCACATGGTCTTGCAGTCCGTTTTCAGCATCTGGATTCATCCGGATCATCGAACAAAGTTGAAATAGCGGCGTTTTCCAAATACTCGACATGCCTGTGTAAAATTTGGATAACACTTTCCATAAGGAGGTGAAACCGCGGTTTAAAATTAATGTTTTAGGCAGTAAACCTAAATCTTGTTCTGATAAATCTTTCAGTCCATTAAAAGCAATATTGCCCAAAGAAAAACACATCATCGATTCAAAATTATAACCATTGAGTTTTAAAGCCTTTAAAACATCTAGCGGCGCTACAGACATCTCATCTATATGTCTCGGCTCCCATGAAAGTTCCTTCCCATCTTTAATAACACTGTTCGCATACCAGCTAAAATTTACAAAACGGAATTTTTTCCCCGTGATATCAGGCTTTGACTCTACTACCCTCACAATAAATCGGTAAGTAACTGCATCAAACTCTATATCAATAGGAACATCTCGGATGTCTAAATGCTCGTTTAAACGCTTTTACAATTCCATATTGCTCAGTTCCGTCTCTTCCCCTCGAAGCGTTTTCATAATTTTTGCTGTATAACTCGCTGTCAGAGCATCAGCATAAGAATAGCCATTATTAAGCGGTAAAAAATAAGCATTTCTCACATAGGCGCGGATAGGATCCCATACAGAACTCTCTCCATTTTCTTTTACATATCTATTTAGCAAAAAAGGATGTGCGTTGCCATCAACTACCATCCGGTTTTTTAAGTTCTTGATTTTCTCATCTAGGCGCTCTTGTTCTAAAGTTTCTAAATCAGCAAAATCTTTTAATCCATCAATAGTGACAATCTCACCATCAGAAACTGCGTCTATGCTCATATAAACCTTCCTAACTAATTTCTAAAAGAAGCAAGCTTTATAACAAAAACACCCTTTTTTTAGAAATTATTTATTAAATCATAACGTTTTGTTGCTATTCGGCAAGCTTTCGTGAGATCCAGGTCGCCTACACGTACAACTCGTGCTGCATACTCTTGCATCAAACTCTCTTTGAACTTTGCAGCCATCGTCTCAACATTTGCAAAAAAGGGTTTGAAGCAGCATAAAAAATCCTCATGCGCTCTCTTTTGCCTATATTTGGGAACTTTGGGAGGAAAGGCTAAATAACGCATCATCGTGGCATTGTAGTCGTACAGCAATGTGCAGTGATGACTCACCCTATCTTTTTGAAAATATTGCGCATTGCCTACGCATTTACGCTCGCCTATTACCAAATCATTTTCTTTGAGCTTTAAGGGAACATGGCTAAAAGCCTTAGTAAAAATAGTGGCGCTATACTCCATCAACTTATGGGGAGATAGATCTGCTGGTAAATTACTTTTGTTGAAAATAAAAGAGACAAATAAGGTGTTATTATCCGTAACAACAGAGCCGCCTCCACTATAGCGTTTAATGATTGGCACACCCGCTACTAAAGCGGACTTTGTTAAGTGTTCTTCAGTTTTTCCAGAAATACCGAGTACAATGGCTTTGGGCGCTCCATAATTAATCAGGCAATAATTGCTCTTATGGGTGCGCAAAAGTTTTTCTTCTAAAACAAGCTGGTCTTCAATACTCCAACCTTGAAGCTCCACTATAGAAAGAGGAAAGTTTTTACTCATGTGTAATATTTTCAATATTTTCAATATTTACAACGTGATATTTTACCCCTTTAGTCGTACTAGTTTTTACAATCACCATCGTGCCCCCTTTCATTACATCCATCGATAAAACATGGGTAAAAGAGCGCCCATCTAATAGTGTCATCGAAATAGCGCGGGTTTTTGACATTTTGCGTAAAAAAGCAAATGCCTCGTTTAAATCTTGCGCTCTCATCTCCGGATTAATAATCATCACCATATCACCGGTAGAATGCATGGCAGCTACGTGTTTTTTTGCGCTGCTACTCTTGGTAGATTTTTTCTTTTTCTTACTTCCAATAGCATTAAATTCACCATCATCTTGGTCTACGTCTACATATTTCTGTGTAGAGTTTGTTTTGGAACTGTTTCCCATTTGTTTATCCGCTGGCGTTTTCGGCGTTAGTGCAAATACAGGAGTAAAGCATAAAAGGGTTAAACACATTATAAGTTGCATACGCATAACTATCTCTCTTCTTGGGGTTAGTCTATGAATTAACCATTAAACCATGAAAGAGTGTTATCTTAAAAGTGTAGTTTACTAATCACTACGCTTCCCTTTGCTAAAGCTTCTTGAGCTTTCTCAATACTTTCTTTTTCAATAGATAAAGCTATCTCAAGCACTTTTTTTTCAAGAAAAGTTTTTTCTAAAAAACTCCCACCAATCCCTATTTTTGTTTGATCGTTGCAGCGGCTTTCCAATACTTCAAGTAAATTTTCTGCAATAAAACCACTCGCTCGAAAGCTGGTGTTTTCTAAAATCACTAAAATTTTTTGCTCGCTTTTACGTATTAAAGTATCATGTCTTCTCATCTCACTTGTCAAAATCTTTTCTACTTCTAAAACATGGCCCTCTATATGCACGCAAAGTAGCGCGAGCGGGGACTTGTTCTGTTTAGAGCGCTTTAAAGCTTCTATCAAGCAAGAAGATGTCTTTTTTACTTGGGGCATAGGCGCGTTTATCTCAGCTTTGGGTAAAAACTTTTCGGGATGTAAGTTTTGCATCTTTTTTTTGTTCGCTTCTGTCTGTATTGCCATCTCAATGCGTATCTGGCATTCGTGCACTTCAAAAGGTTCTGCTAAAAAATCTGTCACCCCCAGCTGTAACATCTGCCTGATAAAGGCTTTTTTCAAACCTTCAGAAATCATCAAAATAGCAGTAAAAGTATAATCAGGGTCTTGATTAATTGCCTCTAAGGAAGCCTTGAGATCTATAAATGGACTTTTGGCATCAATAACAATCACATCAAATTTTACGCGCGATAAAAGATCTTGTGCCTTTTCTAACGTTTGCGCAACTTTTACGGTGTAATCTTCCATATCCCGTTCAAAGGATTGAAAAAAACGCAATGTGACAGGGGAACTGGATAATAGTAAAATAATTTTATTGGAAAACATGCTCGCCAGTAGCCTAACGTTGTTTCTTGCATCAATAACCGAAACTACTTTTTTAAACAAACCATCAAAATAGCAATGTCTGCTGGAGAGACCCCAGAAATGTTTAACGCGTGCGCTAAAGAGTTGGGACGGAAAAAAGAGAGCTTTTCAATCGCTTCCTTACGTAGCGCCGGATATTTCGTATAGTCAAAGGCTTTGTCTATCTTGATATCTTCAAGCTTACTCATTTTTGCTATCAACGCCTCTTCCCTTTTAATATACCCCTCATACGTCACCTCTATGTCTACATTTTTAAAAACTGCACGAAACTTGCCCAGATTTTCTTCCGGGAAAAGTTTTTCCAATTTATCAAAGCTTATATCTGGTCTTTTAAGCAATTTTTCTAAAGCTATCGATTGCCCTTCAAAATGCACAAAGTGGTTGGCTAAATATTTTCTACACGCGCTTATCAACGCTTTTTTAGCTTCAAACTTTGCAAATCTCTCAGCATCAATCAGCCCCAGCTCTTTTCCAAAATCTCTTAAACGTATATCCGCATTGTCTTGCCTTAACACTAAGCGATACTCTGCTCTAGAGGTAAATATTCTGTAGGGTTCGGTAATTTCTTTTGTTGTCAGATCATCAATCATCACGCCAATATAGGCATCTTTGCGTGATAAAATAAATGCAGGTCTATTTTGTACTTTTAATGCTGCATTTGCCCCAGCTATTAATCCCTGCGCCGCCGCTTCTTCATATCCCGTTGTACCATTGATTTGTCCCGCTAAATAAAGCCCTTCTACTTCTTTTGTCTCTAACGTTTTGTCAATTTGTCCAGAGGTAAGTACGTCATATTCTATAGCATACGCTGCGCGCATCAGCATGGCGTTTTCTAAACCTTTAATTGAGCGTAGCATCGCATATTGCACGTCGAGAGGTAGTGATGTGGAAATACCATTGACATACACCTCTTTAGTGTCCAATCCTTCTCGCTCTAAAAAAATTTGGTGACGGTTTTTATCTCTAAATCTATGGATTTTATCCTCAATAGAAGGGCAATAACGGGGCCCTGCACTCGTAATGGTTCCATTAAAAAGAGGGGAACGGTTTAGGTTTTTCGCTATAATCGCATGTGTTTTTTCATTCGTGTACGTAATATAACAGGGAACATCTTCAATGGAGGGCTCTTTCTCATCAAAAGAAAAAGTTACTTCCTTTTCAGGGATTTGGATTTCTAAATCAGTGAAATCAATGGAATCTAAATGAATTCTTGGCGGCGTACCCGTTTTTAAACGGCCCAGAGAAAAACCTAATTTTTCTAAATCTTTTGATAAACCCATAGAGGGAGCATCACCTGCTCTGCCAGCATGGTAATTGTTTTCTCCTAAATGCACCAACCCGCGCATAAAAGTACCAGAAGATATAATTACAGTTTTTCCTAAGAAAGAGGTCCCTTCTTTAGTGTGAACACCCTTGATCTGTCCTTTCTCTACGATTAAAGACTCGGTTGTTCCCATGAAAATATGTAGATTTTTAACATCTTCTAACGCTTTTTTCATTTCGCGTTGATACGCACTTTTGTCCACTTGAGCTCTTGGAGAATGGACTGCTGGACCTTTAGAGGCGTTGAGCATACGGAAACCAATACTCGATCGGTCTGCGATTTTGCCCATGATACCACCTAAAGCATCAATTTCTTTGACAATATGACCCTTGGCGGTACCGCCCACTGCAGGATTGCAGCTAAGTTTCCCAATTGTATCTAGGTTCATGGTTAGAAGGAGCGTTTCCGCTCCCATCTTCGCCGATACATAACTAGCCTCACAGCCAGCATGACCTGCACCTATAACAATCACATCAAAGGTCTTAGGATAAGTCCACATGATCTATACGTGTAATAGAGATTATTTTTTCTTGTGACGATCTCTTCTTCTTCGTTTCTTACGCTTATGCTTAGAAATTTTGAGACGTCGTTTCTTTTTGACTGATGACATACAATAATTAAGTGTTGTTTTCGCTTAGTAGAAGTCCCCATTTTAAGAAGTTAGGGTCTAAAAGTAAAGAGAATTTGAGCTTTAAAGCAACAAGTAGCAAGAGTGCGCTCTTTCAGGGATAGTAGAAATTTTTTTAATAGGGGTGTTTTGGGTATTTAAGGGGTGAAAGCATCAAAAGCAGTGTTGTTTTCAGCCTCTTCTTCCTCATCTAGGTCGTCATGAGAAAAGTTAGCAAATTTTGCCAATTCTTTTTTATACACCATTTCTACAGAGCCAACAGCGCCGTGACGGTTTTTACCTATAATAATCTCTGCCATACCAGGCTTGTCGTAAGGGTCGTAATATTCACGCCTTAATAAGAACAAAACAATATCGGCATCTTGTTCAATAGCGCCCGATTCTCGCAAATCACTCATCATGGGACGGTGCCCTGTTCTCTCTTCCACTTTTCTAGACAATTGACAAGGGGTTAAAATAGGTATATTTAGCTCTCTTGCCAAATTTTTTAGCATCCGTGAGATTTCTGAAATTTCTTGTTGCCTATTTTCAGCGTGACCATATTTAGCCGTTCCAGTGAGAAGCTGCAAATAGTCGATGATTAAAAGATCAATATTGTGCGCTTCTTTCATTCTTCGAGCCCTTGCTCTCAAGTCGCTAATACTGAGGCCCGGTTGGTCGTCAATGATCATTGTATGTTCGCTCATTTTATTAAGCGTAGAGGCAACACGTTGATATTCTTGGCCGTTGAGAGTTCCTTTTTGGATTTTTTCCGATTCGACGCCGCTTTGTGAGCAGACCATTCTGTGTAGGAGTTGATCCGCGCTCATCTCTAAAGAGAAAAAGCCCACGTTCATACCAGAGTTAAAGCAAACATGTTCGGCGATATTAAGTACAAAGGCCGTTTTACCCATCGCAGGACGTCCTGCGCAAATAATTAAGTTAGAGGGAGCAAGGCCGTTGAGGAGTTTGTCTAAATCTTTAAATCCTGAAGGGATACCAATAGAGGCGAAAGCTTCTTCACCTTTTTCAAGGAAAAGTTCTTGGCGCCTTTCAAGTTCTTTAATATAGGGAGCGCTTGATTCAGATTTAAGTCCTGATATAACGTCTTTAATTTCCATTCCGGCAGTGTTATTGCCTTGTCTTGCGATGTTGAAAAATAGTGCCTGCGCTTCATCTAAAGAGGTTAACACATTACTTGGTTCAGAGAGGGCAGATTTTTCAATTTCTTGAGCTGTTTGGATCATGGCTCTAAGAATCGATTTGTTTTTTATAATCTCGCAATACTCTTCGATGTAGGCAGAAGTTCCAGCATATTGAGCAAGCTCTGTTAAATAAGAAACGCCCCCAATCTCTTCTAGCTTTTCTTCCCTTTTAAGCTCTTCAGCAGTGATGTGAATGTCGGCAGGTTTGTCTTTTTTATAAAGAGATTTAAGCGTAGCAAAGATAGCCTTGTGCTCTGAAAAATAAAAGTCAGAATCATCTAACATGTCAGAGGCAGTATTTAAAGAGTTGATGTTTGTGAGCATACAACCAATGACCATCATCTCTGATTCTTTGGAGTGGGGAGCCACACGTACTTCTTTGATTTTTGGCTTGTTTTCCATGGCTGCTTTTACTGTTTGTTGAATCGCTTTTTTCCATGGTAGACTTAGGATGAATTAAATAGCAAAGCGTTTCAATACTCCTCACTTCATTCAAGAAAGTTGACTAAATGTTTATCACAGTTTATCTTTAGTGCGTTTAATTTTAAGGATTTTATCATGAAGTACTGCTCTACATTTGTTTTAACATTAATGCTTGTTGCAACCTCTCTTTTTTCTCAAGATACAGCAACACATCAGTGTGAGTCTTGGAATGTACCTATCCATGAAAAAGATTGTCCATGTGATGATTGTTTTATAGAAATACTAGAGCGTGAGAGGCAGCTTAGAGGGGTGGGGGTTGTATCGGTTTTTTTGGGAGGATACTCAGTTGTGCCCGAAGAAGAGATGGATCAAATATGTATTACAGTTGTTAAAAAACTAAAAGAGATTGGCGTGGTACAATTTGTTCAAGATGGATTTACTCAAGATGGAAAGAAATTAGATAGAGAGAATCTCTTTGGCATTGTGGTACTAGGCATGGATGATGAGCAAGAGGAATCTTTTTTAGTAAGGGGAAAGTTGGTTGGTAAAGCCACTTTGAATAGAACAGGGTCGATTGGCTATTTAGAAATGTGGGGATACGACACGCTGTTAACGGCAGGGTTAGATCGTGATGCATTAATCGAAGCGGTAGAAGAGGTGATAGACGATTTTATCTGGGAGTATCAATACCACAATAAAGACTCTGAAGTTGTGCCTCTGTTTTATATCGAAAAATAACATTTTAATGGACTTAAAACATTAATTAGAATATTTTGGCCGGACCATGAACGTAAGGAGTTTTTTTATGAAAAGTTTTTTGATACTAATTTTAGCAGTTGTTGCTCTACCTTTGTCTCTTTTTTCTGAGGAAAAAGAGTGCAAAAAGTGCGAAGAATGCAAGCCTTGTTGTTGGACAGCAGAGAAGATGATGGCTTATAAGAATCGCAATTTGAAAGATGTGGATCGTGTTATAGTGATAGCGCACTGTATGATTCCAGAAGTCTCAGAAGAAGCAAATAAAGTTTTAAATCAACAGATGAAAGACAAATTGATTTCAGTGTTAGAGTCTATAGGCGAAGTAAAGTATTTTAAAGCGGGAGAAGTTTCACCCATAGAGATAGGAAATATGCTTTTTATTAGTGCTCATGGTTGGGGCTCTAATGGGAAAATGTTGCCAGCTTCTCAAGTGAGTGCAAAATTTCTTAGAGAAGTAACTGTTACCAAAACAGAAGATGTAGCGATGCTAGAAGTATGGGCTGCTAATGATTTTCTTGAAGGTGAGATGGGCGACATTGCCCCAGAGGTGTTTACGAGTTCTATTGAGCAACTTGTGAGCAGGTTTGCTGAAGGGTATAAATCTGTTAACTCAGATGAGGCTACTAAGCCTGTATTTTACGTGCCAGCGAGCTAATTGTTTGCGCTTAAAAAAGTTTTCCGCTGCGCCATATTCTTTGGCGCAGCTTTTTTTTTGTACATTAAGGAGGTTTTATGAAGAAAATATTTACGGCGCTGCTTGTTGCAGTAGCTTTGCCATGTGGACTGTGGGCTAAAAATGACCCAGGTGTGGTAATTCCTCGGACGGTAATTTTAAATCCACAAGATGTGCCTATTTTTTATCGCGATAGTCCTTTGAGAGGGATAGAGGCGTTTCTTGTTGTGACCTCGTTTCCTGTAGAGATGCATTTGAGTTTGCAACAAAAACTGGGTAAAGCCATAGCAGCATCCTTAAAAGAGATTGGTAATGTGGCTTACCTTAATAATAAACAGGGCATTAATATGCAGGGAATGGGAGCTGGTACTATGGTGGCTATTCAAGTCGCTTCAGTAAAAACGTGGAAGGGACAACTGTTGCCTCTTTACCGTATTTCTCTAAACGTAGAAACTGCTGTTACCCTAGATAAAACAGGAATGAAAAGCTTTCCCATGGTTTGGTCAATTAATACTTTTTTAGAAAATGGCTCGGGAGCACATGGCTTCGATGAACTAGTCAATGCTATGCATAAATTACTAAATGATTTTGTTGAAAATTATAAATACGCCAATCCTAATCAAACAGTTAAACCTATATTTTATAGTTACGATGAAACGGTTAGTTAGTTTCAAGTTTTCATGTTTATTATAATTGAAGCATAAACAAAACCTTATATCAAAAAATTGACATTAATCATGTAACCCATCAGCATTGCCTTGCAAAAATATGGAGGTAGTTGTTGTGTCAACTTTACAAGAATTAATTCAGGGTTTAACAAAACCAACGCAGGCGATGCTTCAAAGTGAGTCGGATGTTGAATTTGATGAGCAACAAAGCCTGGCTCAAAGCAAATGTGATGCGATTATGCAAGCTTTTAAGGGGGAATCAACGCGTAGGAAAAATGCACGTATAACTACGGAAATTGACGATGTTAAAAGAGTATATACTTGTGTAGACCTTGCATTGCCTTCACTGAAAGGCAAAAAGCCTGCTGCAAAACTTGCACGTTTGCAAGAGAGGCTGGCTCAATCTAATAAAACGGAGTTTAATGCAGATGGGGTCGAATTTGGTGATTTTGTAGTTTTTCAAGCAGCTCTAGGCGCGCTTGCTCTTAGAGATATGGGTATGAAAGATGTAACATTTTCTAGAAATGGAACGCGTTTATCTAGCTTCCCTTTGAGGTTAAGAACTCTTGCTATTGCAGGGTGCGCCGTAGGGGTTGATCTAGCTGCGCTCGCTCCTTTAGAAGAGTTGAGATTACTCTCTATTCATGGGTGTCCACTAAAGGGAGGTTTAGCAGGTTTGGGTAAAAAGCCTCATTTGGTAGGTCTGGATATACGAGGAGATCGGCATAATAAACTAGGGAGGTTAACCGATTTAACAGACTTTACAGCCCTACAATTTTTGAGACTGCCTAAATGTGGATTAACCGGTTCAATATACCAGCTTGCTGATAGGCATCCGGAGCTGCGTGAAGTTGATCTCTCTTATAATCCTTTAAAGGGCGCTGTGTATGACATGGGTAAAAGTCTTTCCCATTTAGAAGTAGCTATATTTTTTAGGTGTCACTTAGAGCAAAGTATAGAAGAGTCTACTGTTTGGCTTAATAGCTGTCCAAAATTTGGAGTGGCTAATATGTTGAATAATAAAAAGGGTAGCGGCGTGCATGTAGACTTTAAAAAAAGACCTGATTTACAAGACCCAGCCAAGTTGATGGCAGCTTTGAGAGTTCCTGAAGATGAGAGGGAGGCTGTTGGCCGTCAATTGGCAGATAGTCCTATGAAAGTAGATGTGGCAAAGGTGAATGGCAGAAGCTTAACAGAGGGAACTTTTTTAGAGAGTGCCGGCAGTGGTGGCGGTAAAGGCGAGTAAGGTTTATGAAAAAATGCGGAAAGAGAGGGATTCGAACCCTCGGTACCCGTGAGGATACGCGTCCTTAGCAGGGACGTGCCTTCGGCCACTCAGCCATCTTTCCGCAGACGTATGTAGAGCCAAAAAATTAATAACCTATCTTAATGAATTTATGGTTTTCCAGCAAGGAAGAGGTTGCAGTTCGCGTTTTTATCTCGCAAAGCAGAGGCGGTTGTAAACTTATATTTTGAGGTTTGTCTACTACTGAGTAAAATTCATAGAGTGGACCTGTTTTCCTGAAACAGCATTCCAGTGCGTTGTATGCAGTGATCCGTCAGGGTTAACCACAACAATAGAATAAATAGGTACAAATACATCTCTAGTAGAGCGGATGGCAAAGTGGGAGCCAAAAGCATTACTTGCCGCGCGCTTTATCTGGCTAGGCGTATAAACTTTTGCAAGCTTTTCACTAAATTTGGATGCTTTACTCACTAGAACAGAGGAGAGCTGAGTGGCAGGTTTTACATTTAAAAGTGGCTTTTGTAAATGTATCTTATAGTCATTGCCTATTTGTACAATTAACTTCTTACTCTTACAACGGTCAATCCATGTGCTTAGTAGCACACTTTCAATGTTTAAAGATTGTCTTAAAGCTTGCGCATCTACGCACCCTCCAAAATCACTAATTGTGTTGAGAATCTGGTATTCATACGCATCTGCTTTGCAGTTAATGCAGTCAGCAAATCCATGCGTCTTTTTCCATGAACGTGTGTCTAGCACCATCTCGCCATCAATCATGCTCCACAAAATATTCGCTTCTTGTGTATCCATGTTTTCACCTGTAAACTTTACCTCCATAAGAAGATAAGGGTGATATCTTAGAGCTACTTCTCCAAAGGTATGGCTTCCATCTTTAAGTAAATGAGACGTTTGGGTTTCCATGATCTGCTTTGCTGTATAGCGTGCTTCTAAAGAAACAAGAGTGCCTGTGTTTACAAACTCAAGAGCTTGTTGTGTTAATTCCGGCTTGGTCTCATTAATGTAGTATGCCCCGTAGGCAAGAGCGCTTAAAGTTAAAAGCGTAGATATAATTCGCATAAATCGACTTTGTATAATTATTTTAACAAGTGAACGATAACGTTTATTGCTTTTTTTGTCCAAGATTATACTATCGTGTGATTCTTTGTTGTATGATGGAGTATTATCTAAATCAAAATCCATACAATGCCCTTTATAAATATCTACATTAAATACATCTTTATAATGGCCTCTTATTTAGTTCAACCACTAACGCGTTTTTCTCTCTTGCAAAACAAGAGTTATAAAGGCTAATCTTGGGAGAAAAAAAAAGCAGAAAAATTTAGTGGAAAAAGATCCGTTAATAATGTGTCTTCCTGAGCATACTATCAACCAAATTGCAGCAGGAGAAGTGATAGAGAATCCAGCATCTGTGATTAAGGAGCTGGTAGAGAATAGTGTTGATGCAGGTTCTAGCCAGATCACTATTCATGTGATAGGAGGAGGTTTTCGCTCCATTAGCGTTAGTGACAATGGTTGTGGTATGGGGAAGGAAAATTTAAAAAGAGCTTTCATTCGGCATGCGACGTCAAAAATTGCAACGCTGAGTGACATGGACCATTTAAGCTCTATGGGTTTTCGTGGAGAAGCTTTAGCCTCTATTGGAGCTATTGCGAAAGTAACTATCAAAGCGAAATCTAAATTTTCTAAAGAGAGTGAAGGGTATAGTTCTCAGTGCTGTGGAGGTGTTGTTTCAGAGATTCAGGCAGCAGCGCGCTCAACAGGCACCTCTATTTTAGTAGAAAATCTGTTTTACAATGTGCCAGCTAGGCGCGCGTTTCAAAAAGGGGCAGTAGCTTCTAATAGAGAAATTATTAAACTCGTTACAAAGCTTGCTCTCGCTCATCCCAAAGTGGGGATGAAACTCATTTGTGATAGCACCCAAAAAATAGATGCTCCAGCAGCAGTTAGCAACAGTTCAGAGATCGAAGCTTTATCTCAACGCGTTGAAACTATTATGGGGTATGAGGAAAAAGAGGCGATGATTAAACTCACTATGGAGCGTGGAGATAAACGTCTTATAGGCTTTTTAGGCGGGCCATCAAGCGCGCGCACCACCCGTGCTGGTCAGTTTTTGTTTGTGAATCACAGACCTGTTTTTTCACCGTTTATTTCTAAGGCGATTTATGACGCTTTTGGAACAAGGCTCTCTACTAAGGAGCATCCCAGTTTTATTCTCCATGTTCATTTGCCCCCACAAACACAGGATGTTAACGTCCATCCTCAGAAAAAAGAGATCCGTCTTAAAGATAAATCCTCGCTCTATACCTGGATTTTTAGAGCGGTAGAAACAGCTTTTGGAAGGGCGGAAAAAGTTTTTTCTAGTAGCAGCTTTGAAGAACAGGCGTGGGATTGTTCCAGGCAGCCACCTGTACCTGCGTTTTTTAAAAAATCACAAGATACGTCTTGGGAGAGTGTTGTGAGTAGCCAGTCTGTGGCGGCTGTTATAGAAAATCCAAAACCCGTGGAAAATTCTTCTTTTTTAAAAGAGGAGTATTGGCCGTTGGTGGTGCTTGGCAGTTTTAAAACATGGGCATTTTTGGATAAAAAAGCATTAAATGGGCGTCTTAAGCCACCTTATTGGAGCAAAGATGTACCAGAGCAGGGCTTGATTGTTTTTGATATTAAACGGGCTAGGCAAAAAATAGAGTTTGAAAAACTGGTAGAAAATTTGCAATTAAGCTCTCAAGCTAAGCAGGTGTTGCTTGTTCCTAAAACAGTGAAATATTTAGCTCATGAGGCTCTGTTAGTAGAAAATGCGCTCGAGTTTATTAGAGACATGGGGATAAGCATGCGCCCTTTTGGCCCAGATTCTTTTATTATAGAAGAATTAGGATCTGCAATCGACGGTAATAATTTGCAAGACCTTGTTTTAAGTCTTGCTGATGCTTTTGAACGAGAGTCAAATATTGAAGAAAAAAAACAGAGAGAGAAAATTGCGCTTTTGATGTTAAGACATAGGAAGGGTCAGGTTATAGGCGCGTCGGATGTGGAGATCAGGTATATATTTCGCTCTTTGATGCAACTATCTAGCCCTTATTATAGCCCTAAAGGGGGCGCTATCTTTGGATTTATAGGAGAGAGTGACTTTGAAAGCTTATTATCAAAACCGCATTGAAAAACTTTGTGCTACCATCAATCAGAATGAGGGGTGGATTATCGAGCACCCACAGGATATTTTTTATCTCACAGGGTTTGCTCTTTCTAAAGGGACACTTTTAGTAGCAGCAAAGAGAGCCGTATTACTCGTAGATGGACGCTACCAGAGTGCTGCAAAAGCGATGTGCTCAATAGATAGTGCGCCTTTAGAAGAGGAAACTTTTGAAAGACTTTTTTCAAGTGGGCAGTTTAAGAATATTGTTACATGGTTTGTCGATGGCTCTCAAACATCGCTTATAGCGATGGAGGCTTGGGAAAAACGTGTGGACATTCTACATAAAAAAAGAAAGAACGAGCCAAAAAAATTGCTTGGGGTTAAGAAAAATCCCGTGTTAAATGTGCGTGCGGTGAAAGATGATTTGGAGATAGAGGCATTAAAAGCCAGCGCAGAGCTTCTCATGCAAGGATACAAACATCTTGTTTCGATTTTACAAGAGGGAATAACAGAAAAAGAAGCAGCTTTAGAGTTTGAAATTTTCTGCAAAAAACAAGGCGCTGAAGCTCTATCTTTTGATCCTATTATAGCTTTTGGCGAAAAAGGTGCGTATCCTCACTATCACCCTCAAGATAAGCGTTTGAAAAAAGGGGATGCTGTTCTCTTGGATTTGGGCGTAATGAAGCAAGGTTATGCTAGTGATATGACGCGCTGCTTTTGTTTTGATGGTGAATATAGCGCGCGAATGCAGCTGTTTTTTGATGTGACAAAAAAAGCGAAAGAGGCAGCACTCTCTCTGGTACGTGCGGGTGTTAGTATTGCAAAACTTGAACAGAGTGCAAGAAGCGTAATGAAAGAGCACTCTTTAGAAGCATTGTTTACCCATTCTTTGGGGCACGGTGTGGGATTAGATGTACATGAAATGCCGGTTGTTAACAGGCTTAATACCGAAGTTTTAAAAGAGAATATGGTGATCACTATAGAGCCAGGTCTTTATCAGCCTTCTGTTGGAGGGATACGTCTTGAAGATACTATTGTTGTCACAAAAGAGGGCTACGTAAATTTTTTTGAAACTCTATCCTTATAATATTAGAAGTGTTATATGTTTTCACAAATGGATAAAACTATGCCGATTCTAAGTGGGCATTTAATAACTTAAGTGATAGTAATGAAGAAAATTTTTCCTTTAATACTGCTGTTTATTACAACAAGCCTTTTGTGCTTTTATCATCCACGTATGACGTTTTACTCTGACTGGATGCTTTTTGTGCTGCTCTTTACATGTACATGTGTCTTAGTACTTTTTCAAAAGCAGCGCCGAGAGAGAAAAAAAGGGAAAGGGGACATTCAAGGTAATGCTTTTCCCTACCTCAACTTGATGAGTGAGGGTATTATTCTTTTTGATCATGCTGGAATAGTTTTAGCTATTAACGCGCAGGCAGAAAAGCTTTTTAAAGTGAAAAGATCGGCGGTGATAGGTACAAGTTTAATCTCTACGCAGCCCGAAGTGTTTTGGCACTATTTTTCCCAAATCTCTAAAATTGCTAACAGGGTAATTACTCAAGATAGCACGCAGGTAGCCTCGTTTTGTTTAGATCATGCTCAAATGCAAGACAGTGTAGATTTGGTAGCAAAACCTACAGGGGAGAGAGGCGTATTTGCCATTGTTGCTAAAGATAGTTTGCAGAATTATAAGTTGCAAAAAGTGGGAAGAGATTTTATTGCTAATGCCTCACATGAATTGCGTACACCTATAACCATTATTAAAGGTTTTGCAGAAACTATCCAAGACTTGCCAGAAATTTCTGATGGTATGTTAGAAGATTTTGTAGAAAAAATTGTGCGAAATTGTCATCGCATGGATAACTTGGTGAAAAATTTACTTATCTTAACTGATTTAGATGCTCTTCCCAAAGCGCAGATGCAAAATTGCGATATTGTGTGCCTTATGGATAATTGCGCTCATACTCTTTTATCTGTACGTCCCGATGCAGATATTGAAATATTGCATAATCACGACACTATCATGATCTCTGCCGATCCTGATTTATTAGAATTAGCGCTGATGAATTTATTAGAAAATGCTGCAAAATATTCGAGACGCCCGGCAAAAATTTCTATCACCATTGATAAGTCAGACGCAGGGGTGGATATTGTCATTCGTGATGAGGGTAAGGGCATTCCTAAAGAAGATTTAGACTCCATTTTCGAGCGGTTCTATACTGTAAATAAAGCGCATTCAAGAAAACTTGGAGGAGCTGGTTTAGGCCTGTCTATTGTCAAAACCATTATCAACAAACATGACGCACAAATTAGCGTCTACTCTCAAGTGGATAAGGGAACGACGTTTACACTCTCATTTAATGAAGCTCATTGCACTGTAGCGTAATTTTTGTTGCTGTGTCTGTTTTGCTATAAAATTTTTTTTGGCGGGTTTGTGTTGTGGTGTAATCGACCCATTCTGTGACGTTATTAAAGTTTGGGTTTTGCTCTTCAAGGAGCATTTTTTTTAAATCATCGTTCTTTAGAAGATGTTTTTCTGTTTTTCTTTTTGTTATGATTTTTGCCGCTACCTTATCGCCGAATAAAGGCTTGAGTAGCTCATTTGGTGTGGAGTTAAGGTGAATTAAGCAAGAGGAATCATCTAGCGCCACTATTTTTTAAAAGCGAGGGGCCTGTAGAGACGGGAGCTCCCTGTAGTAGTCTAAATAAAAGATCTTGGTGGATACCGCTTTTTAAACGTAGTTTCACCAGCGGTATTAGAGAGGATAAGGAGGGGTTTTTCTCTAAAATCTCTTTTTCTACTTGTATAATCTCTTTAAATAGAGATCTAACTGCATCAGGATTTTCTTTTTGGTAAACAGCAACTATGGCGTTTAAAAAGGCCTTTTCAAGAAAAGCGTTTTCAGGAGTTTTTATCACAGCGGCTAGATTCAGGTTAATCAATTTTTCTAAAGAGTCCTTTGTGTTACCGTTCTTTGTTTTATCATCCTGAGTTGGCGGTGTGTCATCGGTTTTTTTGTCGTTATTGGGAGTGTTTTTGGGAGTGTGATTCGGCGTCACGTTTTTATAATAGTAGTCTTTAGCCATCTCCAAACGTACATCTTTAAGCAAATTTTGGCGTGTAGTGTAAACCCGCTTTTCTTGGACTATATATTTAACGCTTTGCATTTGAGATAGAGAAAAAAGGCCAATGATAATAATAAAGGTGGTGACTAGGGGGATAACGTTCATGTCTTTGCCTCATAGTGGTAGATGGGGGGTGTTTGGACAAGAATAAAATAGAAGCAAAGAGGGTCCTTGGAATTCTCTATTTTTAGGGCGAGCTTGACTGCTAAGGGCAAAGTTTTGCTCTCTTTAGGCCATGTAGGTTCTTCTTTAAAACTTTTAGGATCGATAAAAGAATAGGAGAGGCTTTGTACATTAGAAAAGAGTTCTTTAACCCTTGGCTTTTCCTCCCCAGTATGCTCAATGGAGCAAACGAGTTTTTTCTCTTTACGGTCGACATAAATTTTAGCATCCACATGCCCGGCAAAATCGGGGTTTTTTTGTACGCCATTATTAAAGCAGCAGTGCAAAAAGTTTGTGTTATCTTTTTCATACGTTGAAAGCGTAGTTTCTGTGTCATCATTTTTTAAATCGAGAAACATTTGTGATAAGTAGCTGTGGAGCATCACTTCTTTAGAGACAGTGTGCTCTAAAACCTGGCCCTTTCTTGAGAAGAAAAGTTGGTTTTTCAAACAGGCAAAAAGAGAGGTGAGCAAAAGAGATAAAAGAGCAAACCCAATGATGAGCTCAATTAGAGAAAAACCAATTTTTCTTTTTTTCATTTTGGCTTCTCCCACGTTATAATGATAGGGAACTGATGCGGGCTTTTTTTGCCCTCTAGATTACGGCACTTTTTCCCTTTCAGTTTTTTTACATCTTTAAAGCATACATGGTAGTGAAGGAGCTGGCATGTCTGTTTTTGCTCTTTTGAGTTGCTATTATGGTGCACATGGTAGTGGATATTATCGTAGGGAAAGGGTAAGTTTTTTCTTTGATCCTCAGGGGGGAGTTTAGATGAGGCGCTAAATTGGTGGTTGGGAAAATCTTCTTCAAAATGTGTTAAAACAAAAAACATCACTTCTTGCGCTTTCATATATTCTTGCATGGTGTAAAGCGCTTTTTTTTGTGCACGGACAATTTTCATCGGCATACTGACTAGAGGTATGAGGCAGAGAGTAAAAAGGGTGATGGCGATCGTGATCTCCATCATGATAAAAGGACGCTTTTTCATGCTCATGAGTATAATACAAGAGGGGCCTCTTGAAAAAGAAAAAACGCCAGAATCTGGCGCTTTTAAGAAAAACAGCGTCTATTTTAGCTTTTGTGCTAATAAAAATTCATTGCCATCTTCATCAGTAAAAGGAACAAGCTTAACATGGCCTGGGACTTCCATCACATCCGCTGTGAAATTTACACCTTTGCTGGAGAGAAAAGCCATCGCTTCTTCTATATTATCTACATTGATTGTCAACGTTGCATTGGATCCTGGGGTCATAGATCTATCACCAGGTTCGCTAGCGCCTACACAAAATCCATTTTCTGCTTTAAATTCCATCCATTTGTATTCAGGATTGTCAGCTACTTTTTCAAACCCAAGTAGATTGACAAATAAATGTTCTGTTTTTTTGACATCTGATACAGTCAGGCATGGCATGCCAAGTCCTGTAGCTACTTTTGTCTCTTCCATATTACTATTCTCCTATATGTTTAATTTTAATAAAAAATAGATGGAGCTAGTCTGGCACTATTTATTGTTATAAACAAGTTTTTTTTGTAGACATAAGGCCCTGTATTCATATATAGGTTGATATAAAGATAATTTTTTTAAGTCGCTTATGAAAACAATAAAATCACTATTAATCGCAGCAGTAATCATAGGTGTTTTAGCTCTGCTGGGAGTCTATATTGCAAACAACAATATCCCCGTTCTTCAGCCGCAAGGCCTGATTGCTAGTAAAGAGAAACATTTGATTGTTACCTGCGTTTTATTAATGCTTATCGTAGTGGTACCTGTCTACATTTTAGCCATCGTTTTTGCTGTGCGTTATCGTAAAAGTAATGAAAAAGCAAGGCATGAGCCTGATTGGGAGCATAACACAATTGCTGAGGTTTGTTGGTGGGGAATTCCACTGGTGATTATTGCTATTCTTTCTGTAATTATTTGGAAATCTAGCCACGATCTCAACCCTTTTAAGCCGCTTGACTCGAATAAAAAGCCTTTAGTTGTGCAGGTAGTAGCGCTCGAATGGAAATGGCTGTTTCTTTATCCTGAGCAAGGTATTGCTACAGTGAACTGGGTACAGTTTCCAGCAGACACCCCTATTAATTTTCAAATCACAGCGGATGCTCCGATGAATTCTTTTTGGATCCCTGCACTGGGTGGGCAAATTTATGCAATGCCAGGTATGCGTGCAAAACTGCATTTAATAGCCGATAAGCCTGGGGAATATAGAGGAGTGTCTGCGAATATGAGCGGCACGGGATTTGCTGGAATGACATTTACAGCAAAGTCTTGTACAGAGCAGGATTTTGACCACTGGGTGCAAACCGTGCAAAGTCAAGGGGGTGTGATGGACGAAGAAACTTATACTCACCTATTAGAGCCTAGTCAATACCATAGCGTAACAACTTATGGCTCTATGGAAAATGATCTTTTTAAAAAAATTATTATGAAATATATGGAGCCGCCTAAAAAGGGCAAAAAATCCTTGGAGGGAGTGAGATAATATGTGGGGAAGACTAAATTTATCAGCGCTTAGCCAAGACTGGATAGAAAATATGGCCGGAGTTGGCATGGGCCTTGGGGCTATTGCTATTTTGGCCGTGATTACTTACCACAAGCGATGGACATGGCTTTGGAAAGAGTGGATCACCACTACAGATCATAAAAAGATAGGGATTATGTACATCATAGTTTCCATTGTTATTTTTGTGAAAGGTCTTGTTGATGGTTTGATGATGCGCGCGCAGCAAGCAGTTGCTGTTGGGGATAATATGGGCTATTTAGGAGCGGATCATTTCCAGCAAATTTTTACCTCTCACGGCGTAGCGATGATTTTTTTCGTTGGTATGGGCGTAGTTTTCGGTTTGATCAATTTGTTGATGCCGCTACAAATAGGGGCGCGTGATGT
>NVUK01000023.1 GCA_002401865.1 Candidatus Aerophobota bacterium | reverse complement strand
AGTTGAGCGCAGTAAAAGTGAGTCTCGTATTACTACTACTACTACTACTGCTGCTGTAAATAACGTAGCTCGCCGCTTATTAGACGAGTAATCATGAACAGCCCTCTTGCTATGAGGGCTCTTTTTGAAAGATTATATCTTTTTAATGTAGTATAAAATTTGTTCTTATTTTCATTGCTATAAAAATTTGAATCGCATATACAACTTCCTTTATTAAAGAGGAAGTTGACATGCGGTGCTGTCCTTGTTTTTGTTTTTTTTGGAACCGTCAAGTTTCTCCCAATTTAAGCCCAGGCTCGAGCCCCGCTGATCAAAATCCTCCTGGATTGCCTCTTAAAACGACCTTGCAGTATGGAACCTTTTCCTCTCTCTCTACACCTGCTGAGGGAAAAAAGAGAGTAATTTTACTTGCATATGGATCGCTATCGTCATCTGAAAAAGGACAAGTACTGACAAAACTTGCTGCAAAAGTTAGTGCGTTAACAACAAAGGTTGCTAGGTTTACTCCAAGAGCATCCTGGAATAAAACAACAATTCAGGCCAAACTTCAAGAGTATGATACCTGTTACCTTCTAATTAACGCTTATAGGCCGGTAGATGAAGATAATGCGCAGGCTGTAAAAGAAGTATGGGATACTATTAAGAAATCCACTCAATGGCTTGTAGAAAACTACTCTGAAACAAGAGTGGATAAGTTTTTAAGTTACTGTGCAATTATTGAGCAAAAAAGTTCTGTTTAAAAATGCGGACGCATTTTATCTTAAAAAAAAGGTTTGTTACTACTTGGAAAAATTACGTTTGCAATTACCACGCTTATTACTACTATGTACCCTAGCTTTTAGCTCTACTGCTTTTTCTCAAAGCTATACTCCCCCTACGGATAAAAGCATGTATGATATAGCCACAAGTGACTATATGATTATAGAGGGCAATCATGTTGTGCGGAGTAAAGCTCCTATGGGAGAATTACTTTGCTTAGAAGATGGATCACTATTTTCTGTTGAACTTTCTTCAAAACCTATCGTAGAAAATTGGGATCTGAACGCCCCAGTAAAACTTAGCTGCCGCATCTCCCACCTTTTTTCCTCTTATAACCTCTACCTTACAGATGTTACCGATAGCAAAGTTTATGCTTATATAAAACTCATTAAAGCTCCTGAAAAAAACAGTACGCTGGTTTCTCATCTTTTCCATAGCGATAGTGAGAGCGGTTTAATCTATATCAGGGACTCTCAACAACATGAGACACTTTGGCAAATAGAGAGCGATGAACAATTACAAACGCTCAATAGTTGGCACCACGGTGACCGTGTAGTACTTGGCTCGAATGATTCATGGATGCACTATATGGCTGGCGCTGATGGTTTTTTTCTCATCAACTACGAACATCTTTTAAAAAAGTTACCTACTGCCTATCTACCGGTAAGTCACGCACGTGGAGAATATGAATAGCCGCCACTCCTCTCAATTTTCCTCCCACCCCACGAGTCTGGGCTCCTACATCTGCATGGGAAGCTTTAAAGTCTTTGAACGCGCTCTTTCCTGGCTTTTTAAATCTAAAAGTCTCACCTACGCTATAGATACCACTCAACAATCTACTATTTTACACAATGACGCGTTAGAGCTTTTAGAATTTGCAAAATCTTATAGAAACCACTTTGCTCAAAAAAATCTTATCTGCCGCGTAACTAATAATCCTGGAGATGTGGAAACAACCACAGGGCTGCTTAAAACGTTAAAAGATCATATTCAGCAAGAGCGCCACTTATTACTTGCGTCAGATGAAATTCTTGCCAAAGTATTGAGCTATAGAAGACTTAAAAATGGTCAACAACTAGAACTTCCTGTGATGACACCTGGTAAAGGTATTGAATATATCAGTTATAAAATAGACACCTCCTTTCATCTTTTTAACCGGATGGAGGCTTTTGCTCTTTTAAATGTGGATAAAAGCAAAGGGTGTCCCATTATCTTATTTAGGGGGACCGATTTTTCTCTAGTTAGAGAAGAGGGAAGACGCTCTATTTTGCACGATATTGACCCCAAAGGTCCTGGGCATACTCAGTTTGAAAAAATTAAAGAAGATTTAAGCCGCTATTTGGAAACAATTAATAAAACATACGGCCCTATACGCCTCGTAGGTCATAGTCTTGGCGGCGTGATGTTACTATATACACTCACCCATTACCCCCACTTATTACAAAAAAGCACTCACCTCCCCTCTGTCGCTTTTAACTTCCCCGGTATTGGCTCAAAAATGTTTGAAAAATTTTGTGCTTTAGATGAACACGAGCGTCCTATGTTTCAGGGGTTTGTTAGTGAAGGAGATGTGATTTCTAAATTTGGAAAACTAGTAGGCGATATTTATAGCTTAAATCTTGGTCTTGACCTATCCCCTATTCGCGCCCATGAAGAACTTTTTTTCTTAGCTCCAAGAGTAGAGGTACAAAAAGTGGATGTGGATCAAGAAAATGGGTGTGACAAACGTCTTTATTTTTCTAATTTGCATGAAAAGACCGCCTCATTTTTATATGAACTGGGTCTTAAATCTGTCTTTACCCGCTAATGTAGAGAGAAGGGAATAGCATAAAATATAGAGAGCATATCCGCTCCAGGATTCTCTTTCCCCAAATGTGCGTTAGAAATATGGGAAAACATCATGCCCACTCTCCCCTTATTCTTAAACCGGTAAGCCAGCTCAAGGCTTGTTCTAAACTCTAAAGGGTATCCTAAATCAATATCTCCTCCCTTAGCAAAGTAGCCTGGAGCAAAACTGGGAGTAAAGGTTACTTGTGGGCTGATTAAAAAATCAAAGGCAAGACCTGCACCGATGAAGCTGGCTTTAAAATCAGCATACATCCAAGCAATTAGCGGACGGACAATGACTTTCCTCCTGCTTAAAAGCGCTATATTAGGGCGCAGCTCTAAAAACAGCAGGGTTTGAAAATCTTTTTGGTTTTTACTCCATCTAAAAATATCAAATGCTCCCACACCTACCATAATAAGACTTTTTTCATTATCGGTAGGTTTTTCTAATGCACTCACTGAGTGAAAGCTACATAGGGCTAAAATAAGACATATATATTTTTTCATATTTTGCTAACTAAATATTAAAAATATCCCATTATTTTTCTTGTTGATGAGATAAAATTATAGTATAATGGAGGGCATGAATTATCAAGAAATTAAAATAACGTCTGATATCTGCTTAATTGACGCTATGAGCAACGCTTTTCCCGACTCTTCTAAATCTACTCTAAAAAAGTGGATTGTGCATAGACGCGTGATATTAAAAGGCAAACCCGTTGTTAAGACAAACGACCCTTTAAAAGAGGGCGATACGCTCCGTTTTTATGAGAAAAAAAGGATCGGCGCTAAAAAGTTGGCTATTCTTTACTCTGACAACCACATTATCGTCGTGGATAAGCCATGCTCGCTTTTAAGCGTTGCGACCTACTATGAACAAGATGACACCGTCCATGATATTTTAAAGCAGAGTAAAACTCATGCGCGCGTATTTCCTGTACATAGACTCGATAGAGAAACCTCTGGAGTGATGGTCTTTGCAACGACTAATATAGCAAGAGAAGCGTTAACAGAGCAGTTTCATCGCCATTCGATAGAAAGAGAGTACCATGCTATTGTTGAGGGTGTGGCACAGGATGAACAAGGCACTTGGGCACATAAGCTCTTAGAAGATGCAAATTACATGATGAAGCCCAACACGCGCGGAGTGATGTCGGTTACCCATTTTAATAGAGCGCTTGTTTCAAAAAAATATAGCTATCTTATCTGTCATCTAGAGACAGGGAAAAAGAATCAAATTAGAGTAGGAGCTTCCTTAGCAGGCCATCCTATTGTTGGTGATGTAAAATATGGAGCGGCTCCCTCCCCTATCGGCCGTTTGGGATTGCATGCCCATAGCCTTGGCTTTCAACATCCAATGACGGGAAAGTATATGTTTTTTAACTCCATAGTACCCCCTTTATTTATGCGTCTATTTCCTGCTGAGAAAGATTTTTTTATGAATTTAAACTCAAGGGATGCGTGTGAGAAAGTTATTTCGTGATCAGTGGGATAAAAAAATTGCCGGTGTGTGTGGTGGTATAGGACAATATCTCCAATTAGATCCCACTTTAATACGTATCATTTTTATAGCCGCTTGTTGCGTCTCTTTATTTGTTCCCATGATCGTGATCTATTTAATCGCATGGCTTATTATGCCAGAAGGACCTAAAACCTATGTACAGGTCAATGCGAATAAGTTGCAGCGCTCTAGAAAGCAGAGAAAAATAGCAGGAATCTGTGGTGGTCTTGCTGAATATTTTAAAGTAGATCCTACCCTGGTTAGAATTGTTTTTATCGTTATTACCTGTATCACAGGCTTTTTCCCTATGTTTATCACCTATGTTATAGGTGTTTTTTTAATCCCTGAAAATCGAGATTAAACATGTTAAAATTTTTACTAGTAACTACCCTTTTTACTCATCAGGCAGCGCTATTTGCAGCTCCCTCAAAACCACAAGAAAACGTTATGTTATCCTCTAAAACCCAGTACAAAAAATTAGAATTTATCTATAAGAAATCGTGTCCTTTTTGTACTAAAGTTTTAAAAGCCTTTCCAGAGCTTGAATCTAAGGTACGCCTTAGAGAAGTGTATGAGGATGAGGATGCTATGGTAAAATTAGAGCAAATGGGCGCTAAAAAACAGTTCCCTTGCCTCATGATCGATGATGAGCCTTACTACGAATCTGACCTTATCATAGAATGGTTTCAAAAAAACCTTTAACTCTTCCCATAAACATTAATTTTTAATAGCAATTATTAATAATTATTAAATTGAAACTTAATAAGTTATAATATATAATATTTACATAATTAACAATTAATTAGGGGGAATCTATGAAGAAGAACAAAAAAATTAAGAAGAGTACACTATTTATTGCATTATTAGTGATGGGTGGCCTGATCTTGGGAAATGCCTTTGCAGACAATAATAAAGAAGTAAAAATAGAAGAAGCGGTAGCTGTTGTAGCTGTAGAGAAAGCAGAAGCTGTAGAACAAGACGACGCGCTTATCGACTACAAAAAAGAACTGCAAAAAGTTAAAAAAGAAACTTCTAATTTTATTAATAATTAAGTAGGGGGAATCTATGAAAAACAAAAGAATTAAAAAGAGCACACTATTTATTGCATTATTAGCGATGGGTGGCCTAGTCCTTGGTAATGTCTTTGCAGACAATGCTAAAAAAGTAAAAACAGAAGAAGTGGTTGTAGCTGTAGAGCAAGAAGAGCTTGTTGACTACAAAAAGAAGTGGAAAAAGCTTCAAGAAGAAAATTCTAACTTTACAATTTACTTTCCAGGAAAGGCGGTAAAGAGTGAAATCGAGATGCCTATACCAGGTGAGAACAAATCACTTTCTATTACAAAGCATAGCTTTGAAAAAGAAGGTATTACTTATTCTATTTCTCAAGCAACACTTCCTCAAGAGTGGTTAAAATATGGTCCAAAGCTTGTTTTAAAAGGAGCTTTAAAGCTTATAGCAAAACACTCAGGCGATGCTGATATTGCAGGGAAAACAGACAACAATTTTAAAAATTTCAATAGTCTAGATTATAAGCATGTTTCTGGTGATAAGCAGGCTGTAGGAACACTTATTTTATGTGGCAGCGAAGTTTATACTGTAGAAGTGGAAACAGCGCACCATATGGATGAGTCTGAGTATAGCGCTCAGCTAAAGAGTTTTTTAGATTCTTTCCATCCTGAGGTGATAGTAGCTAAAACAGAGGCTACTGGATAAGCTATTTGTTTAAGTATTAGAACGTTTATTGTCTATACGTGAATCCTCATCGCTATTGCTAAGCTTTTGATAAATGCCAATGCCAACGATATAAAAGATGGCGGCAAATAAAAGCCCAATAGGGTAGAGGATTTTTGTTACATCTTGTTTTGCTACTTCAATGGTAATAACAAGTCCTTCTAAAGAGAGGGCCGAAGCAATAATAATAGTAAATTTAGTCAAAGACTCTTTCGAGTCGTTTAGATTAGAGCGTTCAGGATTTTTCTTTAACACTTCTTCAATCATCAAATATTTACTAATATCCACAACAGCCATAGCAAATACAATCAAAGCAACTTCATCGAGCAAATTATAAACAGAATAGCTACCTGAAGTCATATCACATATAATCCCCCACACAGCAGAGACAAGAATGCACAATGCTATTAAGTAGAGAATAAGGCACGCTGCAATATATCCAAAATTGGATAACATAATAATAAATTTACTCATACGGGTATTCATAGTTCGCCTTTTATTTTTGAATAGATTCATGGCTGTTTGAAGCAGCACTAGATTCTATTTTTTTTCTAATTTCTTCCAAATCTCCCTGCTTATCAGGGAAAAGAGCCCAAGCGTGTAAAGAGCCTACACGCCCTTTAATATCTGTCTCTTTAAGGTCTTCAAATACAAAAAAGTCTTTGGCTTTTTCATACACTGCATGAGAGAGAATAATGGGTTTTTTTAATGATTTACTCTTTGTTTCAAGCCTTGAAGCAATGTTTACAGGGTCGCCAATAGCCGTATATTCCATCCGTCTCTCTGAGCCAATATTTCCAACAACAACCAGCCCTACATGAATCCCCACTCCCACTTCTAAACGGGGCCGTCCCTGCTTTTCCCACATATCGGATAATTCGTGTACTTTTCTCTGCATAGCAATAGCGGCTAAAAGAGCGTGTACTTCTTGATCAACATCATCTAGAGGCGCGCCAAACTCCACCATAAGGCCATCTCCCATGATTTTATCTAAAGTACCTTTATAGCTAAAAATAATATCAATCATCGCTTCAAAATATTCATTGAGAAAAGCCAGCACTGCTTCAGGCTCTAATTTTTCTGATATCGTGGTGAAATGGCGAATATCTGAAAATAGAATAGTTACCCTTTTTCTCTCCCCCGTTAAAGTGACAGGTTTTTCAAGATTTAAAAGCTCTTCTAAAGCGTATTGCGACACATAGCGGGCAAACCCCACTTTTAACCGCTCCCTCTCCTCTAATCCTTTAGCCATTTTATTAATCGCTTGTGAAAGATCTCCAAATTCATCCGTAGCATTTAAAACGCAGCGGGTAGAGAGCTCCCCTTGACCAATTTTTATCACCGCTTCATGGAGAATTTTAAGCGACTTAGAGACAAAACGAGCTAAGAAAAAAGCTACAACAATAGCTACAACAACAGAAACAACAAAAGCTATCCACCCATATAAAATAAGCTCTTCAAGCTCTCCAAAAAGCTCCGCTACAGAAAAATCAATACATAAAACACCCACTTCTTGTCCATTGTGATCAAAAATCGAGTGATAACCTGTAATCCATGTACCCTCATCATCTGAATAAATATTGCTCACAGCAAAGTTTTTGCTAATATCTTTTTTATTGATATGCAGCTTTATAGCATTGCCCGTCATATAATCTTTATTCTCTTCTGCAGAAGTAACCACAACAAATTCAGCAGCTTGGTGCCTGATAAGATAAACATTTTTAATAAAAATATCGGCTTCTTGGTTAATATTTTTAATACGTAAAAGCTCTTTTCTAAGCGCTTGATACGTATCACTTGAAGCGTCTCCTTCATCTGTTTCAAGTACTAAAAGAGCCTCTTTCTCCATCAACGATTGTGAATGAACTAAAATAGCGTAAATTTTTTGTCTAAGATCGTGAAATATGAGGTTCGAAGCTTCTCCATAGATAATGAAAAGCGCTAGCAGAGAACTGAGCACCGTGATCGAGATGAACGAATAAAATAGCTTAATCCTAAATTTCATGTAGAAACTGGCTTTAGTCTTAAAATTTTTACGTTATGTATTTTCACCATTTTGATCAATAGACGAAACTACTTTTTACTCTCTAATATTTCTTTTTCCAAATCAGACGATTTGCAAAAATGCCTGTCACCCAAATAATTAACCCTCCCCAGAAAGCTGCCCAAAATGATTCAATATGCACGCCATAAGCCATTTCTGAAGCGAGCCAAAAAGTGAATACATTAATTACCAACAGAAAAACACCCAGAGATACAACAGAAATAGGAATAGTCAAAATTACTAAAATAGGACGTATAACACCATTAACAATACCTACAATAACACCAAAAATAGCTGCATCTAGCCAATTTTTTACTACAATGCCAGGCAAAAAATGGACAAGTATTAGAGTGACTACGGTGGAAATAATAATTCTTATAAGTAAAAATAGCACAAAAAAACACCTCAATAAGTATACCTTGCTTTATAAAGAATGTGTTATTTTTGTAAATGCGTTTTAAATTTCGAGACAGGATCCAACGTCTAAAACAGTATTCCAAAGACGTGGGTTTTTACTGATCTCTTGCAACGGCAAATTTAATTGACGGTCTTCTTCATATTTAGTAAACGCATGAGAATCACTTATCGCTCCTGTTTGCTTATAGATGAATAGCTTACCCGATTGATTATGCGCCTTTTGATAACTAGAAAAACCAATCTTCTTTAGTCCATACGTTTTTAGCTCGTGATGAATCGAACTATGCAACATTCTATAAGGAGCCAAAGACAAATCTAAATATTGCTTCCTAGCATGTCTTAGTAGCTTTTTTGCACTCTCATGTTTTGATTGCTCTAAAGGAAGCATTACCGAACGCATACTCCCCAATAAAGAAGAGCTTGCAGGTGTAGATCTTTTTTTCGGTTTTCTATGAAAAACAGAACTGGCCGCTGAGCTATATAAACAATTGTATCTACGGCGCACGCGCGGCCTATATACATTATTATAAGAAGAAACAACCAACTGAACGAAGTGTGCAAGGACCATATTGATCTTCTTACACGTCTCCTTCCAAGTTTCCACTAGCATCCTTTCATCATCTTATATTGATATTAATTGCAAAGAGTTTGCTTAAAAAAAAAATTTTAGTCAAGGGTAATGTTTTTTTCACTACCTGAAAAAGTTGCCCCCCTCTTCTCTCTAATTCTTTTTAATTTTACAATACACAGGAGCCCAGTTTAAGCTTTTAAGTCTATCCTCAAACTCATTTTCACTCATATCAGAGTATCCTTTCTCTATAGCATGTTTGCCACAAGCTTTAGCAATCTCTAAACTTACTACATTTAAATCAGAGAGTTTTGGATATAAACTGCCAAATTTATTCTCAAGTAAAGGTGAATATTCACTCAATTTTTTAGCAGCGATCACAAACATCTCATCGGTTACTTTTTTCGACTTAGATGCAATAATTCCTCTACCAACACCTGGGAAAATATAAACGTTATTGCATTGGCCAATAGTGTAAGTACTGCCTCCATAAGAAACAGGATCAAAAGGACTTCCTGTTCCAACAATAGCGCGCCCTTCCGTCCACTTTAAAATATCGGCTGGAAGTGCTTCACATTTAGATGTGGGATTGGAGAGAGGGAAAATAATAGGTCTTTCTACATGCTTAGCAATGGTTTTAATAATAGACTCTGTGAAAGAGCCCGCTACAGTCGATGTTCCTATTAAAATAGTAGGCTTAACATGCGCTACTGTCTCCTCTAAAGAAATTTGCTCTTTATTAGCAACGCTCCACTCACTTAAAGATTCTACAGGTTGAGCATAGGGCTTTTTAAGCTCATCGAGTCCTGCGCTTTGTGTATGTGCTAGCCCTTTTCTGCCAAGAACATAAATACGTGATTTAGCTGCCGATTCACTCATCCCGTGTTTTTTCATTTCTGTTACTATATAGTCTGCAACACCAATGCCCGCGGTTCCCCCTCCAAAAATAACCACTCTTTGATCAGTGATTACTTGATTAGAAGCTTTAAAAGCAGCAAAAAGCCCTCCAAACACCACACTAGCTGTTCCTTGGATATCATCGTTAAAAGAGCAATGCACATCTTTATATTTAGCAAGTACGCGGCTAGCATTCGTTTTGCCAAAATCTTCCCATTGAAGAAGCACTTCAGGAAAAACCGATTTTACTGCTTGAACAAACTCTTCTATAAAACTATCATAAATAGCGCCCGTTACCCGCTTTTCTCGAATACCAGGATAGTATTTGTCAGCAAGCAGCTCTGCATTATTAGTCCCTACGTCTAAAGTGATAGGAAGCGTATAAGCAGGATTAACGCCGCCAAGGGCTGTATAAAGCGCCAATTTCCCAATAGAAATAGCCATGCCCCCTGTGCCCAAATCACCCAGGCCTAAAATACCCTCTCCATCGGTGACAACTATAGCATCCACTCTTTTCTGGTTTAAATTAGAAAGGATAGATTTAAGATTTCCTTTATCTTTTAAAGATAGATAAATACCACGAGGTTTTAAAAAAGTACGGTGATACTTTTGGCAAGCAGTTCCCACAGTAGGTGTATAGATACAAGGCATCATTTCATAAATATATTTAGATACAAGCGCATAATAAAGCACTTCATTTTCATCTTGAATAGAGCGCAAGAAAATATACTTGTCTAGCCCTGTACGCGTGTCTTGAAATTGTGCATAGGCCAACTCTATTTGTTCTTCTAAAGAAATAACTTTTGTCGGAAACAGAGCCTTTAAACCCAATTCTTCTCTCTCTTCATGTGTGAAAGCCGCTCCTTTATTAAATACGGAATCGGATGTGATATGACAGGGATTTTCTACCTCGCAAGTATCTTTATTTAATTCTTTGGATCGAATTTTTTGTAAACTACCTTGGCTCATACTTTATCTTCCTTTAAAATTATTCCATTTTACATCTTATCATAAGGTAAATATTTAAAAAAACCTTTCATTATTCAGAATAAAGAGCGCTCATAGAACTGCTTGATCGGAAATAAAATAAGGACATCATCGACCAGAGGAAAAATAGAATCACGACACTCAGCGAGCAAACTTGAAAAAGAGAGGAAGAGAAAAAATATTGTAGACCTATCACTAAAATAGAGGCTATGCCCTTAGAGGATCTATAAGCAAAAATATCAACAAAAGCTTTGGCATTTTTCTTTTCAAAATTACTTAAGGGAACATAAAGCATCTCTTTTAAGAGATTAAAGAGAGAGTAATCCACTATCTTAACCGCTGAAAAACCAATGATAAGACTCGTAACAGAAGGAATTAAAGCAATACTTGCACTACTGGCAAGTAATATAATAGGCAAGAATATATGGCACCGCTTCAAACCAAACTTGTGTATCAAAAAGAAACTGGCAACAAACTGGGTAAATAGATTGAAAAAGTTAATCACGCTCCAAATTTTTCCCATCTGACCCGAGCGTATATCTTGCAATGGATACACCTGCGCCATTTTAGCATTGAAGCTAAAATCTAAAATTGTAGCACCCACCTGCATCAATACGACAATGGCAATAATATAGCGCATTGATGGCGACTTAAACGACTCTTTCAATGAGTCACGGTTAACACTAGGCTTGTTTTTCTCAGAGGATATCTCAATAGACTTTCCATAAGTCACTACTCTTTGATAGCAAAATCCTAAAACAATAAAAATAATAATAGGGAAAAGTAAAAGCCTTTCTGAACCGATAGAAGTGGCAAAAAAACTAGGCACCAAACTACCCAAAGTAGAGCCTAATCCTCCGAAAGCAAAAAAAATGGTATAGAGATATTTAGCCTCTTTTAAATGGGTTTGCAGATGGATTAGAGACCATAACTGTTGAAGCATGAGTAAAATATAGAGATCTTTCCATATGTTATGAAACCAGCAAAGAACCGGTGCTTTGGTAACAAAAAAAGCTAAAAGCATATGCATGAACATCGTAAAAGCTGAACAAATAAGAAACATTTTAAGCGGGCCTATACGATCTAAAAAGCGATTAAAGGTTGAAACGAGTAAAAAATTAAGTGGTAGAGTAATGAGCCAAAGATAGGGAAGGCTTGCGGAAGAGTAATGCGTTAAAAAAATAGAGTTAGCAATGGGCTTGATGAGTGAATATTCTAAAGCTATTAGAAAACTGCAGGGAAGAGCAAAAAGAATAAACTTCTTCTCTCTCGAGGATAAACCTAGCCAAGATGTTTTTATATTTGAAAGAGCTGTTATAAGAATCTACCCCACTTAGAAGCGCAAAAACGGTCCTACTGGCCTAATAATAACAGGATTGGGATTTTAAACCACCTCTGGTATTGCCCTCTGAGAAAAAGTTGAAAAATTATCTTGATGGGCATTGCTTAGATAAAGCCAACTACGCTCTATCGAGGGAATTTGGACAGAAGAGGTCCTTGGTATAAAAGATATTTTTTTATCAGGATGAATAATGGGCATATTCATTGCCATGTATTGCCCTGCTAAAGGAGATATCGACCAGCTAATATCACTCTCTTTAATGTTATATTTATTTTGAAACTCGATTAAATGGTCATGTGTTAAAGCAAAAGGAAGAACAATAGCTTTAAAAGGGTCCGCGCCCCCTTTAAGGCAAAGAGCATCAAAATGCGCTATATGGGAGGGGTCTTGTTTTGCTTTTTTGATCGCGTATAACACTTCTATATCACTTGTATCGAGATAACTGTGAATGCTGGATGTAATACGAGAAAAACTCTTCTGTATAAAACGTGCTAGGTGAAATTCATACGCTTTAACACGTGGATAGTTATATATTTTTTTAAACATGAAGTGGCGCGCTAAAAGAAGCGACTCACACGACTCCAACCCATTTTCTAAAATACCCAAATCTATGCAATGCTCTCCTGCTTTATTTACAGGAATAAAGCGTAGCATTTGTATAAGCTGGTGATAATCAAATTGGCCATAAGAGAGTCCTGTTTGCTGCGCATCTCTTAATAAATAATCAATTCTGTCTGCTCCAAAAAAGTCTCCTATTAAGATCGATGCCAAAGCACTTTCAAAAGGAGAAAAAATAGAGTTCGGTAAATAATTTTTAGGACCGAGCGCAACTTTTGCCACATCCTCTTTCACCGAACGCTCCATCCCTTGATTTTTTGCCTGCTTTTCAAACGCAGCAAACACAGGATCCATATAAGAAGACATAATGATCTTATACGTCCAATGCTCATGATCATCCTCCTTTAACAACATTTTTTCTGCTACATGAGAAAACGGTAAATGGCCAATATCATGACATAAGCTTGCAAATCTAAGAATCTGTTTCCAATAGGTATAAGCATAGGTTCCTTTTTTAGGAATAGCATCTAATAAATAGAGCGTCTCACTATTTTCAAAAACCTCTCTCTCCACATGGTTGATTAATGTTTCATAAATCATCGTTGCTACGTGCATCACACCTAAAGAGTGTTCAAAACGTTTATGGGTAGCGCCAGGATAGACAAAAAATGTGGCTCCACATTGGTGAATATAGCGCAATCTTTCAAAAGGGCCACTGCGTATGAGTAAATCTTCATAAGGATTTATCTCAATAAAACGGTGAACAGGATCATATATCCGTTTATAACTCATTGTAAAAAGCTTGGGTTAAAGAGCTTTGCTCTTGCTGGTTTCTTTTTTTAAGCACATTATACCATAAATAGGAAGACTGGTGAATAGAAACCCTATGCCCCAATAAAAAATATCTTTCCCGGCGCCCATAAATGCCCAAAAAGCATAAACAAAAGCTAGCAGAGCGATGATCAAATGTTTGTAATCAGATCTAGAAATATGGCCAGGCTTTGCGCGGCGTCCAATAACAAATTCTGTAATAGAGGTATAAAGATAGGTCATTAAAGCCGAAAGAGTAGCAATAGAGATGATAAAGGTAAACTGCTCTACTAAATTTTTACCCTCATTTAAAAATAGTACCAGCGTAATAAGTAGCGACGATACAATCATGCCAAACACAGGCACCCCTGCTTTATTCACCCTGGTAAAAGCTTTAGGAAAAAGTTTATCTTTAGCAGCAGCAAGAGGGATTTGACCTTGAAGTAAAATCCACCCATTTAAAGCGCTAAGACAAGCAATCATAGCTGTAATACCAATAACGATTTTTCCAACAGGACCTAAAACAATCTCAGCAAAATCTGCAAAAGGTGCTAAAGATTGTTGCAATTGAGGTATGGGAATAACTCCCATAATAGCCACAGTGATAACGATATAAAGAGATGCTGCTAAAAGCGTTCCTACAATTGTAGCTTTGGGAATATTTTTTACAGGATCTTTCACATTATCCGCTGGAATAGATGCTGATTCTAAACCTAAAAATGCCCATAAAGTTAAAAGGGCTGCCCCTGTAAAAGCTGAAAAATTGGAAGTATCACTCACATTAAAATAGTTGAAATTAGCAGTATCGACATAAAAAAGGCCAACAATCGCCAAAAAAGCGATGGGAACAAACTTGATAATAGAAAGTACCAATTGAACCACTCCGGCGAACCTAACCCCTATTAAGTTGATCAACGTCAATATCCAAACAGCTGAAGCAGTTACAGCAAACGTTAAAAACGGATGAGCGTTTAAATAGGGAACAAATGCGGTTAAATAACCTGTAAAAGCTACCGCAATAGCAGCATTACCTGTCCATATATAAACCCAGTAACTATACGCCACTTGAAAACCTATAAAATCACCATACGCTTCTCTACAAAAAACATAGGGTCCTCCTGATTTTGGAAAAAGGGAAGACATCCTAGCAAAAACAAGGGCTAATAAAATAGCACCTACTGCGGTGAAGCCCCAACTAAGGAGTGAAATGGTACCAAAAAAAGCAAGTGCTGAGGGAAGTAAAAAAACACCCGAGCCCACCATGTTACCAAAAACAAGTGCTGTTAAAACCCAAAAACCTATTTGTTTTTTCTCATGCCCTGACATAACAATTCCTTACACTAGTACCTAAATTTTTACTAAACTGAATGTTAGCATAAAATTTATAAAGAGGGAAAGTAAGAAGGTGGATAAAAGCAAGGCTTTTACTAATTAAAGTTTCCTGCTAAAATGACTGTATTATGATTAGTGTAACTATACTTACAAAAAATTCGAGTGCGACGCTACTACCTGTTCTACAAAGTACTGCCTCATTTAATGAAGTAGTTTTAATTGATACAGGCTCAACAGATGACACTCTCGACATCGCTAAGGTTTTTTGCAATGTAAAAATTTACAAACGTCCATTTAAAGCTTTTGGAGCCCTTAGAATTGAAGCGGCACAACTCGCCTCTCATGATTGGGTTTTAGCACTGGATAGTGATGAAGTTTTAAC
The DNA here is from genome assembly GCA_002401865.1 of Candidatus Aerophobota bacterium. Lineage (GTDB taxonomy): Bacteria > Chlamydiota > Chlamydiia > Chlamydiales > Simkaniaceae. Next base: position 7,460 of record NVUK01000023.1, on the reverse strand, counting down.
TCCAGAGTTAGCGCGTGAAATTTTAGAACTTAATCTTGATCCTTCTACAATCTATGGATTTTCCTTTCACAATTTTTTTAAAAATAAACGGATACGCCATTGTGGCTGGAGTCCCGATAAACATTTAAGACTCTACAATAAACTCTCAACTAACTTTTCTAACGCTAATGTGCATGAGTGCATTGAGAAAAAAAATCTCAAAGTAAAATTTTTAAAGTTTAATGTGAACCATTACTCCTATCAAAATATGGGTGACTTTTTAAGAAAAATGCAACTCTACTCCGATCTTTTTGCTCAGCAACATAAAAGCGAAAAACATTCCTCATTTTTCAAAGCATGGGTTCATAGCTTTTTTGCTTTTTTCAAAACCTACATCCTTAAGCTTGGATTTTTAGATGGAAAAGAAGGGTATATCATAGCAAAATATAACTCTCATGTAGCTTGGTACAAATATTTAAAGTTAGAAGAGGAAGGTTCATCTTAAACACGCATGTTATTTTGTCTGCTTTACCACAAAATTCTTCCCCACATAAATCTCCATACCCCCTTTGCCAATAATCTCTCCCTATTCGAAAAGCATTGTGAATACATTGCCAAAAATTATAAAACGGTACATCCGAACGAAAAGTTAACACAGAAAACAAATCTCTGTTTAACCTTTGATGATGCTACATGTGATTTTTTCTTTTTCGTCTATCCTCTACTGAAAAAATGGGGGTTAAAAGCCACACTTGCTGTGCCTGCAGCTTTTCCACTTAAACGGTGCTTAGAACCTTTAGATAAACGTTTAGCCTACAGTGAAAAGCTCCTCTTTAATCACACAGTAAAAAACCCTTCTCCTGCTTTTTGCTCTTGGGAAGAGCTTAAACAGATGGCGGATGATCCCCTTATTCACATCGCTTCTCACTCCTTTTCTCACTCTGCCAACCCTAAATCTTTAAGTGTTGAAATCGAAGAATCTAAAGCTTTACTTGAACAAACATTAAATCAGCCCATCTCCACCTTTATTTTTCCTTTTGGAAATTATCAAATTTATCCTCAATCCTTGGTTGAAAAACATTACACAACTCTGTTTCGTATTGGCAATGCTGCCAATAAAGATTGGAGCGGAATTGGTGGGCTTGTTTACCGTATTAACGCCGATCATTTAACCTCTATCCAAGGCCCTCTAACGTTTAAAAAGAAGCAAATATTCAAAGCTTACTATTTTCTCAAACAATGTAAACGTTACAAACCCATTTACAAAAAAGCGCTTGCACCTTTTATATAAAAAATAAAAGGTTTTTTACTGTAGTGGACGAGAATACATCAACAAGAAAGCCAGTGGATGAGAATACCTCAAAAAGAAAACCACTAGGCACATTTCAGCTGGTGATGATCAATGTTATCGCTATTGATTCGATTAGAACTTTGCCTATTAGCGCTGAATTTGGTTTATCTCTTGTTTTTTTCTACTTAGTTGGAGCCCTGTTCTTTATGATCCCCAGTGGTATTGTTTCTGCAGAGCTTGCCTCTTTACTACCTAAAACTGGAGGGATCTATATTTGGGTACGTGAAGCTTTTGGTAAAACCACAGGGTTTGTTGTTATTTGGCTAAACTGGATTTACAACGTTTTTTGGTATCCCACAATTTTAGTGCTCGTAGCAGGTACGTTTTTCTTTCTATTCGATCCTCTCTTAGCGGAAAACAAACTTCTAGTAGCTCTATTTACTATTTTTGTTTTTTGGATTCTCACCTTTGCAAACCTTAGAGGCATGCGTACTTCTTCTTTAATCTCTACAGGTTCAGCCATTATAGGTACTATTTTCCCCATGATAGCTATCACTATATGTGCCATTGTTTGGTTTATTCAAGGACAGCCTTTAGCTGTATCCATCTCTTTTGACGCTTTTTTCCCCAATAGCGCCTCATTTGAAAATTTAGGATTTTTCGACAACATCCTTTTCGGGCTTCTTGGCCTTGAAATGTCTGCAACACATGCTAGCGAAATGCGTAACCCTACCAGAGATTATCCCCGCTCTGTTTTTATCACAATTGCGATCGTTATAGTCACAACCATACTTGCATCTCTGGCTATCGCTATTGTTCTTCCCAGTGAAAATATTAGCCTATCTACAGGCGTTATCCAAGCTTTCGCTCTTTTTTTAAAGAAATTTAATTTGGGCTTTCTTATCCCTGTTTTTGCACTAAGTATTATCATTGGCGGCCTAGGCGGCGTTTCTAGTTGGATTATTGGTCCTACTAAAGGATTGCTCGTTGCCAGTGAAGATGGCAGCCTCCCCTCTTTTTTCACCAAATTAAATGCACGCGGCGTCCCTAGTAGAATTCTTATCCTTCAAGCTATACTCGTATCAGCCCTCTGCTTTGTCTTTACAGTGATGCCGACAGTGAATAGCGCCTTTTGGATTCTTTCAGCTATTACGGCTCAACTAGCGATGATCGTTTATATTTTTCTCTTTGCCTCTGTTATTGTTTTAAGAAAACTTATGGCAAATGAGCCGCGCGCCTACCGTATTCCTGGTGGAACCTTTGGCCTCTATTTTTTCTCTTTGTCTGGAATTACTATTTGCTCTCTAGCTTTTTTCTTTGGGTTTATCCCCACCAGAAATGTGCAGATCAATAGCTTTTATATGTTTGAATCACTACTTATAGGCGGTAGTATATTGATGATAATCATTCCGATTGTGATAATTAAATTAATGGAAATAAAAAGAAATGGTAAACAGCGATAAGATGTAGCGGCACACGGACTCGAACCATGGACAAACGGATTATGATTCCGTTGCTCTACCAACTGAGCTATGCCGCCAAAAAATAGCGGGGGAAGGATTCGAACCTTCGGCCTTCGGGTTATGAGCCCGACGAGCTAACCACTGCTCCACCCCGCGACAGCTAATAGAAAATTATTGTAGCATGCATCTCTATTAAAAGCCAACCGTTTTAACACAAGTAATGCCCAACATAGAAATAGGTTCTTGTAAGCTCCAACCCAGGCACCCAATAACCTCGAAGTGAGTGTTTGTATTAAGTTCGGCTAGAAAGTAATTTTTACACGTAAAGATCAAACGGGGCAGTAGCTAGAAATATAGTCCCAAGTTTTAAAAGCATTTTTCGCACTCTCCTCTCTCAAGACTTTACCTGCTGCTTTTAGCTGGTTTCTATAAGAGAGATCCTCAAGTAGCGTGGATACGCCGTCCAAGAGTTTGTTCATAGGTAAACAGAGACCAGCGCGCCCATTCACAATAAGATCCCGCAACCCTAACTGGCGCTCCACAAACGGACCAAACAGAGGTATTGCCCCGGATAAAATGGGTTCAAAAAGATTATGTCCACCCACGCCTGGAACAAAGCTCCCTGCAACAATTGCTAAAATAGAGCGTGCGTACCAAGTATTTAAAAGCCCCATTTGATCAATTACAACAATTTGTGAGCCTGCATGCATACCTTCATGCATACTTGCCAAATTATCACATGTTCCTACAAGAGAACTTAACTCTTTTTGCACCTGGATAGCTCGATCCAGATGTCTTGGAGCAAAAGCTAAAACTAGTAACGGGTCTTGCTCTATTAAAGGTAGCAACGCTTTACATATAGAAGTCTCTTCGCCAGGGTGGCTGCACCCTATAGTGATCAGTTTAGTTTCTGCTTTAAAAGGAATCTTAGCGGGTGTATTCTTTTTTCTAACCTGTGCGCTGCTAAGCTTAATATTGCCCGTTACCTTAATTTTATTAAGCGCGATATTAAGGGCTTTAAACCCTTTTATATAGTGCTCTGCTTGTAACGCATATACATCAATTTGAGAAAACAAGTGCTTTTTCATAAAAGGTAACAAACTGTACATCTTAGAAGAGGTTTCTGAAATACACCCATTGGCTAGAGCAATACGGGCTCCTTTTTTCTTCGCATAGTAAACCATATGCAGCCAAAAATCCCCTTCAACTAAAATTAAAAGTTTAAGGTTTAAACGCGCCACCATTCTTCGCATAATCCAAGATAAATCCAGGGGAAGATAGCTTAGATTGTCAAAAAGATGGTTATTCTTTTGAGCCTCTTGCCAAGCGGTCACTGTCATCACAGTCACCAAAAGCAATGCATCAGGATTGTCCTTTTTAATCCATGGCAGTAAAGTTAATAGAGCTTTAGTCTCTCCAAGCGAAACTGCATGGAGCCAAATAACTTCTTTCTTTTTTTCCAGCATAGAGGGCGCTTTGAATCTAGAAAAGATCCACCGCTTAGCTTTTTTTTGCCAAAGTATTTGCCAAGCATTTATAGGCAAATAGAGCAAAGCGCCAAGTAATAACAGTGTATCATACAGAAAAGAAGTGATTAGCACATCAGTCTCCTATTTCTTAAGACTTTACAACAATATTAAGCAGTTTTCCAGGAACGAAAATCTCTTTTACAATGTGCGTTCCTTCAAAATATTTTGCCATCTTCTCATCTTCTTTCACTACCTTTAACAGAGCCTCTTTATCCGTATCTGCAGGCAGTGTATACCTTCCACGCACTTTACCATTTACTTGAAATACATACGTTTTTTCTGCGCTTTTAAAACGGTCTAAATCAATTTTAGGATAGGGGTGAAAAGTGAGTGATTTTTCAGAGCCTGTCAGAAACAGAAACGCCTCTTCTGCTATATGGGGCGCTATAGGATAAAGTGCCTGGGTAAACAGCACCATAATCTGCTTAGATAACGCTCTACTTTTAACTAAATAGTTAAGCGTTTCCATCATTTTAGCAATCGCTGTATTAAAGCTTAGCACTTCAATATCTTTTTCCACTTGCCAAACCATCTTAGATACAAGAGATAGGGCCTTTTCATCTGCATTTGCCTCGTCTTTATACTCTGCTGAAAAAACTAAATCATAGTAACGGTCTAAAAAACGTTTACACCCATAAATGGCATGCCCATCCCAAATTTTTTCCTTGTCAAAAGGGCCTAAGAACATTTCGTACAGCCTAAGTGTATCAGCGCCAAACTCTTCAATAATAGCATCGGGGGATACGCCATTGAGCTTAGATTTAGACATTTTCTCAATCATAGAGAGCAATTTTTCGCCGCTACCTTTGTGGTAGTAGCCATCCTCTCTTTTTTCCACATCCTTTGGATCTATATATTCCCCTCCTCGTCTCTTATAAGAGCGCGAAGTAATCAAGCCTTGGTTACGCATGCTTGAAAAAGGTTCTTTGGTGGAAACAAGGTTTAAATCATATAAAACTTTATGCCAAAAACGGGCATAGAGTAGGTGCAATACCGCATGCTCAACGCCGCCAATATACAAATCTACATTCATCCAATACTTTTCAATCTCTGTATCCCAAGCTTTGTCTTTATTATGCGGATCACAAAACCTTAAATAGTACCAACAAGAACCCGCCCACTGGGGCATTGTATTCACTTCTCTTTTTGCGTTTTTACCCGTTTTTTCATCATGAATAAAGACAAAATCTGTAGCTTTTTCTAAGGGAGATGTTCCTCCTTCTCCAGGCTTATAATCCTCTAAGCTAGGAAGCTCTAAGGGTAGTTCATTTAGCTCTAAACACCGTTTGCTTCCATCTTCAAAGTGTAGAATAGGAAAGGGCTCTCCCCAATAACGTTGGCGAGAAAAAAGCCAATCGCGCAATTTATAACGCGTTTGGAGCGAGCCTTGTTTAGTGCTTTGTAAATAGTCTTCAATTAAAGGTTGCGCCTCTGCCCTTGTCAAACCGTGGATAGGCAATGTTTGGCTCTCGCACACTATTGTGCCTTCTCCAGAATAAAGAGCTTTACCACTTAAAATATCTATACGTAAAGCTTTAGAATCTTCTCCCTCTAAACTCTCACCCGGATCATAGGGAGGCAATACTGGAAGAGAAAATTTTCTTGCAAACTCAAAGTCTCTCTCATCTGCTCCTGGAACTCCCATTACGGCACCTGTGCCGTAGCTCATCAAAACATAATCAGCAACCCAAATAGGCATCGGTTTTTTTGTTAAAGGATTTAGCGCAAACGCACCGGAAAAAACGCCCGTTTTTTCCTTCGAAAGTTCTGTTCTTTCTAAATCGCTCTTACTTGCAACTTGCTTTTGGTACTGTTTAACTCCCTCTTTAGCCTCTTCAGAGGTTATAGTATCTAATAAAGGGTGTTCGGGAGATAGGACTAAAAAAGTAACTGCTGCTAACGTATCTACGCGTGTGGTATATACATTGATCGGTTGGCGCGTTGTCTCCTCTAAAAAAGTGATATCCATCCCTTCACTTTTCCCTATCCAGTTTCTCTGCAATGTCTTTAAATATTCTGGCCAGTCCAAATCTTCTAAATCTTCTAACAAACGGTCAGCATATTCTGTAATTTTTAAAACCCACTGCTTAAGAGGTCTTCTTTCAATAGGATAACCTCCCTCTTTAGAAAAGCCATCCTCCACTTCCTCATTAGCTAAAACAGTGCCAAGTTTTGGGCAATAGTTGACTAAGATATTGGCCTCATAAGCTAGCCCCTTTTCATACAGTTTAGTGAAAATCCACTGCGTCCACTTATAATAATCAGGTTCTGAGGTTGTAACAGCGCGGTCCCAATCATAACTAAATCCAAGAGACTTAAGCTGCTTTGTATACGTTGCGATATTTTTAACTGTCGTATCTCTTGGATGAGTGCCTGTACGCACGGCATATTGTTCAGCTTGTAAACCAAAACTATCCCACCCCATAGGATGGAGTACATTATACCCTTTTTGCCTTTTAAGACGCGCCACGATATCCGAAGCTGTATACCCTGTGACATGGCCCACATGCAGCCCTGCACCTGAGGGGTAGGGAAACATGTCTAAAACATAATATTTTGGCTTGCTCTGGTCATATTCTGCTTTAAACGCCCCCGTTTCTTCCCAATGTTTTTGCCATTTTTTCTCTATAAACTTATGATCATAAACACGTTTTTTCATTTCTTTTTCTATCGCTAATCTTAATTTGCTAAATGGCCATATCATACCAAGAAAAGTGAAAATCTAAAAGGTTTTTTTTATTAACTTTTTTCTACTTTTTAAGATTAATAGAAAAAATTATAGTAGTTATTAATATAAATCAATTTTACTTCTTTTTAAGAAATAAATAACAGATTAACAAGAAATCTTGAAATTAAAGAGAGAATCTATTACAGTTGATATCATATAAGTTAAGATACAGTGCGTGGCCTATGTTTGATCAATCTCAAAATTTGAAAACCAAAATCGATCTTAGTGACTATGATTATAAAAAAGAGATTGCTAACCGAGTATTACTAGGAAGCTTAACTGAAAGCGAGTCTCAAATTCTAGAAGAGATCACCTTCAGCCCTACGACCTTTACTATCGACACCTTAGCTCAAAACACCAATTTCCCGGTAGACACCGTTCTAGCCACCTTAAATAAGGTCCAGTCCTCAGGCTTATGTGTTATCGTTGGCAAAGATGTGACGATTAATAAAGATTGTAGAAAATATTTT
>NVUK01000022.1 GCA_002401865.1 Candidatus Aerophobota bacterium | reverse complement strand
CTAAAGGAACTTTATCTAAATGCTCATCCACTATGTAGGGGATATACAGCCGCTTTTTAGCTCTTGTCATAGCAACATAGAGCTGTCTTAATCTTTCAGCGCGTTGAGAGCTTAAAACATTTTGATGCTCGATAGACTCTTTATCAAAAGGTACTGTCTCTCCTTTTATCCGAACAAAATTTGACTTTGCCCCATGTCTATAAAGCAGGGCTAAGGGCAGTACAACATCAAACTCCAACCCTTTACTCATAAACGTAGTCATTAACTCCACACCTTGACCAGAAGCGCGCACTTTTTCTACTTGTTGTAGGGTTAAAAAATGAAAACTTTCTGAAATAATAAATTTTTTCATCGATGTCATACAGTAGGTCTTTTCTCTAAAGGCAAGATAGAACTGGTCGATGATGTTTAGTAGTTGTGTATGGTAATGCTCCCACCCTCTATCTTTAAATAAAGTAGTAAGGCTGTGGTAAGAATTGATATTTTCACTCATCAGCCAAGCAATTGCCCGAGAAAAGTTTTTTGTCTTCCACCAATGATAGGCCTGCACTAAATGTGTTTTCCACTCTAAATAGGTAAAGTTAAATTTTTTATCCCTGGCTCCTTGCTCACACATAAAAGGGTGCGTAGTAATTGCCTCTATGCTCCCTTTTTCTCCCTTCTCAATAATAGCTAAAACCAGGTGAGAGAAGAAATCAAATGCTGGTCCATCAAACAAACTGCTACCACGTTGCATGCGGTAGGGTATAGAGCATTGCGCTAAATAAGAGGCAAGACGTTGGCGAGAAAAACGATCTTTAACAAGTACCGCTATTTTTGATAACTCAATGCCAAAATTTTGACTCATCTCCAAAATTTCTTTCGCAATGAAGGGGAATAACACCTCCGTTTCAAACGGAAGCGTTGGCCACGTTTTTTTTGTAGCAGAAGAGGCATTGAAAAGCGCAAAATGGATCGCTTGTTTACCGTCACCCACCCCTTTTTGATCCGCGTCAGGCGCTATTTTTACTCGGTGGTAGGGCAGAGCAAGAGTAGGGGTATCTAGCCAAGAGGGGCGAGTGGAAAACAAGGCGTTGAGATTTGTTTGCAATGGAGCGCTACTACGGTAGTTAGTGTCTAAACAAGCCACACGGTCCATTTGCTTTTTTGCTGCGTAAAAAATACTTAAATCGGCTTTTCTAAAAGAGTAGATCGACTGTTTGGGATCTCCTACTAAGAAAAAAGCTTTAGCGCGTCTTTTTGAAAAAAGAGTGGAAAAAATTTTCCACTGACTCGCATCTGTATCTTGAAACTCATCAATAATGGCCACGTTAAAACCGCTCGCTACACTTTCTACAAAAACAGGGTCATCTATAGCTCTAACCATAGAAAAAACAAGTTGATCAGGCGAGTAGTGTTTATAGCTATGGGGATCGTTTTCTATCGCTTGTTTGCACCAACTAGCAAGATGTAAAAAAGTGTGTCTAGTATCTCTTAACTTGTCTAAAGCAGGTCTTATCTGCCCTGCTATCTCCACCATTTCTTTAACTAGAGCATCCACACTACCTGTTTTAGTTTTTTTTATATTTTCCAAATCCAGCAGTGTAAACAGACTTACTTTTTCTCTAATAAGCGTTTGCAGAGTTTCCTCAGTAAAAGGAGCACTCAAGACTTGCAGCTGTTTCACAAAGGTTTGTTTTAACACCTTAGATGTAGAGAAAAAGCCTTTAAAAAGAGCTAGCTTGTTCTCTATTGATGGAGAAATCAATTGTTTTATTTTCTTAATATGCTGCTCAATATGTACTTTTTCTTTACAGATGCTGGGCGTATCACGGGGAAAAGATCCTGAGGATAAATGTTCAATTAAAGCGTTATATAGCTTATCAAAAGAAAATTGATAGCCCCTAACAAGGCGAGATAAGCTACTTGTTAACAGCGCGTTTTTCGGCGGTACTTTATTTAAAGTCTGCTTAATTTTTTGTAGATAAAAGGCTTTGTAATCAAAATTCTCTTTACCCTCCTCTTGCATCGGTACAAGACCCTGTTTATCTAGACTCTTAAAACAAAAGCTATGGATAGTGCAAATATTGGCGCGCTCGATATCCAGTACTGCTTTTTCCAACAGTAAACATGCTTTAAACTGCTCCTGATCGCTCTTTTTACAAACAAACTCTAAGTAGGCCAGGCTGCCTGGTTTGTTTTCTTCAATAGCATGCATGCTGTGGATTAAGCATTGATGAATTCTCTGCTTCAGCTCTTTTGTTGCAGCAATAGTAAAGGTTACAACTAAAATAGATTCTATACTCACTCCATCTAAAACAAAGCGGGTAACCATATGTTCTATAGCAAAAGTTTTCCCCGTTCCTGCAGAAGCTTCAACAAGGGTGTGGGAGTATAAATCTGTAGCAGGGTCTAAGCAGTTAAAACTATCCATCTTTATATACCGGGTTAAATATTTCCGTTATAATTGCATGCCCTTTTTCCATTACGCTCTCTAAACAAATATCTCCCACTTCTATTAGTCCATGATTTAAATAAGGATCAAGACGGCCAGAGAGCTCTTTTTCAAAAGCTTTCTTCAAGCCATATAGATCACGTTTTGCAAAAAAAGGAGCAAAACGGGGCAGTAGGGGAAACCACTTATCCCTTTGTTCTAAAAAATAAAGGAAAAAGGGAATAAGGCTTTCTTTCTCTTTCTCTATAAAAGAAACTTTCTCTCCATCTAAAAACCATACTTTTTTCTCAAAATGAGGATTAACATCTAACATTAAAAAGGTGCAAATCTCTCCCGCATGTTTCACTATATTTTCTAAGGTTAAAGCGCTATTGAGCACGAGCCCCTTAGCACACACATGAGAAAAACTCCCCTCACATGCCATATAAGGCCCCTCTTCTCCTAGACGAAATTTCAATAACGGACCATGCAGAGTATGCTCTTCTTCCATGGCAAATTTTGTAGCAGCAGCGTCAAATTTATAACAAAAAACTTCTGAAGGGGAGGTACCGAGCGCCTTAAGGCCTTGTAGAAACAGATTTCTCTCTTCTTTAAAAGCACTTTGTACCATCTTTAAATAAGACCCCCCCGGTAAATAGCCGTGAGAATGTGCCTGTGCAAATGTCTCTTGCCACTGACTCTCACTATTTTGATCCTTATGTTGTTTCCTCACTTTAAATGTCGACCTCTCCTCTTTATCTCTCTGTTTAAAAGGGAGAAACACACCCATAAAACGGAAAAAATGGCGCACTGGGTGGGAGGAGAACTGTTTTAATGTATCAAGCTTAAGCTCTAATTGCCCCTGCTTAATTGCCTTAATCGAGCAACTACGCGTTTGCCATTGATGCAAAAAATTACCCACGGGATGCATGCGTAAAGAATTGGTTTCAAATGTGATTTCTTCTATCAATAAAGCTTGCCCGCCCGCCTCGCTTAACGCAGTGAGTAAAGGGGAAGGGAAAAGCTCTACCCCTTCTTTTTCACAGTAACTACTATAACTAAGATGCAGGTTTTGGCTGGTTTGCATTAACAATGACAAAAAAACAGCTCTATCTTCTTCTGTAGGGCTTGGAGCTAGATCGCCCGCTTGCATCGTTTGAAAATTGTCACTACTCTTGATACGGGGAAAGTCATCTTGATTGAGGCCTAATGCAAAAGAAACCTTTCCAGGATAGAGAGTGGATATATTTAAATCACGGCACACAACAACATTTAATCCCGCCTCTAAAGAAGAGCTTTTTTCTGCAGCAAAACTTTGAAGTACATAGTCTGCAAAAACTTCCACTGCAAAGCATTTATCTCCAAACTCTTCTTCTAATTGCCCCAATAAATCTACTCTTTTTTTCAGCTGACTCCCTTCACTGCCTATCTCTTCCCAATCTACAAAAAGGGAAAGAAGATCAAAAAAATCTTTTTGAAAAGAGGTGATTGTGTGCTTTTTTTGAAAAAATTGAACAGCTTGTTTAGAAAACAACATTACTATATGCGCAAAGCTTGCCACTTTTTCAAGTATACACTTTCCTATAAAAGGCATCGGAAAAAGAGGTTTTTTAGAGGGCAGAAAAAGTGCGGATAAAACCAGCCTTTGCGTAGCGGCTTTAAACGTTTGCAAGTCTGGAGAAGCTGTGCACTGCTCTATTTCTGCCACAAAATTAGCCTCTTCAAAAAGTTTTGAAAAATCTGTTACTTCTTCCAAAGACCACTTAAAAGCTTTTAATATAAACGGCATAGAGAAAAAGTCGAAAAGAGTGGTATGCGTTATAGGGTTTCTAAATAGAGAAAAGAGCTTACTCACACATGCAAAAAATGCACTTGTGCTGACAAGCTTTTCATCAAAAAAAGCGTGGCTAATCGGCGAGCCTTGATTAAAAACCTCCCCAATAAAAGGAGCATACAGGCTCATATCAGGAGCGTATAAACTAATATCTTGTAATTTTAAGTAGGGATTTCTCTGCAATACTTGCTCTATTAAACCCCTAGCATGCACCACTTCATCTCTTTTTGATACGCACTTAGAACAAGTGAGTGAATGATCTTTTGCTATAAAGTCAGTATCAATTTGAGAATTGGCTAAAATAGACTCTTGTACCTGGTGCAATGTAGTTTTTTCTAGAGATAACTGCGCCTCATCTATCTCTATGGAGAGGGACTGCTCTATAACTTTTCTTGTAGCTAAATGTAATTTCCCAAAATTTGCAAGGAGGGGGTTTCTATCCAGCATATAACGTTGAAGCTCTTTTATGGGAGCAAGTAAAGCGCCCTGATCAAAAGCTTTTTCCTGCACATTAAGTACTTGATCATCGGAAAGAATATCGGTCCAAAAAGCATTGCAATAGGAAAAGTTATAATACGTTACCTCAACCGTGCTAGGAAGTTGCTCTATAATGGAGCGGTACACAGGGGGGATAAAGGAGAAATTAAAGAGGTGGAGGTGAAAAGGGGATGTTTTCAACCCGCTTAGATCATTTAAATATTTGTAAGGATAATCCCAAGTTTGAAACAAAATTTTGAAAAGCCTAGACTCGGGAGCATCTTTTTCTAAAAAGGGTTTTATATGCTCTGCCCCATATTTTCCAAAACTGATGAAAGCGTCAGCAAGTTTATATGCAAGGGCTTTAAAATATGTGTGGTTTTGTGCGTGATCTTTAAGGGGATCAAAACCTTCAAAACCTGCCTCTAGCTTAGATAAAATATGCAAAGCCAAAAGATCTTTGGGAGGCATACGTACTGGGCGATGAAGCGCCTCTCCTACAATAGAGAATAAAACTTTAGAAAGCTCTTTGAAGCTAGTGCCTGATATGACCGGAACTTTTTGAATCGATAAAACTCCGTCAATCACCCTTTTTTTCCACTTTAAATCGGGAAGGCATATGACATGCTTCGCAAATAGGTGGTGGCTACTTTGAAGCTGATTGGCAAGCTTTAGAACAAGCGTGTCAAACTGACTGGACAAAACAACTCTTTGAGAAGATGGAGCCATAAATATTTGCTCTTTTATTTTATTTAGCTATTGTGCCAGAGCAGAACAAAAATAGAAAACAAAAGAGATCTTTGCACTATTTAAGAAAAAACATTTCTTCCTTTTAGGAGACAGAAAAGCTATAATGAACCCTTAGACACAAAGTTAATTTTTTACCATGTTTGAAAAAAAACTACATAGAATCGGATTTTTCCAATCCCTTGCGACAATGCTTGAAAAGATGGGAATCGTTAAACCCAATAAGGTGTATCACCGCCACTCCATATGGTGTTTAAACATTGCGCAGTTTTGCGGGGTCATTAACGATAACCTTTTTAAATATTTAATCGTTTTTCTCTTTATTGATCTTAAAGGAGCCACTTCTTCCTCTGCCATTCTTTCTATCGTAGGGATTGTGTATGTCCTCCCTTTTCTTTTATTTTCTATGGCAGCCGGAGTTTTGGCTGATCGCTTCAGTAAACAGAGAATGATTATTCTTTTAAAAGTCACAGAAGTGCTTATCATGTTGCTTGGAGCTTTGGCTCTTTTCTTCCAAAGTGATCTAGCAAGTTACTCTTTAATGTTCTTACTATCGATGCAAAGTGCCTTTTTTGGCCCTCCCAAGTACAGTATTATTCCCGAACTTGTTCCTAAAGAAAAAATTTCTAAAGCCAATGGTATTATTACTTCTTTTACCTATTTTGGAATCATCATGGGAACCTTTTTAGCCACCTCATTAAGTCAAGCTTCGGGGAAAAATTACACCTTGGTAGCGATCATTGGTGTAGGTATTGCCATTATTGGACTCGCTTTCTCTCTTTTTATTCCCCATACCGAACCTAAAAGTTCTACAGAAAAAATTAATCCTTTCTTCGTAATAGAAATTTTTAATAACTTAAAACTCGCTTCAAAAACACCTTTCCTTTTAACCACTATTTTTGGATCTGCTTCCTTCTTATTCATTGGCGCCTACTTTCAGCTCAATATTATCCCCTATGCTATGGATTCGCTCGGTTTCTCTCAAGAAGCTGGAGGACATCTCTTTCTTTCTACCTCTATTGGTATCGCTGTAGGTTCGGCACTCGCTGGAAAAATGTGCCGCGATAGACCTGAACTAGGTATGGCTACTTTGTCAGGCGTGGGTTTATCTATTTTGCTCATGAGTCTTTTCTTTTTCGATGGATTGTTTATCCCTATATTTATCGCTATTTTAGGTATCGGTCTACTTGGCGGTATTTATATTGTCCCATTTGACTCTTTCATACAGCGCTATAGCCCTGAAAACAAGCGGGGACAAGTAGTAGCTGCCTCCAACTTTCTAAGCTTTTGCGGAGTTCTTGTAGCACCTATTTTGCTCTACGTTTTTACCGACATACTGGGCTACTCTCCAGCACAAGGCTTTTTAATTATGGGTGTTTTGATTCTCTTTAGTGTAGGTATCATGATCATGTCCTTAAGAGGCTTTTTCTTCAGCACCTTCTCCAAGTTGTTTATCAAACCTTTTTATAACCTAGTACTAGACGATGTGCCTGTAGAAAAAGGCACTACTTATGTCATGACTGTTCCAAAAATGTCCAAACTCTATCTCTTTCTCTTAGCAACCTATAATCCCCGTATGGAGTTCTTTTTCCCCAAGAGCAAGAAGAAATATTTAGACGTTTTTTTAAACTGGTTTTCCCCTATACAATATCTCTATGTTAGGAAAAAACATCCCAACATCATGGACCTTTTCCAAAAAAAGGCAAAAAAAGCTATTTGGTCTAAAAGGGTTCCTTATCTCGTTATTCCTAATGAACCCGATGATAAATACCAATATTCTAAGAAAGATTTGTATACATTGAAAAAGATGAAACCTTGCCGGTTTATTGCTATGCATGTTGAAGTAACGCCTCGGCACGATCAATTAGATAAAAAACATTTAAAGCGCACGCGTATTCACATGCGCTTTAATCTGCATTAAAACGCGTAAATAAACTCCACTTCCGCTTGATAGTAATCCATATCTGGACCTACCCTGCTTGAGAGTGTGCTAGAGCGTTTAAAGGATTGAAAACAGGTGATATTTTGTGTCATCTGATAAATCAGCTCCACAGCAAAACCTTGAAAGTTTCCACTTCCAATACCCTCGTTTACGCCAAGAGCATTACCTTCTCCTTTAAGCTTAGAAGTATAAAGACCTCTTTTGACAATATTACCTCTACCGATACAAGCAGCATCAAATTCTGAAACCGCTCTAGCCTCTACCCACTGATAGTTAACATCCAAAGCAAAGCTACGTGGCTTTCCAAGAAGACCCAACGAGCATCCAACATAAGCGCCTTTATTAGCACGTGCCAACACTGGATCAAAATCAGTGCTATTTTTCAAGTTTACAAGGCCTGAAAGATAAAGCTTTAACGGCAGCTTTAGCCAAGGCAATGTGCTTTGGTGTCCTACAGTCATTTGCAAGTTTTTGTGACCATAAACCATTCTATCCACCTTGGTTTGAGAAGCTCCTCCCAAATCCCAATCTACATAGGATAGTTTTGAGAAAAAACCTGTATCAAACATATCCACCAGCCCTAGCTCAGCAGCGCCTCCATAACGATTAAAGTTTTCATTAATTACAAACGGAGCTAAATGGCAATATAGTTGACCCACTTTTTCTAGTGATGATTGCATCGCAACAGCTACACCATCTAAACGAGATCCAAATTGAATTTTTGAATCAAAGTAAGAGCCTAGCGATGTTCTTCCTACTTCTGTTGCTAAAGAAAAGCTATCTGACTCTATCCACTGCGTACCAAAAATCGCTTTCGACACCGCTAATTTATTGGTTGTTCCTGATCCAATACCTTGGTCATTATCAAATTTTATTTTGATTTGAGCCCAGCTATCCTCATTTTTATATTTTAAAGAAAGGTTAGCTTCAATGTCATTATTGGCAAAAGGAGCCTGATAACCTTCTGATTTTCTACCTCTTTGCTGTAATCCGCCATGTCTTTCACTTGTCAATTGTAATTCTGAGCGCACCTCACCTTCTAAAGAAAGTTCTCCCCCGAGACCCTTGATCTTTACACGCCTTCCTAGTTCTAATTGCTCCTCTAAAGAGGGAATATCAAAAGAAGATGTTTTTTCTTGAAGATAGTCACTCTCTTCTATCCCTTCACTATAAACAGCTGTATGCGCCAAACAAATTACTGAGCATGCCATTATCCATTTTTTCATATAAAGTCCTTACTATGCATTAAAGATGAAGCGATAATGGTAAAGCAAAGGGGATTACCAATCAATTCCCATTTGGACTCTGTGAATGATCACTCATAGTTTCAGCAATACATTTTCTGATGCTCGGTAACGCTTTTCTCGTCATCTTGCGCCCCTGATCATATATTTGAAAATTTTTCTTATGACTAAACATCCCTATATCTTTAAACTCCATTCGAATCACTACATCCGCGTCCTTAACAACGCGGTCTGCTAGCTCTCTATAACAAATCTCCAAGCTTCTCTTGGCTATGCCAAAAAGATGGGAAGCTCCATAGGTGCTGAGTTGAGCGCTCACATCTACAGCAATAATAATCTGCGCTCCATGTTTTTTTGCCACATCTACAGGAATAGGGTTAGATACGCCGCCATCAACGAGTAACCTGCCTTGATACTTTACTGGCTTAAAAATTAATGGCACCGCTGAAGAAGCTAAAAGCGCATTAATCACCCCTCCTTCACTCATTTCAATGGTCTCTCCAGAAATTAAATCTGTGGCTGTAATAATTAACGGGATTTTTAATTTGGCAAAATCATCGTGCTGCATATGTAGTTTTAAAAATCGCTTCATCTGATTGGCTTTCATGAAACCAAAACGGGGCGATAAAAATGAAAAATCAAAAAATTCTGAACATTTTACTTTGATCAATAAATTTTCAAGCTTGTTAATGTTGGGATCAGCAGCATATAAAGCGCCAATTAATGCCCCAGAACTACACCCTACAATAAGATCTGGATGAATCCCTGCCCTTTCAAGCTCTCGAAGAACTCCTACATGCGCTATCCCTTTTGCTCCACCACCCCCGCAAACAAGAGCTATTCTAGGTCTTTTCCCCTCATTTTTTTTCTTTTTAAGTATCTCTACCAATCCTTTGGTCTCGCCACTGTATAGACTTAAAGCACTAAGCATTAAAGTAAGGAAAAGAAAAACAAGGCTCTTGCTTTTTTTAAATAAAACCATAGGAGACAAAACTAAAAAATATACTTTTTTTCTTTTACTATTAACTAATTTTTTTTAAAAATTCAAGAGTAGTTAAAAAGATAGTGATGCTCTCAAAGCAAAAGCCATTTCTCCAATCAATCTTCCTTCAACATTAAGATAGCCCAGCTTATTTTTTACTAGCCCAATACCTAAAACGCAAACCCAAGGGTTAAATTCTTCCAAGCTAATTTTTGCTAGATTACTTGCTTGAGCGTTGTAGAAATGACACTTTAAAGAATCAAAAGCAAAACCTACATAGGGGTTTATCCAAATAAACTCTCTTCCCAAAGTAAAGCTTAGCTGCCAATTTTGAAGCATCCCTTTAAATTCTAAATCATCTTCTTTTTGATATAAGCTTTGAGAAGAGGCGTGATATTTTGCGCTAATGCCCATGGTGCACTGGCGAAAAAAGACTAAAATAACATTAGCGCCGCCGCCAAAATAGAGATTATCCTCCTTTTTTTTATAAAGATCGAAATAGTCAATAATAGGGGAAGAGGAAAAATTAAGAGAACCTAAAGATCCAAACAGCTCTAACTGGTTACCAAAAGAGATTCCTATGTTCGCTCCATTTTTCCTTAAGCTGGTGCTACTTGCTTGTATCCAGGTAGTTTCTAATGGAGGCAAAAATTTAATGGTTCTATCTAGTGTATGATCATAGGTATAGGATAAATGGTAAACAGTATTGCTGTTAGTACGAGAAAAAAGCCCATCTTCGGGCATGTCGGGAGAAACAGCGTTACCTGCATACATTGCAAAACAGCTTGAATTTGCTATAAGAGCAATCCCGATGAATAGGCGTATCCATTTCAAAATCATATTTTCCTACACTTTTATCGCTTCACCAATTCCCATACCAGGAAAACTATATTGCCGAATGTCTACATAAAGTATCCACGGAGCAGTAGAACCTGGTGCCATATACATATTCCAATCTTCCATAGGATAGCCAAAAAGGCCTAAATTGTCTGTGCGCCACAATTCTAACCTACCTGAGAGGGGGTTGTACAGGAAAGAAAAAAACCAAAGAGGCCAATTCGTATCTCCAACAATTATGCCCGGTGGAGCCAGTAGTTCCTTACTCTCTAAAAATCCCACCATTTTCTCTCTCTCTAAAGAGCTGCATGCAGAGCGAAAGAGTGTTTCTGCTCGAATAAACCTTGTTGAGGGTAAAAACTTTAAAGGGCGCTGTAGCTTATGTTGATCTTGCTCTATGTCAAAAAGAGGCAAACTACTTTTTAAAAAGCTAGCCACCTCTAACTTGGTTATTGAATGCAGTTTATTTTGCTGAGCAAAGGCAAAAACTATTTCTGTCCACAAAAGTAGCGGCACAATCGGTGGAAATAGAGGTTTTAAGTGTTTTGCTTTTTCCAGCCCCAATTTTTTCATTAATTCTTCAAGTAGAAATAGAGACTCTTCTTTAGAAAACTTTTGACTTTGGTAAAACTTTTCCCCAGGAGTAATAATCTCATCTCGAATCCATGTGTAGGTAAGGCCTCCATCCTCCCACCCTTGCCTAAATTTTTCCAGCCCTGGCAAAAGAGAAAACGCGTGTGTAGGACTGCTCGCTAACATAGGAAATGCGCTATCTTTTTCAAAAGCTTTGGTCTGCAACGGAGGCATCTCTTTTAGTGTGTCGATAAAAAAGGTTAAAAGAAGCAGGGGAGATTCTACCACCCTTTTCTCGTGAGCGAGCTCTTCTTCTTTATTAAAATAGGCCATGAGCAGGCTCTGCATAGAGCCTCCCGAGCAGTAAACCCAAGGTAGTTTTTCAAATGGACCTTCCTCTTGCGCTCTTTTTTTAGCAAATGCCATAAAGGCTTTAGACTCTATGTAAAAGCTAAGCTCTACAATTAGCCTGTCCATTACTGCCTCACCCTCTTCCCATGCATAACCGTTTTTCACGACCGGCAAAGTCGCTAGTAAAAAGTCTTTAAGACACTTTGTAAACTCTTGCTCTTTATCAATTAAAGTCCATAAGCTTGGCTCCATACTGCCTCCCTTATAAAGGAGCATAAACCCTGCCAAAGAGTCCTCGTAAATTGCCTTTTCTTCTTTTTTAAATGAGAGATAGGGGTGATACACTTCTTGAAAATAGTTTTTAAATAGATGTAAGTATTGATCTTTTAAATAGATATAGAGCGTAGAGAGCTTTCTCTCATAAGCTATTTTTTTTCCCTCTTCATGTTCTAAAAATGTTTTTTGCTGCAAATATGCTTCAAGCTGTTTGAGTAATCTTCTTGCTTTATCTGAAGAATCTGCCTGGCTAAGCAATGCTTGCATCATATCTATTTTAGCGCGCACCTCGCCGACTTCTTCACTAAAACTATCTATTTTTTTTTGCTGCTTCTGAAAAATTTCTTGTAGCCACTTATAAATAAAATGCCCCAGGCCGCCCTCTTCTTCATACGAAAGCCCCAAAGAGTTGTAAAGATTATAGCGATAAAATTCGTGCTTAAAATCAGAAAACGTCGCCAACGTATATTCCCATGCTCTAAGTAGAGGGTGGTGCTCAGCGCATATTTTTTCCTCCAAACCAAAATTGCACATAGGCGCTGTAAAAGTCCCTGAGACGCAATTTCTTGATAACCGCCCTTTATAAAGCATTTCATGGATATCCATTAACATTTGAGCAGGCAGGATTTTTTGAACCAAAATAGCCGGTGCTGTAGCAAAACAGGATCCAACATTTTGCCGCAAAGGCATAAAAAGCATTGAAACAACTGCTCTTCTAACATCCGAGGCGGTAATTTTAGCTCCTTGATCCATAAAAAGCGTTTGTCGAATTTTGTTTGTTGAGGCGCTAGACAGAGGCACGCTGTTAAACTTTAACAAAATAGAAGAGATTTCTTGGTGTTTTTTCTTTACCGATTTTAATCGCTCTTTAATAAACGTATCGAAGAAAAAAAGATGCTCTATTGGTATAGATCCGTTAAGCGCAAAGTCCGTTGCAAAACTCGCCACTTTTTTCTCATCTAAAAGCCCCTGCTTATTAGTGATAAAAGTAGCTATATCTAATGCTTTTAACCGAAAAAAAATTAACGCTTGCTTACCCAGGTCCAAATTTTTAACCACTCCTGCTCTATACTTTTTCTAAAATAGCCCTCTTTCGCTAATTATAGCGATCTATTTTTTTACTAATTACAGAAAATGTTTTAATATAAATTAAAGCATTTTTTAATTTCAAAACATAAACAAATCCGTTGATTTTAATTACTTAAAAATTTAAAACCTTGTTTGTATTTTTATAAAAAGAGGTAATTAATATGGCATCTGTTGTTCAACGTTTATTTAGTGTGGCTTTAGCCGCTTATTCAGCTGCACCTGTAGCACAAAGGGAGCTCAAACAGCCCACTCCAGATGCGGCTAGCATGCAATCTATTGTTAATAGAGTGCTTCATGCGGCAAAAGATGACATCAACGCTATTCCTGCGCTTCTTTATGCAGCTGCTGCTCCTTTTAGCGGCGAGAGTAAAGTGGCCGCTTTTGCAAAAGGAGTGGCTTGTTTTATGAATGGTTTTTTAAGAGAGGAAAAACAGTGGTCTATATTATGCCAGTTTGATACAAAATTTGATCCTCAAATGAGGAAAAGTCTACAAACAGTGTTTGATCGACAGTTTAATTTGGAGATAACGCTACTTGCTGGAAGTATAGAGCCCCGTATAGGTGCACTCATGCTTGTAGGCGGCGTAGCAGCTGGACAACTAGAGATTCCAACACCTGTTCAAAATGTAGTAGATCGAGTAAAATCAGCTTTTGATTCCTTTGTTTCATTTAAGCCCTCCACTTAAAATAGATTAAAGCGAGCTCCTGCATTTCTCTTTCATTTTTTTAACTTGTGATATAAAATTCGCCTGTACTCTTATAGAAATAGTAACGGGAATTTTAATGTATGAAAGTCAAAGTTGATCAAGAAATTTTAGAGGTAGAGGCAGGGGCTACAGCTGGGCAAATAGCACACCTTCTCAAAAAAACAATGCCTCACCAAGCAGTAGGCGTAAAAATCAATGGCCAAAGCTGCGACTTTACACAGTTGCTTAAAGAGGGTGACGAGATTTGTTTTTTTGATTTTGATAAATCTGAGGGGAAAGAAGTTTTTTGGCACACTTCAGCCCACATCTTAGCTCAAGCTGTTCTACGTCTTTTTAAAGGAGTAAAGCCCACCATTGGTCCGCCTATTGAAAACGGTTTTTACTACGACTTTGCAGGATTAACACTTAGCGATAATGACCTTCCTCGTATAGAAAAAGAGATGAAAAAAATCATAAACGAAAACTTTAAGCCTGAAAGAGTCGAGTTTAAAAACAAAAAAGAAGCGATTGAAGCTTTTAAAGACAACTCCTACAAAGTAGAATTGATTGAAAGCTTTGAAGAAAATTCCATTTTTTCTGCGTATAAGCAGGGAGAGTTTTTTGATCTTTGCAAAGGTCCTCATTTACAAAATTTGGGCAAAGTAAAAGCGTTAAAACTTTTAAAAATATCTGGATCTTATTGGAGAGGCGACGCTAAAGGAGATGCGTTAACAAGAATTTATGGAGTAAGCTTTCCTTCTAAAGATCTACTTAAAGAACATCTACATAGGCTAGAAGAGGCAAAAAAAAGAGACCACCGCGTTATTGGTACAGCTCTTAATTTATACTCTTTTAAAGAAGAAGCGCCAGGCATGGCTTTTATCCATCCTCATGGAATGAGAATTTGGGATAAGTTAACCGAATTTTGGAGAAATCTTCACCAAAGAAACAATTACGGCGTCATACTCACACCTCAACTGATGGTGCAAGAGCTTTGGGAAACCTCTGGTCACTGGCAACACTATAAAGAAAATATGTTCACCTCGACAGCACACCACGATAAAGTGTATGCGATTAAACCGATGAACTGCCCAGGATGTATGCTCTACTATAAAGGAGAGAGCCACAGCTATAGAGATCTTCCTTTAAGAATAGCAGAATTTGGACATGTGCATAGACAAGAGCCCTCGGGCGCTCTAAATGGCCTTTTCAGAGTACAAAGCTTTCACCAAGATGATGCGCATATCTTTATGAGAAAATGCCAAATTAAAGATGAAATTTTAGAAGTTTTAGATCTTGTAAAAGAGATTTATGAAACGTTTGATCTCGAATATAGCTTTGAGCTTTCTACAAAACCTGAAAAAGCTATTGGCAGTGATGAAGATTGGGAAATTACTACGCAAGGCTTAAGAGAAGCTTTAGATGCTTGGGGAGCGGATTACCAAGTCAATGAGGGTGATGGCGCTTTTTACGGGCCAAAAATAGATCTCCATGTCAAAGATGCTATTGGCAGATCTTGGCAATGTGGAACAGTGCAGCTAGATATGAGTCTTCCTGAAAAATTTAACCTTACCTACAAAGAGAGTGACGGATCAATGCAGCGTCCTATTATGATTCATAGAGCTATATTTGGATCAATGGAACGCTTTTTAGCTATTTTAGTAGAGCACTATGCAGGTAGATTCCCTCTTTGGCTTAGTCCAAGACCTTTTGCTCTATTGCCTGTTAGCAAAACGCATATCGAGTACGCTGAAAAATTAGCTAAGCAAATAGAGGCTCAGGGATTTTTTGTCTCTATTGATAAAAGCGACGACTCTGTGAGTAAAAAAGTGAGAACGGCTCAGAAAAAGCAATTTAACTATATGCTTGTTTTAGGGGATAAAGAGATGGAAGAGGGTTGTGTGAGCGTAAGAAAACGAACAGGTGAGATGATCAACCTTATTCCTGTAGATACGTTTTTAAAAACAGTAGAAAATGAAAATAGCAGTAAAAGCGCAGAGTCATTATTTAAAAATAAGGTGGAAGCATGAAAATTCTTACAGTCAGTAGTTTTAAGGGCGGAACAGCCAAAACCTCGATCGCTTTAAATATAGGCGCCGCTCTAGCGAGATTTTATGATAAAAAAATATTATACATCGACTTTGATGCCCAAGCAAATTTAACCGCTGGTCTTGGCTTTGATCCAGACACACTCGATAGCTTAGCCCCAGCTTTGCAAGGGGAAAAAACTATTGGCGATGTGATTGTAAAAACAGAGTTTGAAAACATTGACCTTATTCCTGCTGACACTTGGCTTGAAAGAGTAGAGGTAACAGGCGCTCTTGCTCAAGATCGATATTCACACGAAAAACTCAAAACCCTTCTTAAAGAAGTAGATTATGATCTAGTAATCATTGACACACCTCCATCACTTTGTTGGCTTACAGAGTCAGCATTAATTGCCTGTACGCACGCCTTGGTGTGCTCTACTCCAGAATTTTACAGCATCAAAGGATTGCAAAGACTGTCCTACTTTATGCACTATATTGCTGAAAGACATCCCTTTGAAGTTTTAGGCGTTATTCTCTCCTTTTTCAATCACCGAGGAAAAAACAATGAAGCGTTTTTAAACGTAATTGAAGAGGCTTTCCCTGGAAAAATTTTATCCAGTAAAATCAGAAGAGACATTGCTGTGACCGAAGCTTCTATTTGTGGAAAATCACTTTTTGATGTAAAACCGGGCTCTAGAGCTGCTATAGACTTCAAATGTCTTTGCGATGAGATAAACTCTTTACTATTTAATGCGGAGATTAAGGAAACAGTATGCCAAAGTTAAATGATTTGATTATGGGCCGCTTTAAAGCGACAAAAAAAGAAAAAATAGGCCAACTTGTCAAGCGCTCTAACAGCGCAATAATAACCATGTTTAATTCAGACACCCATAAAACTCAACTAACCGAGCATGATAAAAACCAAATCTCGTCACTGTTAGAAAAATATCAAGGCGATGAATCTAACGCTTTAGATCAAGACATTAGTCTACTATGTGACCTTACGGCAGAAATCAAATCTATTAGTAATCAATCGATTATTTTGCACGGTGAAAGAATAAAAAAAGCACAAAATATTTTGAAAAAATATCGAGAAGGAGCTTTTAGCTCTTTTTTAATGCAAACCTATGGCAATAGGCAAACCCCTTATAACTTTTTACTCTATTATGAGCTTTATCACTCTGTTTCGAAAAATGTGCAGCAGATTATAGACCCTATGCCTAAACAAGCGATTTACTCCCTCTCCTCAAGAGATATTTCTGATGAGGAAAAAGTGGACTTTATTAGAGACTATAAAGGTGAAACTAAAGCTGAACTTCTAAGCAAGCTAAGAGCGCAGTTCCCTTTAAAAGAAGAAGATAAGAGAAAAGCCAAAACCTCTGTACAAATAGAAGCTCTTTTACAAAAAGCGCTTGATCTCGCTTCTTCCTCAAAATTTAGCATTAATCAAGACGAGAAAAGAAAACTTTTAAGCCTACTTGGAAACCTTTCTAATAAAGTTAGTAAAAGCACATAGCCTGGTGAAAAACACTAAAACCCTTATTGTCTCTTTTTATACTCTGGGATCCCCTTATGAAAAAGAAGCTTCTTTTTTAAAGCAGTCGTGTGAAAAACTAAACCTTGATTTCTGTATTGAACCCATTTCTTGCCAAGGTAGTTGGGAAAAAAACTGCTGTTTTAAACCCACCTTTTTAAAAGAAAAACTTTTAAAATATAAGCAAAATATTCTCTGGATAGATTGTGATGCTATTGTTGTAAAGCCGCTTTACATTTTCAATACTATCGATGAGGATATTGCTGCAAAATATATCCATGATGCGCACGCCTCTCACCCGTCAAAACTCATGTCTGGAACCCTTTTTTTAAAATACAATCCACGTATCTTAAACCTTTTAGACCATTGGGAAAAGGCATGTGCAGAGCAGCTTAAGCGGGATAAAAAAACATGGGATCAAACAGTTTTAAGAGATGTATTGGCACAAGATAAACACATATCCCTCTTCTCTCTTCCCAAAGCTTATTGCCAAGTATATGACAAAATTCAAAACGAAGAAGAGTTACAAGACTCTGTAATAATCCACTTTCAAGCCTCCCGTTTTACCAAAAAGCAAGAGAGCATAGCGCCTCTATTTAAACAGCTTCAGCACGCGCATAAAAAGGCGTGTGTAGATGCTATTTTAAACCATTTTTCAAGCAAATAAACGTTTCTAAAAAACTTGTTTTTTTGTTTTCTTAGTTAACATGATAATAGCAGCGGTACTTGCTGAAAGAGCCGAAATAACAAAGGGGAGGGTGGCATTAATGTTTAAAAATATACCTCCTGTAAGTGACGCTAAAAGCATAGCTAAGGAAAAAACAGACTGACTAAGACCCATTACCCTACCCTGTACTTCTTCAGAAGCTTTGGACGAAATAGAATGAGTTGCATAAGGCCAAATAAACCCTGCAAACATAATACAAAACCCTAAAACTAAGACAAACGTATAAAGATTCAAAATAAGAGAAGCGACTAAAATAAGCACTGCAAAGCAGATTAAAAATGTGATCGTCATACTTCTAAGCATTGAAAACCTTGAAAAAAGTTGGTACAAGGGGCTAGTCCCTATAATCCAAAATATACCCAGTAAAGCACATAAATTACCAATCGATGAGGCATTAAGACCAAACATTAAAAGGGAATATGCTGGAATAAACAGTAGAACAATGTTCCAGGAAAATAAGTAGAAGAAATAGACTAAAAAAGGCCTTCTAAGCTCTTTGTTTTTCATAATATTGGTAATGCTTGTAAAGCTAGAACGAAGGTGATATTTACCTACATGTGTACGTACGCGTGTTTCAAAAAATACAAAAATAACCACAATTAAATTTACAAAAGAGAGCAACGACCCCGCTACCATCGGAAAAGCTAAATCAAAATATTTACTCAGCGATGGATCGGAGAGTTTTCCACCAATAAAGGGGCCCAAAATAAAGGTAAGGCCCGCTACCATGGAGCCTATACTGAAGTAGAATGAGCGCTGCTTACCGCTACTGCTTAAATCAGTCATGGTAGAAAGACACACGGATAAATTACTAGCGCCAATACCCATAATAAGGCGGCCAACAAAAAGAAGGCTCAAGTTTTGAAAATTAATCGACAAAGCACTTATAAAGTAGCCTATAAAGGTGAGTCCTACCGTTAATATAAGAGCCTTTTTCCTTCCAAAATAGTCAGAAAACTCACCAAAAATAGGTGAAAAGATAAATTGCATAAAAGGATAAACGCCAAGAAAAACTCCTAGCAACATAGTCCTAAGTGAATAGGCTGTTTCTGGAGAGAAAAAACAAGAGGGATCTTTTAAAAACAGGGGCGCAAACACGGGGAAAACAATCGTTGCACCTAGGCTATCAACAGCAAATGTAAACAAAATAGCAAAAAGAGATGTTTTTCTTTTAATTACACCT
Source organism: Candidatus Aerophobota bacterium (assembly GCA_002401865.1). Taxonomy (GTDB): domain Bacteria; phylum Chlamydiota; class Chlamydiia; order Chlamydiales; family Simkaniaceae. The sequence goes on along the minus strand of NVUK01000022.1, from coordinate 3,733 downwards.
TTTTTCATTAAACTAACGTCCCACTAACTAAAAAGCCTATAAACGCCAATCTATCAGGCTTTGACCCCATTTGGCAAGATACTTGTTAGATTGAGAGAAATGTTGGCACCCAAAAAATCCTGCTGTTGCTGAATATGGCGAGGGATGCGCTGCAGTTAATATACAATGTTTTTCACTATATTTAGCAAAATTTTCTATATTAGTAATTTTTTCTTTTGCAGATTTCCCCCAAAGAATAAACACCAGATGCTCTTTTTGCTCTAAAAGCTGTTTGCAAACAGCATCTGTAAAACGCTCCCATCCTTTATTATAATGCGATTTAGGCTCAGCCTTTCTCACCGTTAATGTCGCATTAAGCAGCAACACTCCTTGCCTACTCCACTTCTCTAAACAGCCATGCCCTGGTATCTCTACACCCACATCTGCCTCTAACTCTTTATAAATATTTTTAAGAGAAGGGGGAGTTTTAACCCCCTCTTTAACACTAAAAGATAAACCGTGTGCTTGATTTCGGCCGTGATAAGGGTCTTGACCCATAATGACAACTTTTACACGGTTAAATGGTGCATGTGAAAAAGCACTAAACACTTCATTTTCAGCTGGATAAACTTCACTTTCTAGCTTTCTTTGTGAATCAATAAAATCCTTTAATTCTCGAATATAAGGCTTTGAAAGTTCCCCTTTTAAAACCGTATGCCAACTTTTCTCTATTTTCCAAACCATGTGAATCAAGGCCTCTGATTGTTTAAGTAAAAAGAAGTTTGAATGTAACACAAAAAATGTTTTTTTCCCAAGTTAGTCTGTTTGACAAAAATAGATTAAAATTATAAACTACTGCTTTTTATAGTCTTATATCTGGGTGTAGCGCAGTTTGGCCAGCGCACTAGCATGGGGTGTTAGGGGTCGGAGGTTCAAATCCTCTCATCCAGATTTTTATGTGTAAAATTCTGTTCAAAGGTTGATGATAAGACGTTGATAACTTGTTTAAACGAGCAACAATTCTTGCGTGTTGATCATAACTTATTTTTATCGACAGGTTATCAACACAAAGCCCTCTCTATAGAGTTCCTAAAGGTTATCAACATTTACACAGCGAAAGAAGAAGAAGAATATTAATTATATATATCTCTTTATCTTATATTCTCTTGTCTCATTTCTCTAAAATTGGTTACTCTATAGCTGTTTGCTAATGAATGGTGTTATGGATCAAGGTTTGTTTTTAAATCTTCTATTTTCTTTAGAGAAAGTTTCTCACAAATCTCTCATGCTAGGAAAGAAATTTCCTTGGGAGATTTTAGATCACTTAAGAGATTATGTAGATAGCTACAAAGATCTTGGCAAGATAGATTCGCCACTACCAAAAGGTTTGAATTTAATTAATCCTGAGCTTATCAGCATTGGAAAAGATGTACACATAGCTGCGGGGGCAACCTTAGAAGGTCCTTGTATTATTGGTCCTGGTTGCCAGATCCGCTCTGGAGCTTTTGTTCGCGCTTATACTGTTTTAGAAGAGCATGTTACAATTGGTCACTGCACAGAGTGTAAAGAATCTTTATTTTTGCCCTATGCTAAAGCGCCCCATTTCAATTATGTCGGCGATAGCATTATTGGTTGCAATGTGAATTTAGGTGCAGGAGTGACGTGTGCTAATTTGAGACTGGATCATAAAGAGATTAGCGTTACAGATAAAGAGGGTGAAAGGGTTAAAACAGGGAGAAACAAGCTTGGAGCGATCATCGGGGATGGGTCGCAGATTGGTTGTCAAAGTGTGATTAATCCTGGAATTATTTTAAAAAAAGGGTCGTTGATTCGTCCCTTGACATCTGTCTCTTGCTCGAATATAAGACTTTTCTATGCATCTGAAAAAAAATAGTGACCCCAGGATGACTTTTCGTCGCCATAAGGGAAGTTTTGAAACGTTATTAACTAGCTTTATCCGCGGGAAAAAAAGCGGTAGTGATCTTGATCTTTGGGAAGTGATTCGCTACAGCCTTCAAAATGGTGGCAAGCGTGTACGGCCCATCTTATGCAAGGTTATTGTTGAGAGTTTAGGCGGTAGTAGTGTTGACTATAGTCAGCTCAGTGTTGAGTTTTTTCATACGGCATCGCTTATTGCTGATGACATGCCCTGTATGGACAATGACGATTTTAGAAGAGGAAGTTTGTCTTCGCATAAAAAATTTGGTGAAGCTAAAGCGTTACTTGCTAGTTATGCACTCATTAGTTGGGGGTATGAAGCGGTTAATTTAGCGGCTAGGAGATTCACAGAGGCTACAGGAGACGTTAAAAGAGGATACGAGACCCTATCTATAGCTTTGGAAAGAGTTTCGTTCTTAGCGGGTCTTGATGGCGCTGTATCGGGTCAACATTTAGATCTTTTCGGCCATCCAGAAACGATGGATGATTTTAGGGATATTATTTATAAAAAAACGGCGACACTTTTTTCTTTATCTTTTGAAATGGGTTGGATTTTTGGTGGAGGAGACTTATCAAAACTTGAAAGCGTTGAGAAAATGGCTATACATTTTGGTACATTTTTTCAAATGGTGGATGATTTTCAGGACAGAGGAAGAGAAGAAGAGAAAAGTAACATTGTGCGATTTTTAGGTTTAAAGCAGGCCAAGGAAGAAATTTTCTTTCACAAGAATGCATTTTTACAGAGCACAAAAAAACTCGGGATTGAATGCCCCGAGTTTGCTTTTATCATAGATTATATTGAAAAAAAATCTGATTTAGCAAATGCCAGCTTTTTCTAAAATAGCAGCATTTTCTTTTTGTTCTTTTTCAAAATTTTCATCGCGCAATTTTTTTTCGAGTCTGATTTTTTCAAAGATTTCTTTTTCTATTGTTGCTAAAAGCAGAGGATCTTTTTTCAAAAGAAGGCGAACGGCCTCTTTTCCTTGACCAAGTCTTGTTTCTTTGTAGTTATACCAAGCACCTTTTTTCTCAACGACATTGTAGTGTACACCCATGTCTATCATTGACCCAGCGTAAGAAATTCCTTCATCAAACAAGATATCAAATTCTGCTATTTTGAAAGGGGGAGCCATTTTATTTTTTACAACTTTAACACGTACGCGGTTTCCAATATTTTCGTTTTCACTATCTTTGATAGCGCCGATTCTTCGGATATCTAGTCTAATAGAGGCGTAAAACTTTAAAGCTTTTCCTCCTGTTGTTGTTTCAGGGCTACCGAACATGACACCAATTTTTTCCCTGATTTGGTTTACAAAGATAGCGCATGTGTTGCTTTTTGCAAGTGTGGAGGTTAACTTCCTCATAGCTTGTGACATCATTCTAGCTTGCAGGCCGATATGGGTATCTCCAATATCTCCATCGAGTTCAGACCTAGGAACAAGGGCAGCAACAGAGTCGATTATAATCACATCTACAGCATTGGATCTAGCGAGCATTTCTGTAATATTTAAAGCATCTTCGCCACAGTCGGGTTGAGAGACGATTAAATCTTTTAAGTTAACACCAATTTTAGCAGCGTAACCAGGATCGAAGGCGTGCTCTGCATCAATGTAGGCAGCTGTTCCACCTGCTTTTTGACAGTTGGCAACTATATGGGTACATAACGTGGATTTTCCTGAGGACTCGGGGCCATAAATTTCTACAACTCTTCCTTGAGGAACCCCTCCTATACCTAGAGCAATATCTAAAGTGATAGATCCCGTTTTAATCGATGGAACAACTCTCTTATGGGCGTCATCACCTAGTCTCATGATAG
>NVUK01000021.1 GCA_002401865.1 Candidatus Aerophobota bacterium | reverse complement strand
GATCCTTCTTGCTTCACAGGATTAATGGCATCGTCAAAAGCTTTTTTATCCGGTGTTTGTTGTTTGAATTGCTTTTCTTGGTAAGTGGTAATGATTTGGTGGTCAGTAACAGAGTGGATAATTTGAGGTCTTACAAAAACAATAATATTTCTCTTTTCTTCCTCTTTCTTATTTTGGCTAAAAGCTGCTCCTATCAAAGGAAGTCCTCCAAGACAAGGCAGACCCGATTTTTTATTTTTTTTCGTATTTCTGATCATACCTGAGAGAAAAAGAAAACTTTTATCTGGTACGTGTACTTGTGTAGACATGTTAGTTTTTGTCGTTTTTATACCATTAACAGTGGTAGTAGAATCAATGATGTCATTCATCGCTTCTGTAATTTGTTCCGTAATCGATAAGGTAATCACATCCCCATCACCCACTAAAGGTGTGATACTAAGTTTAACTCCCACATCTCTATACTCAATGTTGGCAGAAGTTTGTTGGCTAGCTCCTATAGTTTGAACAACAGAGCCTGTGAAGGGGAGGTTGTCTCCAACAAAAATGCTCGATTCTTTGTTGTCTTGGGCTAAGATCTTTTGGTTGAGGACAATGGTACTGTTGCCATCGCGCTGCAGCGCTGATACTAGACTTCCTAAAGTGAGATAAGACTGTCCCTTGTGCATAATAAGATCACCAATAATACCAAGGTCAAACCCTGTGCCCATAGGAATATTACTAGGATTGGGTGGCACAGACGGGGTTACACCTTTGATAGCATCAGCAAAAGAGGATCCTCCAGGAGGAAAGTTGCCTGCGCTAAATGCTGTTTTGTTTTTATAAACACCATTACCGCCCCAATCTAGTCCAAAATCTAGCCCATTCTTAACATCTGTTTCTACCACTAATACTTCGATAAAAACCTGTTTTTTTTGCACATCAAGTGTTTTTATTAACTGGGTTAATTGAGTAATAGCTGTGGGGGTACCGGAGTAGAGAATAGAGTTGGTAGAAGAAATCCACTGCATAGAACGTATTGCCTTTGCAAAATTTGCTTTCCCCTTGCTTAAAGTCATTTCCATTGACACATTTTTGATCGTATCAATGATCTCTTTGCCTTCATGGTATTGCAATTTAAGAACATGAAAAGCGCCATCTTGAGCCTCTTTTAAATAGGCAGGAATAAAATCGGCTTTCGTATTAGAACTCACTTGTTTCATGAAAGAAGGAAGTTTTGGTTGTTGTGCGTAGGTTGTCTCTTCTTGTTGTTCTTCATTTTTAGTAATTACTAAACAGCCGTCTTGAGGCTGAGTGATAAGACTTTTTTTCTCAAACATTTTGATTAAGATAGCTACTAAGTTTTCCTTTGTAGTTGGTTTGCCCGTGACTAAATTGATATTAAAATCTAAATCTTCTTCATCATAGATAAAATTAACACACGCTACTTTGCTTACAAAACGTAAAAATTCAATTGCATTGATATCTTCAAATTGTACAGAAATACCATCCTCTTCCTTGCTTGGAGATTCTAAAGGAAAGTTATAAGAAGTAGGAGATGAATATAGATGGTTAGAAATAGAGAAGAAAGAGAGGAAAAACATAAGAAAGAAGCGATTTGTCATGATATTCTTCAATTATTTGATTATATTTGGCTATTAATACGTAAAGAATATCACTGTCATTAAATAACTGAAATCACTATTTCTTAAAAACAGTAAATTATTAAGAATCTCTCTTAAGGAAATAAAATGTAAATAGTTGAATTTTAGATCCGTGGAACAATTGGTTCTTTATCTAAAATTAATGGAGTATACGTGTGAAACTAAACATCCCAATCTATTAAGTCACTTTTTTCACTCACTGCTAGGTTTAAGTTCAGTACTTTAGCAATAAAAAATTCTTCAGCATTCAAGCATGTAATTAAAGTAGAGCGTGCTCTGAATCCATGTCCTTCGTCTTTGAAATAACCAAACCCTGTAGGGACATGATTTTTAACCAAGGCTTGGTGCATACTTCGGCTTTGGCTTTCAGGAACAACTTTATCTTTGCCTCCTTGAAAAAAGAGTAAGGGGGTTTTTAAAGAGTTAGCGACAGCAAGAGGGGATGCTTTTTTAAGGGAGCTGTCGCTCATTTTCCCTATGAGGCGCCGGGTGTAGTGCGATTCAAATTTATGGTCTGTATGATAGTACATTGCAAGTAGATCGCTAATTCCATAGTAAGAAATTCCTGCTTTAAATAAGTTTGAAGCAATCAAACTTTTTAAAACGGTTAATCCGCCGGCGCTACTCCCTTTGATAATAATTCTATTCGGGTCGATGTTATGGTGTTTTATTACAAATTCAGTAGCTTCAATACAGTCTGTAGAATCAAAATCTCCCCAGTGACCATAAAGTGCATTTTGATAATCTTTTCCATACCCAGAGCTACCTCTATAATTTACTTCCATGAAGGCAAAACCGCGAGAGGTCCAAAATTGAATGGAGGATTGAAAAGAGGGTTTACTATGCAATGTAGGGCCGCTATGTGCTTTGACAATTAGAGGAATTTTTTCGTGCTTTAAAGGTGCGAAGAGGGGGCTTTTAGGGGGATAGAAAAACGCAAATAGAGGCCCCTGATCTCTATTGAGCTTAATAGAGACAGGTTTTGAGATCATGTCTTTGTTTTTAGGAGGTTGGAAATGTTTATCTACATAGGTAAAGCTTCCAGTGCCAGGAGAGATGCAAAGAAGAGATTTTTCAGCCTCTGCACTCGCTCCTACCGTGTATATGAAGCCATCTACACACTCGATTTGATTATAGTCATTAAAAGGTAGGTTGAGTAGAGAGGTTGTTTTTTCATTAATATCTACCAGCATCAAAGCGTCGATAGCATTTTCCGTTATAATAAAAGCAATCTTGGTAGGGGATAAAAAGGCAAATCTTGAAAGATTAAAAACCCACGCAGGTGTAGATATATCGCCTGTTAAATGCGTGATACGCTCGCATCCTACTGTTTCATTGTAGGTATAGATCTGAGAAAATCCTGAGATGTTAGAGGTAAAAAATAGTGTGCTATCACGAGCAAAACGGGGCTCTGCTAGGCTACAATTTTTCCCGTCCATAACACGAGTAGTGGATACAAAGCTACCGCTGCTATTAAGAGCGGCTATGAGTAATTCCGTTTGATCCCAAGGCATATAAGGGTGGTTCCAGGCAATAAAGGCAAGTTTACCCCCGCAGGGCGAGATGGAAGGTGATGAGTAAAAATCGTAGCCAGAGTGCACTGTTTGCGGTTTTATATTAGGCTTGGTTAGATCAAACAGTACCAATGTGTTGGTAGGTTGGCCATTGCCTATGTGGTTTTCACAAATACAAAAAATCCACTGTTGCTTTGGATCGATACAAAAATTTGCAAAGCGCATGTTACTATCTTGAAAAATAAGTGTTGGAGAGGGTGTGTTTTTACAAATATAAACAGCACCATCTTCTTTATTGGAAAATACAATTAAAGAGTTCTCTGCTGCAAAAGAGCCCCCTCCAAATTCATGGACAGCTGTATGGGGAGTGTAGGCAGGATCTATTATGGGAGTGGCATGGTTTTCTAAATATTTAAAAAGAAGAGGATTTTTAGAAATTGCGGGATCAACTTGGGTAAAGAAAAGATGGTTGTTATCAGCATAAATTTCTAAAAATTTAGATTTTCTCTCACTGATGGATGGAGCTGTATAAGGAGAGGGCCAAGAGCCACAATTTGTTAGAGTTTTTGTCACAAGCGGTTTCCTTTTTAGTCTCTATTTTTTGTTTTTATAATACTGTAGCAAGCGAGTAGATAGGAGACAATACAGCTGAGTATAGTGATTAAAAAACTCGTGATAAAAGAAGTTTGAGAGGTGTTAAAAAAAGTAAATCTAAGCCCCTCCATCATATAGACGATGGGGTTGTAAAGAGAGAGGGTTTTCCAAACAGAGGGGAGGTTGTTGATGTCATAGAAAACGCCTCCTAGATAAGTTAAAGGAGTTAATATAAGCATATTAAAGCCACTAATATGGTCGTAGGTTTTAGCTAGAATTGAAAAAGTAATACCAATATTGGAAAAAATAAAGCCGATCAAAAAGCACATTAATAGAAATAAGAGGGGGTGGGCAAAGAGAATAAAACTGTTAGTAGAGGTGTAAAACAGGATATACCCCATTAATAAGGTTAAAAGGGCTACAACAAAACCTCTAGTAATCGAAGCAGCGCTTTTGGCTAAAATAATATGGTGCATGGAAAGCGGAGATGTGAGTAAATCTTGAAATTCATTCGTGTATTTTGCAATCATAATTGAGCCAGAAGCATTTTCATATGTGCTCCGTATTAAGCAGAGCAAAATAATACCAGGGAGTAAAAAGACAAAATAGGGGTGTCCGCTATGCGTTGTCATCATTTTTCCCATAGTAATGCCAAAAATTAGCAAATAGAGAAAACTCGTTAGTAAAGGGGTGATTAAGGTTTGGAGGGGTACTGTTAGAAATCTCGCGACTTCCTTGGTATAAATACCGTAAAACTTCCATAAAGATTTAACCATGATCACTCTCCTCCTCCTCCTCAAAAAATGTGTGCATGACATCCTCCAACCTACCCCGCTTAATAGCAATATCTTCTAAGTCAGTGTAATCTACTTTGATTTCTTTCAAAAAGCTAAAGATAGGCTGATTATTAGGAAGATTAAAGCTCATAAAAAGCTCAGTTTGTTTGATTAACATAGGGTGAGAGCAAGGCGGTTGCGCGGAGTGGAAAAAAAGAGAGATGATTTTAGAAGAAGAGCTGTTAATAAGGTTGCAGGTCGAGTCCACTTTCACCAGTTGACCATTTTTTATAATACCAATTCTATCACATAGATGTTCAGCTTCTTCTAAATAGTGAGTGGTTAAAAGAATCGCGATTTTTTCTTTTTTCAAATCATTGACAAAAGACCAAATAGTATTTCTCAAGTGTAGATCAATCCCGGCTGTAGGCTCATCTAAAAGAAGCAGACGAGGAGAGTGCAAAAGTGCTTTGGCTATCAGTAAACGCCTTTTCATACCTCCAGAAAGTTGGGATACTAACTTTTTTCGATGCTTATAAAGACTGAGCTTATGAAGTAAAAAATTAATCCGGTCGCGGTCTTTACTCAGCCCATAAAAATGGATATGAAAAGCCAAAATTTTTTCGACAGTAAAGTAGCCATAATTAATCAGTTCTTGAGGAACAAACCCTAATAGGTGCTTGGCTTTATTAGACTCTTCTTGACTGTCATAGTCAAAGATTTTTATATGGCCAGAGGAGGGTTTTAAAAGTCCTACAATGCAGGAGATGAGGGTAGTTTTTCCTGCGCCATTAGGTCCGAGTAAGCCAAAAATTTCCCCAGGATTAATGGTGAAAGAAACAGAATCTAAAGCTTTGAATTTGTTAAATTTTTTACCGACATTAGAAATAGTTAAAGCAGGAGTAGTCATAAAGGATATACACAACCTCGTTTTATCTCGGCCAAGTTTAGCAAAAAAAAGATTAATTAAACAGAGAAAGAGTGGGGCAGAGTTTTTTTAGGTCTAAGCCTTTTACTTAGCTCATACTGTACTTTATTATCCACGATACTCCTAATTAATCCATGCGCGTCTTTATCCTCATTGCATTGAATAATAGCGGCAAAGATTTGCTTTTCGTCCACATTAGTGTATAGCTCTGTGATGCTTAAAGAGGGGGTTTTTCTTATCACAGGTCTTGTTTTTTGCATATTAGCAGCTTTGGTTAAAACCCAAAGGTAGTTTTCGTAAACATGCGTTAGAGTTACTGAAGGGGTGAGAGATTGGATACGGCTGTATAGAAATAAAACAAATTGTTTCAAGTGCTCGGTCTTAAGTGATAATCTATGCGAGCGCGGCGTAAGAGCAAAGTAGATGCTTTCAGTAAAACGTTGAGGCAGGGATACAGGCAGAGACTGTTTTAATGCGATGAGCTTTTGAGGGCATTGTTTAGCAAAGTATTTAGAAAAGCGTTGTAGAGGACCAAATATAGTTTCCAGGTTTACAACCACTTGTTCGATGATTTCTTCAGGATCCTCCGCTGGCGTGCCTCCACTTTTTTGAGTTATGATTGTTTTAAGACTATGGTAATAGATAGGTTTATGATTTTTTCCCGATCCTATGATTTCTTTCTGGTGGGAGCAAATCTCACAAAATCTTAACTTGGACTGTTCTAGTTGTAGCTGGTCATAGTTATTGTCTGTAATAATGGCAAAGGTAACCAAGCATCCCCGCTTTACGCCACTGGAAAACAGAGCATGCACTAAACTTTTCTCTCCATGTTTGTAATAAGATTCTCGCATAGATAAAAAAGAGGACATCTCTTCAGGATGTCTGCTTTGAAAAGAGGGTTTGTTTTTTATATTTTGATGTTCTTGTTTTAGACCAGAGAGAAAATCTGTTTTCCAACGTTTAATCTCTTCTAAAGAGAAAGGTGCGTGACTTGGTTTTTTTATATCGAAGTAGATTAAAGTTATTTTTTTGCCAAAGAAAGGAGAGTGGAGCACTTGTAATTTTGTGAGACAGAGGGGTGTTTGAAAAGTGCTAATATAGTGAGCTAGGGCTAATTTTTCTATTACAGGATCAGAACTTTCTCCTACTAGTACGCTAATGGCGCCCAGCTTTGGAATATTTACTCCGGTATCGGCATCTTTTGAAGGGAAGTTGATGATTTTAATTGAGTCGGCAAACTCTTTCTTATTTAAGATGGCATGTTTGTGCATTTTTCGAAATAGGTAGCAATAAGAGATCATTTTATGGAGGTAAGATACAGGGTAGTTTTTCATTTCAGACTCATGAAAAATATGGTTTGTTTTTTTATAAAAAGCGTCGAAAATATTGTGATCAAACAGCTGAGAAGCGGTAGAATTGGAACTGGGCAATGTTTGCAGTAAAGGATCTTTTTGTTCTTTATAAGCGTTGGATAATAGATCATAGGAGGTGCCATAAAGCTTATCTGAGGTGGTATGTGAGGATGGATTTAAACTCATCAAATTTTCTACCAAAATCATATGCTTTTCTTGGGTAGAAAGGGTTTTTGAGGCTACGAGTTTTCTTGAATGCATAACACCTAAAACAGTAAGGCGAACTTGGTTAGCAATGGCGTCTAAATTTTTCTTTACAGCTTTGACATTTTGCGCATTTTCTAAATTGACACAACACTGAAAATAGAAGAAATACGTTTCTGGGCAAACAATAAATTCAAAACTGAGTCCTTGAGTCAAAAAGAAAGAGAAAATTTTTCCTGGAAGTAGAGATGTTGAGAGAGTGTTGATAAAAAATCTTCCCACCCCCTGGGTAAATTTAGCAGGGCTTAAAATCTTGGCGCAAAGAATATTTTCTTTGTAATGGATGAAATCAAAAGAGACAATAGGAAGAACCTTTTCAAGGGGAAGGAGGAAAGTGTCTTTAGGAGATCCTTGTGCCTGGGTGGAATGGACTAAAACCTCTTCGGGGATAATATTCCTTAGACCACTTTCAACAAAGCGAAGGATTCCCTCATCCGAGTCATCTTCACTACAAATAGGCCTGGAGGGTTTTATTTTAATAAAATCTAAATGCATATAAGCCACCTTACCTTAAGGATCGTTAATTAGATCCGCTTACAGTTTTCAAAGTGTGCAGAACCTATTGGGGAGATGAATATGTTTTTAACATTAGCATTTTCAATATAAACCTCATTCCAGTGGTAAATAGGAGAAAAGGGCATTTCATCGAGTAAAATTTGCTCTGCTTTTTCAAGATGGTGAATCCGCTTGTCATGGTTGTGAATATACGAGGACTCATCCAATATTTTTATAAATTCTGCATTTTCCCAACCACAATAATTTTTAATGTTGGAGCCATGTTTAAAGCGTTCTAAAATATTCATAGCGTCATTATAATGTACGACCAGTTGGCAGTAGGCTATGTCAAAGTCTTTAGAATAGAGCTTTTGCAAATAAGATTTGGTGGGGACTGTTTCTATAGATACATCAATATCAAAAGTTTTTTTCCACTCAGAAAGTACTTCTTGGGCTATTTTCTTAGGAATATCATTTTCATTAATGGTGATGGTCAAAGGGGAAATAGATTCCCGCGTTAAGCCCAATTCCTTCAATCCTTCTTCAAATAATGTTTGGCACTCATCTTTAGAAAAGTGGATAGGTTTAATGGAGGGAGTTGTAGCTTTTTTTAATACTGTAGGTATAGCCGTGATCATAGGAGATTCGTTAACCTGAGTAATAAATTGCACAATCGCTTCTCTATTAATAGTGTGAGATAAAGCTTTTCTGATTTTGGTATTAGTAAAAGGGGGGTGGTTGACATTGAAAGAGAAAAAACTACTGGCTCCAAGTGGTTGATGGATTAATAAATTTTTACTTTTAAGAGAAGGAATACTGTCCGAGGGAATAGAAGAACAGGGGGATCCAAGAAAGTCTATTTCTCCTTTTTCAAAAAGCAGCAACGCTGTCATAGGATCATCGATGATTTTGACTATAATTTCATCTAAAGAGACATTTTGTTTGTTGTGGTAAAGAGTGTTTTTTACCAGCTTGAGTTCATTACCTATACTATAGCTTTCTATAGAAAAAGGGCCATTGGTGACAAATAGCTCGCCAGGTTTATCTGCCCAATTAGGGTGCTGTTTTGCAATATGAGAAGGGATGGGGAAAAAAGAGCAGAAAGAAGTTAATTCTAAAAAATAGGGGGTGGGCTTTTCTAGTGTGACGATCAGTAGCTTATCGCTTTTAGCTTTAATGCCCACGTCATCGAGCGGTACTTGTCCAAGTTTTGCTTGTTTAGCATTGAGTATAGGATAGAGCAGGTGCGCATTGGGAGCGGGGAAATCAGGAGATAACATTTGTTTCCAAGCGTAGACAAAATCATGCGCTGTAACGGGATGGCCATCAGACCAGGCTACACTTTTTAATAGGAATATATATGTTTTTTTATCTTCTGAAAGCACAATCGACTTTGCTAAAGCAGGTGTTGTAGAGGACTCTTTTGTCATTTTTGTAAGGCCTTCAAACAGCATAAACTGCGCAGTGGAGGAAATAACATCACCGCCCCTAACAGGATTTAATGTGGGAGGATCACTAGAAAAAGCTAAACGGATGATTTGCTTGGAAGTACTTTTATTCTTACTGCAGCTCGAAAAGGTGAGTAGCAGGGAGAGGTGTCCTAGAAAAAGGGCTCCTCGAATTAACGTCCTCATAACACCGCCTGTATAAAGGATACGGAAGGATTGATATTCAGTTAGCTGATGTTTTATTGCAAACAAAAAATTTATATCTTTTCAAAGTATGCGTATCTAAAGTCTGTAAGACCAAGAGGAGAAATATGGACTCCTTTAAGTGCGTGGTGTTGCAAGTAAGTGAGATTAAAATGGTAAAGGGGAATTAGGGGGATTTGTTCTGCAATAAGCGATTCGGCTGCGTGAAGAAGATGAATTCTAGCAGTTTGGTTATCGGCCCACAAACTTTTGTCTAAAAGCTTGGTAAAAGAAGTGTTGATCCAGCCGGGATGATTTTTATTGGAGGTTCCGTTTAAGCGCTGAAGATAATTTAGGGGGTCATTAAATTGAGATATCCAAGCAGATATAGAGAGGTCATAATCTTGAGAGGAGAGCTTGTGGTAGTGTTCAGAGGCGGGAGTAACAACAAGCTTGAGGTCTATATTTAAAAGAGATTTAAGCCTTTGTTGAAAGATTTGAGCTATTCTTTTATACGCATCACATGGAAAATAGATTAGATTCAAAGAGGGGAACTCTTTTTTATCTATACCCAGCTCGTCGATTCCTCGATTAAAAAGTGTTAAAGGGTCCTCATTTATTTCAATGGTTAAGGGCTTCATATTGTGCGTTTTCCAAAACTGTGTAGGTGTAGGACCCATGGCTGTTTCATGTGCTAAAATAGGAAAATCTTGGATAAGACTGGGGGGGTTCATGGCTTGGTAGAGAGCTTTTCTTATATTTAAATTGGAAAGGATAGGGTTTGTCACATTGACAGAGCAAAAACAAAACCCTGTCGTAGGCTTTTCTATCAAAGTATAATTAGTCAAAATTTCTTGGATGCTATCGACAGGTAGAGCTTCTAAAAAACCTCCAAACCAATGGTTTTGTTCTTTTTGAAATAGATAAAAAGAGGTGGTAGCATCGGAAACAACATCGAGTTCAATGTGAGTTAATTGCACACGTTTTTGATGGTGGAAAAAAGGATTTTTCTTTAGGCAAATTTTATTGTTATTAATTTTGTTCTTTAGCTGAAAAGGGCCATTGGAAATAAGGGGGTTACCTTTAGATTCCTGGGAAGAAAAAGTGCGATGTATGGGAAAAAAAGTGGGGTATGAGAGAAGGTTAAGAAAATAGGGGGCGGGGTGATTGAGGGTAACTTGTAATGTATACTCATCTTTAGCAACCACTCCAAGCTCTTTTTCTTTATCTCCAAGTTTGATGGCCTTAGCATTTTTTATACAAAAAAAAAGCTCACTTGCTCGCCCTATAAAATCAGGGCTAACCGCTTCTTTCCAAGAGCGCTCAAAGTCGTAGGCTGTAAGAGGGGATCCATCTGAAAAGCAGCTTTTTTTTAAGTGAAAGGTGTAGGTCATCTTGTCTTTAGACAGAGCATAGCTTTTAGCAAGACAAAGTGTGGTGGTGCCATCTTGGTTTAATCGGGTAAGGCCTTCAAAAAGCATTAAATGTAGTGTTGCTGTAACAGGGTCTGTGGAGGTGCGTGGGTCTAAAGAGTAGGGAGAGTAGGAGATGTTAACTTTTAATGTTTGGGTAGTAACGGCTGAAGTGTCTCTCTTTTTTTGTATATAAAAAAGGGAGATGAACAAACTAAATGAAAAGAGAAAAAAGATATATTTCTTCATAAACCAGGCCTTATTTAGGGTGCTTTTATTTGGTAAATGGTAGCAGTAAAATTGGAAAAAACAAAGAGAAAAGAGAGGGGCGAAAGAGGGGCATGGTAAGTGCATCAAATTAAGAGTTTAATTAATTGATAGCAAAATAGAAAACCTTTATACCAATCCTTATAGAGGGAAGAGGATTTACCTGTAGGTTTGCTATGGAAATGAGAGAGAAATAATGAGTCAAGACGTGGAGCAAGTTAAGCCAAAAAAACGGATGTTTGTAGCTTTAGTAGTCTCGTTTTCTATGATTTTTCTCAATGCTACGTTTCTTCCTATAGCTTTGCCTCAAATTTCTAACAGTTTAAATATTAACGCGTCCTCTTTGTTTTGGGTGGTAAACGCCTATTTTATTACCAGTTGCTCGATGTTTCTTTTGGGGGGAAGACTTGTAAGGAGATTTGGTCCATTAAAGATCTTTAGAGTGGGTATTTGTTTTTATCTTGTAGGTTCGGTTTTAGCGTTATGCTCTTTTAACTTAACCTCTCTGTTAACAGGAAGAGTGTTGTGTGGTTTTGGAGGGGCTATGATTAGCCCTGCAACCTTTAGTGTGATTGTGCACACCTATAGCGAGTCGGTTAGGGGAAAAAAGATAGGAACGTTGATTGGAATGAGTTCAATGGCTTTAATGATGGGTCCTTTTTTAGGAGGATTATTAACCCAGCTATTCACTTGGCGAGCTCTTTTTTTGCTCAATATTTTAGTAGGGATTGTTGCGTTTATATTAGCCGCGCGCGCGCGGGTTAAATTTACCGCATTTAGAGAGAAACTGGATGTTTTAGGCTTTTTTAGTTTCACGCTCTCTATTGCTACTTTGATCTATGTAATCACCACCTTAGGGGCGCGGGGCTTTTCCACTACAACCTTTATTTTGCTTGGCTGTATTGTTTTGTTTGTCTCTTTATTAGTATTTTCAAGTCGTAGGGCAGAGCACCCTTATTTTGACTTTAGGTTACTGAAGAGGCAATCTTTTTTATTAGCTATTTTAGTCGTCTTTTTTTCCCAAAGTATTTTAAGTATTTCATTTTTTTGGCCTATATACTTTTTAATCGAGGGTAACCTTGGAACGACACCTATCCAAGTTGGATCGGTTATTTCTTTTGCTACATTAGGGCTTTTTATCTTTTCTCCTATCGCAGGTGTTTATTTTGATAAAAAAGGATTCAAAAGACCTATTATACTCGGATGGAGCGTGTTGTCTGTTGCTTTAGCGGGCATTGCTTTTTCCATAAGTCATCCTGAAAAATGGCAATTTATTATCTGTTTTGTTTTATTTGGTATTGGAATCTCTTTTATTTCTACACCTTCAGGAACACTAGCCCAGCATGGAGTAGAAAAGAGTATGTCAGGGATGGTTTCAGGCCTTTATAATACGGTCCGTTTTTTTGGATCATCTATGGGAGTAGCTACATGGGGAAGTTTGATTAATTATTGGAATAGAACAACCTTTTACCAAAATATTGCTGCGCCGTTGAAAGATAAAATACCCTCATTTAAGGTGTTGTCGAAAGCGAAAATTGGAGGTAATTTTCAAGAACAATTAACGTCTACGCTTTCTCAAGGGGAAATCTCTTATATCTCCAATTTATGGAATTTATCTTATCAAAAAAGTTTTTTCTTTCTTCACATATGCTTGCTTTGTTTGGCTATTACTGTTTTATGTGTACTTATAGGGTGTAGGAAAAGAAATTTTATAGATCAATTTTCCAAGTAGAGGTATTTGTTTGAAATTTTTTTATTTTTTTTTATTGTGTGTAACAACACCCTGTGCATTTGCTACAGATAGCGCCGTATCTGGGCAAATTTCAGTAACAGCTTTGCAACAAGTGGATAAGCCTCCACATTTTTCTAAATCTGTAAAAATTCTCTTTCCCCGTGTATCTGAGAATAAAAAACGTAACCCTGTGAATGTACAACTTCAAGTGACTGCAAGCAACGAGAGTTTAGAGGATAAATGCTTTGCTGTTTTTATGGATAATCACCCTCCGTTTCGAGTAGAGAAAAAAGTGGGCCATGTTAATTCACGCAAAGCTTTAGTTAGCTTTTTTCTTCCTCTCTCTCTAGAAAGAGGACAACATCTCATCCGCATTTTTTCCATAGATAGCCAGGGTATTATGCTCGATAAAAATGCTCAACTCAATAGTTGTAGTTTTTACTTCCTAGACCCTAAAAAATCCTCAGAGACTACCTTTGATGACGCAAACCCTATCTTATCTTTACTATCACCCTATCCATCACAAAGCCATATCTTAGGCCAACACATACTTTTAGATGTGCATTTTTCAGATAAAAACAAGCAGGTTGCAGATCCTAAAGTTGTGTTATCGATTGATAATCAGTTTGTTAGTCTTGTAACCAGCGATCAAGTCTATAAGATTGAGGGGCTTGGCCGAGGAGAGCATCGTATTAGGCTGGTGCTATACGATGGGAAGTATAACTATTCTAACAGTCCTTTAACTAGTTGTGACAGAATGGTTACTGTTAATTAGTTTTATATGCATAAAAACTATTGAATTTTTAATAAAATTGGGTTCTTATTAAGTAAAGAAGGGTTTCAAGTTATTGTAATTTGTTTCCGCTGCTTTTATTTTTTAAGTTCTTGTTTTACAAAAGGTTACACTGTTTTATGGCAGAGCGCACTAAAAAGACAGTAAAGCGTCCCTCTACAAAAAAGAGTAAGAAAGTTCCGGCAAAAAAAGCTAAGGCTACAACTACGGGCAAAAAAAGCTTGAAAGCACAGGTTAAGGGTAAAGCTTCATCTGTAAAAAAACAAACGACTAAGGCCAAGAAAGTTACAAATAAAACAGTTTCTACAACAAGTAAAAAATCAGGGTCAAAGAAATTTGAAGGGCAGCTGCGCATTATGGAAGCTGTAGAGCAACTCTCTGAATTTGTACAAGTATTTGAAAAGCCATCAAAAGCATTAAAATCTAAGCGTGTCAATGTTCTAACAGAAGATAAAAAAGGAAAGGATCAAGAGTTTCAAAATGTGACCAATGCGTTTAAAACGGTCCATGCTTATATGAAGCATCTGTGCAGAAAAGGAAAAAAAGAGCTTAAAGGTTTAAAGGCGCAAAGAGGCGTAAAAGCGATTATGCTTATGGCGTGTGAGGCTGAGAAAAAAATACGCTCGTTGGACGAAAAAAAGGCACAAACCTCTTTGGATGCCTTTCAAAAATTGTGTAATTTTTACCAAGAAAAGATGGTCAAACGCTTTCAGCAACAGATGAGTGCGGATGATTTATGGGAAGAAGAGTGGGAAGGGGGAAATATGAATTTAGATCTTGAGCACAAGGGGCTTAAAGATCTAAATGCTGTGAAAAGAGATGATAGTTATGAGCTTTTTTATTTAAAGCAAGATGATGGGAGTCCTTTTTTCAACAGAACACTACTTCGCCATATTAAGCTCGTGCATGAATTTGACGAATCGTTTCAAAATGCTTTAGAAGATCCGTTGTTAAAAATTCATAGATACAAAGATGTTTTAGTGCATCAAATGGCTTTGAGTATCAAAAAGGAAGTGAAAGAGAAAGCAGAGGCTTTTTACAAAGAGATAGTGCACCACAAAAAAATAGATATTATTAAAAAATTGCACAGTATGCTGCTCTCACTACTTATGTCTTGTAAAAATTCAAGTTTGGCAAAGAATACAGCGCAAAAAACGTCTACAGAATACTTTTCAGATTTTATTGATTTTTTTAGATCTATTCTCAGTATGAACGAGTATCAACAAATTATTCATGGTGAAATGGATGAGACAGACGCACTTTCTAAAGTGATTTTCGATCTTATTTTTCAAGTGAGTTATTCTATTTATACCAATGAAAATAAGGCATGTTTTATCAAAGACTTCGTCAACCCTATTATGCATTATCAAGGCGTATCTAAGTGGAGAGAGAGTTTAAATTCTTTACATATTCCTGAGATGCTAAGTGAACTATCTGAAACCCAAGATATCGTTAGCAAACATTTAAACCTGTTTCCAAGTGGTCCACTTCTAAAAAGTTTTGATCTGCTTTCTAATCCTGGTAAAACACCTCCCTTTGATCCTTTTCTCCTCTCTAATTATCCAGGTGTGATGTTTTGTTTTAAGTCAGGTGATGAGGTAAAAAATGTGCTTAAAATACCTTCGCCAACAACGCAACATTATACGAGTAAAGCTGAAATGCTCGATGAGTTTATCGCCTTTTTACACGCTCTTGAGTCCAAAGGGGAATCTTTGCTCTATATCAATCTGCAAAATAGTCTTTCCTGGAAAGAACATGCGCGTTGCCAAGAAATTTCCCGTGTAGGCTGTAGAAAAGAGTATGAAAAAGCCTTTAATCTGATCAGCCTGAACAAGGGGTCAGAATTTTATAATCAAGCAGCTGAATATGAAAAAATGGATAGTAGTAAACAGTTTATGGCGGCATTTGATCAGCAGTTACTCAGTACTGAGGGTTCGGGTTATAATTTTTCAAAAGCTATTAATAGTAAAGATTTTAGCGGGTTTATAAAAAAGCTGTTACCTCTGATTCACACTTTATTTTTTAACAAAGAAAGTAAATTAGAACGTAAAGACCGGATGGATTTTATTGAAATAGCGTATTTATTGATTACACTTAAAGTGATTGAGCTTTTAAATCCAGATCACATCAGTTTCTCTTGTAAAGATGGTGTAGATAAAGGAATGAACTTTAGTTTTTCTTTTTTCCTAATGATCAAAATCCTTTCAGGAAGCTCTACGTGGAAAAAGGGAGAAGTGGATGATCTGTTGGGTGTTTTATTTAGGCCAGCGTTGCTGGTACGAGAGCGTACTATCGATCCACTGGGTTTCCATAGGGCCAGTAGCGCGATTTTTATTGTCTTGCAAAGTATTTACGCTAAGAAATCCTCGCCCTTAAGAGAAGATTTAGAATCTCTATATCCCAAAGGATTTATCAAAAATTTAAAGCTCAACTAAGAGTTAATTTTCAGAAAGCATGCTGGGCATAAATTCAAACACTCTATATTTATCACTCACCTCGCGCATCATAGCATTCCACATTTGAGAAGGCTCTTGGTTGAATAAATCGATGTGATTGCTTGGCGCAAGTAACCAGTGGCCATGATAAATTTCTTGTTCTAAAGATCCAGCTTCCCAGTGAAAGTAGCCAATAGAGACAAGAATATGGGGATTAGAAGGGTGGAAAAAAAGAGGGGAGATATCTTCTTGCTCAATAAGAAAATAAGTATTGTCATTTACAGGCCATGAAGGGAGTTCATTTTCTACAATAGGAGAGTGGAGTATCATAATATGATCGGGGTCATCCAGGCCACCATCGAGAAGGCGAATATGGGGATTGGTTGGAGTGTCTACTCCTAAAAAAACAGTTTCAAAACGGGCAGAATGAGGAACATTGAGACAGATTCCCAAAATTTTCATTTCATCTTTAAAGCAGATTAAAACCACTTTTTTTTCATAGTCATGCTCAGTTGTATCGGGCGAGGCGATGAGGAGTGATCCTACGTCTAAATGGTGATAAGGAACAGGCTTCATACATTTAACCTCCGGTAGGAGCGTCTTCGAGCTGCTCGTTGTAGAGTTTCAAGTTATCAAGCATAGCTTTGGTCTGTTCAAAGAGTTCCTTAAAATCTTTTTTAAACAGAGCATTGTCTTGGATATCTTGATCGCTTTGAGCTTTTTCTATCAACATGGAAAGCCTACTCATAGAAGTATTGATTCCATCTACTTCTTGTGTGAAGTAATTTCTAAACTTTTCAGGAGAGTTAAGGGCATTGAGCATTGTGGCTCTTTTCTCTCTAGAGCGTTGCCATTTTTTATTGAGGTTAAAAAATACGCCGTAGTGGTTTACATCATTCATCAACGTATTCACTTTGCTTAAGACCGCATTGACTTGTAAATAGGTGTTATCATCAAAGATAAGTTTACCTATACTCCCTTCACCACTAGCTATTTGGTGAATAATTTTGTCAAAGTTTCTTGAGGCATATTTCATTGTGTCTAACGTGTCAGACAAGTTAGGAATAATACGCCCATCAATAGCTTGATCTACCAAGTAGGCAGCATCTTGCATTAAGATATCAAATTGTTTTACTGATTTTTCAACGCTTTCCACTACACCTAGTTGGTTCACATCAGAAATCATAATGGAGGTTTGATTCATAGCGTCATCAAATGAGCGGATAGCCATGCCAAGCTCAAAACCATTTTGGTCGATCCAGCTAATTACTTTATCCAAAGTCTCTTCTATTTTATCGGTTAATTGAGATACTTCATTTATCGCACTCTCTATACTGTCCACCGATTCAGCATATACGGGAGTTTTTGAGGTGATGAGTTTGGGTTTCACACCTTTGGGAGGCGCTTTGGGAATAATAGCGATGGATTTTTCACCCAGTAGCCCTGATGTTTGCACGGTGATTTCATCGGTATTATAAACATGTACACTTGAGTCAACGTGGAGAATAAGTTGATAGAAATAGACCTGGCCAATTTCATCGGTTGGTTGCTCTCTAGCGTGAGGAATTTGCTCAATTTTTACAACTTCTCCAATAGGCTTGCCTGCAAACATCACCCTAGTTCCTACAGAGATACCATTGATATTAGAAAAACGGACAATCAATGTTTCTTTACCATCTCCTACGCTAGGTTCTAGAAAAAGGATAATTCCGACAAACAGTCCACATGCAATAACAACAAAAAGGCCGATGAGCATATTTTTCATGTAGTTTAGCATTATGAGTTTCTCCTGAGTGTTCTTGGGTCTTGGGTGATTGTTTTATTTAAAAAGTTAATTGTTGGGTGATCGATTTTCATAAAATTATCGGGGCTATCTTCATGGATAATTCTTCCAACTTCATGTAGGGCAAAGCGGTCTCCAACACATAGTGCTGAGATAATGTCGTGGGTCACTACAATGCTTGTAGCTTGTAATTCCTCTTGAATTTCTAAAATAAGATCGTTGATTTGCATTGCTGTGATAGGGTCGAGTCCTGTTGTGGGTTCGTCGTATAATAAGATAGTTGGACGGTAAATAACAAGCCTTGCAAGACCTGCACGTTTTCTCATCCCTCCTGAAAGATCAGAGGGCATTTTTTCCTCTACGCCAGCAAGACCCACTTTTTCAAGCGCATGGCCAACCATATCTTTAATTTCTGCACTGCTGTAACTCTTGCCTGTTTCTAAATTGCCATGTTGACGTAGGAAAAAGCCAATGTTCTCTTCTATATTCATCGAATCAAAAAGAGCAGAGCCTTGAAATAACATACCAATATTTTTCAGCTTTTTAAAGCGCTCTTTTTTTGTCATAGAAGTGATTTCTAGATCGTCAATAGTGATACTTCCCTCATCAGGGGCAAAAACACCAATAATTAACTTAAGCAATACACTTTTACCCACTCCTGAGCGGCCCAAAATAACAAGCGTACTATTTGAGGCAATATCTATAGATAGACCTTTAATAACTTGGCAAGAGTCAAAAGATTTGGACAGATTTTTAATCTTGATCATGAGGAAAACCATCCTGTTGCTGTACGGACTAAGTTAAGTCCCAAAGTGATAAAGAAATTACTAAAGAGGATAAGTGTGTAGCAAATCACCACGCTATTAGTTGTAGATTTACCCACACCAGCGGCGCCGCCGGTTGTCTTTAATCCTTTATAACACGAAACCGTTACCATGATAACACCAAAAAATACCGATTTAACAAAACCAATCACTAAGTCAAAGTCGGTGATATAAATTTGCATAGGATCAAAGTAAGTAGCGGGAGGCATGTTAAAGTAAAAAATTGCGAGAAGATAACCTCCGAAAACGCCCATAAAAGAGCTGAAAATAGTTAATAGAGGAACCATAAAGACTCCAGAGATAAATCTAGGGGCTACAAGATAACGGTTAGGATCTATTGCCATTGTTTCCAAAGCATCGATTTGTTCAGTTACTCGCATGCTTCCAAGCTCTGCGCACATCGCCGCGCCTACTCTACCTGTAACCATAAAAGCAGTAAGTACAGGACCTAGTTCTGTGAACATAGCTTTGGCAACCATCAGGCCTGTAGCGCTAGCGAGACCTTTGTCGCTGAGTTGAAAAAAAGATTGGGCAGCGAGAACAAGTCCTGTAGAAAAGCCTGTCATAGCAACCACTGGCAGGGAAAGTACTCCCATATGGTAAAGCTGTTCTCTAATCAGCGCCCATCTTGGTGGTCGCCTAATTGTAACGACAATAATCGTCCAAATTAAGGAAACATATTCACCTGTAGAGAAGAGAAAACGGAATTTGTCTAATAGATATTTCATTCGCAGTTATGCTATTTCAACCAACATTCAATCTAACATCCAAAACGACTATTTTTCAAATTTTTAACCATATCCGTTAATGTTTTTTCTTCAGACTGCTCAATAGAGATAGTAATTGCAGATTTAGGCACTTGTAAAATATCGAATTGGGACTTTAAAAGAGAGGGAGGGAAAAAATGGCCTTGTCTTTGTTGTAGCTGTTTTATAATAAAAGCGTATGAACCTTCTAAGTAGATAATTTTAGCTTCCAGGTTGGATAGCAAAAATTTTTGATGCGAATTTTTTAACATTGAGCAAGCTAAAATAGCTGAACTACCCTCGGTATATTTTTTAAGAAGCACCCCGTGGATTTTTTCAAGCCAAGGTTTTCGGTCTAGATCTGTTAAAGCGATACCCTCGCGCATTTTTTCAATATTTTCTTGGGTATGAAAATTATCAGCATCGATAAACTCGCACTTTAGTATTTGCGCAGCTTTTTTGCCAAAATACGTTTTCCCGCATCCACTGACACCCATAATAATACTTAACATAATAAAAACTCCGTTGGGCCAACCTATTTTCTAGTATTACCATAGGAACGCGCTCTTTGGGTAGGGTAAAAAAAAGCCCCTATGAAAAACATAGAGGCTCTTAATTAGTAAAACCCTGTGTGCTGGTGAAAATTAGCGCCCAGAAGAATCTTTATTTTGTGTTCCTAAAGTATTTATGGCTTGGTTGAGTCTATCTTGAATTGCTTGCAAAGCTTGAGATAGGTTTTGTAGAAGCGTTTGTAAACTCTCTTTATCACTTTGGTGTAGCTGTGAGTGTTGGCTACTTTCTTGAGATTTTGAATCATACACTTGCGACCCCATAGTGGAAATACTTTTAAAGGCGGTACCGCCCATGTTTTTGATTTTTGACAGAAGTGCTTTTATCTCGTCGTCAGAGTAGTTTGGAAAGTTAGTGTCATTTGCATAAAAGGGTGCTGCCATTTCAAGTAAAGGACCCGCCATGTCTATTAGTTTGAGCATTCCCGACGTTTGCATCGCATCAGATGCTTTTTCAGCCTCTTTAGTCCAATATTCTACCGCTTTGCTTTTTTCATGTGTGATAGAATCTTGTATTTCGTGCAGTTGGCTTATCATGAACTGAATGAGGTGGAGCATTGCCGCGATATTGTGGGTATCTTTACCCTCGGAAGATTTTAAGTAGTCCAGGTAGAGATCATTATTAGTGTTGTCTACAAGAGGTGTACTCTCGTCGGTTACGTCGCTTATTGTGGACATTATCGGCCTCCTTGGTTTGTTTTTTTCTTCATTTGATTAAGTTGTTCAAGCGCTGCAGTGGCTACTTGTATAAAGGCAGAATAGTG
Source organism: Candidatus Aerophobota bacterium (assembly GCA_002401865.1). Taxonomy (GTDB): domain Bacteria; phylum Chlamydiota; class Chlamydiia; order Chlamydiales; family Simkaniaceae. The sequence continues at coordinate 2,489 of NVUK01000021.1, read as the reverse complement.
TTTGTCGGTGATAGTGTGCTTGGTTATATTGTCACTAATAGAATCACTTTTCTTTTGCATTTTTTGACTCTCAATAATTACTTTTCCTTTTTCTTCTTTTATTCCTTTTTCACTCATCCCTTTTTTATACCCTACTAAACACTTAGTAGAGCTCATAAGAGATTCGCAGAAAAAGTTAACTTTATTCCCTATGGCAGACCAACCGTCCCTGGCCGCTGGGATCAGGTGCTCGTAAGTTTGGGGCCTAGCAAGCCAGAGGTGAGTAGAGGTTACAAAAGAGAGCGTGGATAAAGCCAAATTCATTTTCACATATTCAGGTTTTTTCATCCGAAGGATAAGAGAGGCCACGCTAAAGAGTGTTGTAAGAGAAGCTTGTAAAGCTGTTGCAACAGGAGGCGCTGCTGGGCCCGTGGTAAGCGATCCAATTAAAGAAATACCGCCAAGCGTTAAGCTAATGCAGTCGAGTATGTTTTTGGTCCATTCCCATTTAGCTGCTTTTTTTTCATGCTCTAAAAAAGCTTTGTTATGCTCAATTTTATTGTGCACTATTTTATCTAAAGCAGCTTTATCCGCTTTAATTTGCTTCTCTACATGCATGCGCATTTTCTGCGTTAACTGCATCATAGAATCTAGATGCTGGGCAAATTGGCTTGCAGGAGTGCCTTCATAGAGAAAGCTTTTGGAGAAAAGAGAATCCATTTGAATCTCTTCTGCAGGCGTTAAGTTGGGAAACAACTGTTTTAATTCATCAAGACTTACAGGTTTAGAAGGGAGTTTGAAAGGGGAGGCGGGCTTATTACTGCTTGTAGCAGGGTCAATAACCGCTTCTTTTTCTACAGGCTTTGTAGGGGTGAACAGATTAGTTAACCAGTCTAAGCTGATAGGGAATGTGCTCGTTTGCTCAGTAGGTTCTAATTCATCAATAGCCACAAAAAACTCCTGTACTTATCTAGGTATTTGGTTTCTAACACGGTTTGCATTGCTCTCAATTTCATTTCTTGTCATGTTTTGCATCACATTTTGACAAGAGATGTAGAGTTGAAGCACAGCAAATAAAGAGTTAGTATTAAAATCAATATCGCGCTTAAGGGAGTCTCTCCAGTGAGAAAGATTTTCTTTCAGCTCTTCAAAGTCCCATCGATCCATATTTTCAAGATCTAGATCATCTGGAAATATTTTGTTTAAATAGGCCTCAGCATCTGATTTGTCTATACTCTTGTCCGCACAGGTGTTAGCTAGCTCTTGCACGCTCTCGCCTTGACTTTTTAAGGCGCGATAAAGCGTTTTTAGTTTTTCAAACTCCTCGTTAAAGGCGCTCATGTCGTGTGTCTCATCCTCTTCCAAAGCATCAAATTTTGCTTTTTCTTTACCCAGCTTGGTTACTACTGGTAAAAGTTCAGATAGAACTAAGTTGTTCTGCTGTGATATTTTCATCACATTTTGTAAAGAAGTTTGAAAGTGGTTGTCCGCTTCCATCGCTAAAAAAGGTGCTGCCATGTGTGCAGGGATATGCTTTGAGCGTTCAATTTCTTGCTCTACAGGAATTTCTGCATAAATATCGCTTGCCTCTAGGCTACTAATTTCTTCAATTTCTCCAGGCATATATCCTCCAAAACAATAATTTTATAAATAGATTCCTCTTATATTAAACTAACCGGCCGTTTTTTTGCAAAATGTTAAATTAATAAGACCATTTAATTAAGGATTTGTTAAGAAAATATAGATTGAAACTTTTCTAATTACAAATTTTCCCATAGAGTCAAAAAAATATGTTTAATTGCAAAGTACTCTTTTTTTTAAATGTGTTTTTTTTTATAGTTTGAATTTTTTATTAAGTAGAGTAACAGGTAGAAAATGCAAAGTACTATTTTAGAAAAGTCTCGAAGAGTTATGCCTGGAGGGGTGAGTTCTCCTGTGCGTAGCTTTCAACATATGGATTGTGATCCTTTAATCATTGATAGGGCTAGTGGATCAAAGCTTATCACTCTTTCAGGTAAAACGTATTTAGATTTTTGTATGAGTTGGGGAGCGCTTATTCATGGCCATAGCGACCCTATTATTTGCGAAAAAATAGTGGCAGCTGTGTATAAGGGGAGCTCTTTTGGTCTTTCTACTAAAACAGAACTTGATTTAGCAGAGCGTTTAATCTCTTTGGTGCCGAACATGGACATGGTGCGCTTTGTCTCTTCTGGAACAGAGGCGTGTATGAGCGCTGTACGTTTAGCAAGAGGGGTGACAGGCAGGCGTTATACGTTAAAATTTGATGGGCATTACCATGGCCATAGCGACGGCTTTTTAGTGAATGCTGGATCATCGGTATTTCAAGAGATGACGATGCCATCATCACCAGGGGTTACGAGGGCTGTAGCTGGTGAGACTATTTCTATCCCTTTTAATGATAATATCGCTTTAGAAAAGGTGTTTAAAGATCCGTTAGTAGCGCCCTTTCTTGCAGCGGTTATTTTAGAGGTGGTTCCTGGGAATATGGG